>NZ_CAGKLC010000052.1 GCF_903469665.1 Flavobacterium sp. UGB4466 | reverse complement strand
TTTCGCCACGAATGCACGAATTATTTGAAATACAAATTCGTGCATTCGTGGCGATTAGTTATACTATTCAGAAGTTTTCAATTGCAGTACAACTTCCTGATAATGTTTACTAAGTGAGAATAATTGCTCGGCAAAATCATAATCGCGAGGCACTGAAAAATTAAAATTCCAAAAGGTTTCAAGGTTATAAGTTTGCTACAAATAACAAACTTCTATGTTTTTTCGCCACGAATGCACGAATTATTTGAAATACAAATTCGTGCATTCGTGGCGATTAGTTATACTATTCAGAAGTTTCCAATTGCAGTACAACTTCCTGATAATGTTTACTAAGTGAGAATAATTGTTCAGCAAAAATCATAATCGCAAGCGGGATGAAGAAAAAGGAAAGCAAATTTTCTTCGTATAAAAAATAAGTGGTTACCATAAAAATTCTCAAGTATTCCAGATAATAAATCCATCTTCTTTGTTCTAATAATGCCCCACAATTTACTAATGTTACCAAAATAAGTAACAGTACAAAAATTTTGTCCGAGACATTTAGTCCTTCAAAACAATACGTAAAAACCGTTAAAAGCAGCGTAGAAAGCCCAAGCTGGATATAGAGATAATTCTTAAATCGAAGCCTTTGATGCGGATTCGCTTTGTCCTGTAGAAAACGTTTCTCTAGGGTTGGTCGAATATCCTGATCCATATGGGCAGGACTGCCAAATACCGCTTTCCATTTTGCTTTAAATCCTGTTGAGCGCTTCCACAGCTCGTAAATCTCAAAATAGTAATGAAAATGCTGCCACAAGAAACTATACGTTTTGAGTGGATGTGTTAAACCGTATTTTGGTTTTTCTTCCTCTTCCTGAAAAGTTCCGAAAAGACGATCCCAAAAGGTAAACATATCGCCGTAATTTTTATCGAGATATTTCTCATCAGAGGCGTGATGCACACCGTGTACAGAAGGCGTAACAAAAACATACTCCAGCCATTTTATTCTGCCAACAAGCTGTGTATGCGTAAAAAAAGAATAAGCTCCGTGTACAATCAGCATGGTAATCACCATAGAAGGGTGAAAACCAATAAGCGGCAGTACACACCAAAATCCTGTTCTAATCACGGCCTGAAAAGTCGTAATTCTGGCAGCCGCAGTAAAATTAAACTCTTCGCTATGATGATGTACGATGTGTGCTGCCCAGAAAAAATTGACTTCATGCCCCAATCGGTGGTACCAATACCAGACAAAATCGGTGGCAAGAATTAAGGCAATCCACACCAAAACACTATTCGAAATGTCAAAAAATCGATAATTATCATAAATCAAATAATACAACTGGTAAAAACTGGCCGCCACAAACAAATTGATCAACCGTTCTGCAATGCCAATGCTAATATTTGAAACTGAACTTTCATAGTTAAAAATTTCCGGTCTCTTTCGTCGTTGTGCAAGCTTGTATTCTAAAAAAAGAAAGAGAAAAAAAGCAGGCATCGCGAAAGCTAGAAAATTAATATGTTCCATTTTAAAAAATACGTATTTAATTCATAAAAAAACACACAGCAGTAGTACTTCTATATCCTTATAAAAACAAAGACATTTTCATCAAGCAACAAGTTCTTTTCAGCTGAAAATCTTCTTATTAATTGATGAAAACAATCTTTACTATTAAAAATCTAATTTTTAATTCTGCTTAAATTTCGGAGTATCCAGCGCCACTTCTTTTACAGATTGAGTGTCGGCTACCTTTTTCAACGCAATAATATAAGCTGCAATGCGCGGTGTTACATTATGTTTGGCGGCAATTCTGAAAACCGTCTCAAATCCCTTTTCTAAGATGTCCTCTAGGCGTGTATTAATCTGATGAATTCTCCAGGACTCCAGTAGCGAATTCTGAAGCCATTCAAAATACGAAACTGTAACGCCACCCGCATTAGCCAAAATATCCGGAACCACTAAAACATTGTTATCGTGTAGTATTTTATCTGCATCGGAAGAAACCGGTCCGTTGGCACCTTCCACAATAATTTTAGCGCGAATATCATTAGCATTCTTTTGTGTAATCACATCTTCTGTGGCAGCAGGAATCAATACATCCACTTCTAACAACAATAAATCCTCATGTTTAATAGCAATTGAATTCGGATATCCTTTAATACTTTTATTGTTCAAATTGTAGTACAAAATCAATTCAGGAATATTAAGTCCTTCAGGATTGTAAAACGCTTCGGAAACATCACTAACCGCTACTACTTTAAGTCCTTTTTCAAATAAAAATAAGGCCGAATGCAATCCCACATTTCCAAAACCCTGAATGGCTACCGTAGATTTTGCAGGTCTAAGTTTTAATTTTTCAAGGGCTAATAAAGTGATGATACTAACCCCTCTTCCTGTTGCTTCTACCCTGCCTAATGAACCGCCGGAATGCAAATGTTTTCCAGTTACTACCGCGTGAATTGTTTTGCCGTGAAGTATCGAAAACTCATCCATCAACCATCCCATCTCATCGGGACCCGTTCCCATGTCCGGAGCCGGAACATCTTTTTCAGGTCCGAAAATATCTATTAAAGCTTTGGTATAAGCTCTTGTAATTTTCTCTAACTCATTCTTAGAAAGTGTCGTGGGATCACAAATAATTCCGCCTTTTGCTCCTCCAAACGGAATCCCGGTTACCGCCGATTTCCAGGTCATCCAGGCAGCCAGTGCTTTCACTTCGTCAAGGTTCACTCCCTTATCATATCGGATTCCACCTTTTGAAGGCCCTAAAGCCGTATTGTGAATAACACGATAACCTTCAAAGTTCTTTTCAGAACCGTTGTCCAGGGTAATTGAAAAATTAACGACAATTTGCTTTTCCGGACGCTGGAGTTTTTGCCTGATCGATTCGTCTAATCTAAGAATGTCTGCGGCAATGTTAAAACGATCAATCATGGATTGAAAGGGGTTCTGTTTTATTAATTCTGCACTCATATTATATCGTTTAATTGGGGTTATTATATTTTATCTTTTACAAAATTTTTTTCTAAGGTTTATGGATACTTACTCTAACATAGGATTTTCCTAAAACAGCGTCGCATCATAACACTGGTATTTCTCTTGGTTCTCATTTTGTTTCTTTTTTTCCAGTTCTAAAAAAAGCCTTTCATTGGTGCATGAAAGGCTAAAAAAAAAAATAACAAGTAAATTTCTCTATCAACGCCATTTCATCACATAGTCCTGCATGCGACACATCGTGAAGCCACATAAAGATGAGATGATATTTTGACTATAGTTCTTCATTGTTATTGCAAATCTATAAAATATATTTTATAAATTCTATAGAATTAGTAGAGTTTATTTTTGTAAAATGAAAAAATTAACAAATAATAACTGTTAATCAACACAATACATTATGAAAAAATTTATTTAAACTGAGAAATAACAATAAAAATGATGGCTATTAAAGCTAAAAAGAGACCAATAAAGTTAATTTTAGATAATTTTTCTTTGAAAAAAAGCAAACCAACAAAACTTCCTAAAACAATAACTCCCATGTTCATTCCTGCAAAGACTGTCGATGGGTTTTCAGCAAATGCTTTATGTGCCTTTAAATAGAACAGGATATTTCCGAAATTAAAAATCCCCACCAGGGCACCAAAAAGGATATTTTTGGAGTCCAATTTCCTCTTTTTTATGCCTATTTCATAAATCGAAATTAAAAACGCTACTGCTAAGGCGATACAGAACACCACAAACAAAGAGATTGGATAAGGCAAAGTAGTATAAAGAGCGATTTGTTTGAAGAGAATATCAATAATTCCAAAACCTACCAGAACCACCGCGGGATAAATCCATTTATTCTCTGTAGTATCCGGTTGCTTTTTTAAGATGAGTAAAAGCGCCAGAAAGCCAATTAGTAACCCGATAATTTTATAGGTATTAAATTCTTCTTTAAAGATGAACCAGGCCGCCAGAATTGGGATGAATAATGATAATCGCTGGGCTGTATCTGTTTTCACAATCCCAACATTTTTTATGGAAGCTACCAGAAACAAAAAGACTGCCGGCAATAATATCCCAATCGCAATGTAAATGTTCCAGGGAGCGTTTGCATCAACTTCCTTTAGATTTGGGCTAAAAGTAAAATAACACAGTGCTAAAGCCACAATATAATTGAACGCAATAATCTGAGTGGGATGTGTATTGTATTTTCGCGTTATTTTAAAAATCACACCAACAATTACACTGCATAAAATACTGAGGATAAGAAACAACATAGGATTATATTTTGAATGCAAAAATAACGCTTAAACTCCTTTTGTTCTATTTTTTGTTTCTTTTATTCCAGCCTTTTTAATTTCTAACTGTATAATTTTTCCTTTACTATTTTTAATAAATTCTACTGTCGTATTATTATTATCTGAGCGAAAGAACTTTGTTTGTGATTCCGGCAACAATTCGATAGCAGAACCCGCATAATACAGTTTGTTCTCTTTCTTTACAATTTTAATATTCTCATACTCCCCTACATATTGATCGTAAGCCTTCGCATCTCCAGCCACCTGAATATGTTTGTACGGAAGCTCTGCCTCTTTCCCAAAACATATTCCCGCAAGGCCATAAGCAATATAATACGATTTTGACTGGTTGTTGGATAAAACGGTAATAAAAACTTTATCGACAGTAAATTTGTTAAAGGATGTCATTGCCCCAAAGAAACCGCCATCATGCGCAATTAATTGATGTCCCTGATTGTAAACAGGGTTGATTATTACGCCAAAACCAAAGTTCTGTTCATTATACGATGTAAACATTTTTTTCTTAGATTCCTCTGATAGCAAAGTCTGACCGTCGAAAAGTGCTTTATTCCACAAATTTAAATCTTCAACAGTTGAATATATACCATCATGACCACGATTGAAATTCCAATTGATGTATGGATTTTTAGTTAATTTATTATCATTGAAATAATACAACTGAGTCATTTTATCCACTACAGCATCACTAGTAGAAACTCCGGAATTGTACATTTTAGCTTTATCGAACAGATTTTGCCTTAAATACTCTTCATAAGATTGTCCCGATACTTTTTCAACAATGCGCGCTAATAAATAGTATCCAATGTTACTGTAGGCTGTGCTGGTTCCCGGCTCAAACAGCAAAGGTTTTTTTGCCAGATACGTACAAACAGAATCTTTATTGAGATCTGTTCTTACCAAATACAGTTCATCAAAATCCATTTGAAAACCTGAATTATGACTTAACATCATTTTTAAAGTGATGACATCACCTTTAGGGAAACCAACAAAGTACTTACTCAATTGATCCTCCAATGATAACTTTTTATGCTCCGCTAACTGCAAAATCGCTACAGCCGTAAATTGCTTTGAAACTGAAGCCAGGCTAAATTTTGAATCGACTACATTTTTTACTTTCCACTCATAATTCGCAAAGCCATATGCTTTTTTTAGAAGTATCGAATCGTTTTTAGAAACCAATACTGTACCGCTAAAATCATTAACTGCAAATTGTGCATCCATGTATTTTTCTAATTGTATACTAAGCCCCATTTGTGAATATCCAAACATAAATACCAACAATACGATTAGTGTTAATCCTGATTTCATGCTAATTGTTTTTACAGTTAATGATTATTTTATGGAGTGTTTTATCCAATAACGCTATTTCTTCCAGAGACAAGCCCTCCAATGCCGTTTGCCTGTTAATCTTAATAACGGGTTGTATATCGTCAAGTGTTTTTTTTCCTTTTTTAGTGATTTCCAGATTAAATTTTCTTCGATCCACAGGGTGAATTGTACGGCTTATATATTCTTTTTTCACCATTAATTCAATCATTCTCGTAATGGAAGCACTGTCTTTAAATACAAGATTAGCCAATTCATTTTGGGAAATGTCCGGATTGTTGTTTAGTATAATTAAGACCAGACATTGATCGACGGTAATATCTTTTACGACCTTGGTAATGTTTTTTTGTGCCAGTCTTCGATATTCTTTTATTGCTTTCTCTAAGGAGTACAGAGCTGTTCCGGTTGGATTTTCGAGTTGCATACTTTTTTTATTTGATACAAATATAATTGATATATCAATATCTTTTAAAAAAATCTCAAACCCGACAGATTTTTAAAACTTGTCGGGTATAATGATAAACGATTTTAGTCGCTTTTTAACCAGCCTGTAATACTCATTCTGGTGTTTTGGGTAACCAGAACTTCATGCACCAATTCATTACTTTTAAAAAAAACCGTTTTTCCCTGCGTAGGTGCAATTTTTTGATTGTTATTTTCCTGATGGATCATTAATTCTCCACCATCGCTTTCTTGCCAATTGCTGTTAAGATAACTGATCATCGAATATTTTCGACTGGAATTGTTTTTAAACTGATCTAAATGCTTCAGATAAAAATCGCCTCTTTCATATAAAGAATAGTGAAATTCATAACCCGTAATTCCGGTATAACAACTTTCATTCAAATACACTATAAAAGCATCTATCTTATCAAAAAACTCATTTTCAAAAACATTGTTGTGTTTTTTATCCAGCCAATAAATAGAGTCACTGCGTACCGCTCCATCGTAAGACAGCTTTTCTGAGTTTCCGATTCCTGCAGCCAGCAACAAACTTTTACGATTTAAATCTATTAGATTTTGCTTTAAATGATTGGCCAGTTCAGGACTTAAAAAATGCTCTGATATTCCAACCTTGTTTTCTATATAACTCGCAATCAAATCTTCGAAACTATCTTCCATTTTTATTTTGGGAAACTGCAAATACAGCCAACGGAGCAAGGTAGATGAAATAAAACTGGTAATGGGCTTTTTACAAAAGAATAAGCCCTACAAGTTTGCATATACCTGTAGGGCTTGTAAAAAAAATAGAGTATAAACTACAATTTACTAATATAACTTCCGTACATATCTTTAAACTGATGTCCTTGAGCAAAACGGTCTTTGCTCAGTTTTTTGTATTCGACCAATCCCCACAAAATAAATTCTTTCATGAAATACTGATCTTTTTTATCCAGTTGAGGCAAATATTTTTTCAACAAAACATCCAGCGGAGTTACTTCATCTAAAATGTTCTGATACTCTAAATCAGAAGCATCATCTAACAATTCGAAACCGCTTTCGGCAAAAAACCATTCGATCACATCTGAATAAGGTGTTTTTTCTCCCGGTTTTTCAAGTTTCTCTATTCGCGGTAATAACGTTGGAAATAAAGTTCTGATGGCTAAACCAATTAAATTTTGTGCTACCACGGCAGCTCCCTCCTGCTCTCCTTCGTAAACCAATTCTACTTTTCCGGTAATAGCAGGAATAATACCCACAAAATCAGACAAACGCAAAGTGGTTTTATCTACTCCGGCTTTTAAGGCACGACGTTCTGCTGTACTCATTAAATTCTCGAAAGCGGTGATACTCATTCTGGCACTTACTCCACTTTTATTATCGATATATTCGCTTTCGCGTGCTTCAAAACTAATCTGTTCTAAAATGTCTCTGGCCAGCGCCGGCACATAAACTAATTTGTGCTGTGTTTCATCCAGTTTGGCTTCCTGCTCTGTGATAGCTCTTGCAACGGCAACACTTTCAGGATAATGCGTGAGAATCTGCGAACCAATTCTATCTTTTAGAGGCGTTACGATACTTCCTCTATTGGTATAATCTTCCGGATTGGCTGTAAATATAAATTGCATATCCAAAGGCATTCTCAATTTAAATCCTCTAATCTGAATGTCACCTTCCTGCAAAATATTGAATAAAGCGACCTGAATTCTGGCTTGTAAATCCGGCAACTCATTAATTACAAAAATACAGCGGTTGGCTCTCGGAATCATTCCGAAATGAATGACACGATCATCGGCATAAGAAAGCTTTAAGTTTGCTGCTTTTATAGGATCGACATCTCCAATTAAATCGGCAACAGTAACATCGGGTGTAGCTAATTTTTCGAAAAAACGCTCACTGCGATGCAGCCATGAAATAGGCGTATCTTCACCTTTCTCCACAATTAAATCTTTGGCAAAACGTGAAATAGGATTTAACGGATCGTCATTAATTTCCGAGCCCGCCACAAACGGAATGTACTCGTCTAACAATTCAACCATCTTACGTGCCAAACGTGTTTTCGCCTGACCACGAAGTCCTAATAAGTTGATATTATGACGAGAAAGAATGGCACGCTCCAATTCCGGAATTACCGTATTTTCGAAACCATGAACACCTTCAAAAACAGGCTTTCCTGACTTTATTTTCTCCCGAAGATTATTGCGTAATTCGTCTTTAATACTGCTACTTTTGTAACCAACAGCTTTTAACTGTCCTAATGTTTTTATATTTTTTATTTCCATTTTTACTGATTGAAAAATTTCTAATTTGTTTTTTTTTAAAACTTTTAATGGCCTCTTGCTTCTCTCCCGCTTCGACTTCGCTCAGAAGGACAATAGTAACTGAGACTGTCACTGCAACTTATGCTTCGACTTCGCTCAGCAGGACACCGTCACTGAAACTGAGACTGAAACTGAGACTGCGACTGCGACCGAGACTAAACACTACCTCACTCTCTTCTTCCTATTCGTTTCATAATCTTCAAAAATCATCTCTCCCAGTCCTTTTAATCCGGTGTAAAATGCTTTTCCCTGATTCGCTTCGGTAAAATGGTTGACAAAACGCTGTAAATACGGATCGTTTGCAATCATGAATGTCGTAATCGGAATGTGTAATTTTCTGGCTTGCTGTGCCTGTGTATAACATTTATCAACGATGTACTCGTCGAGTCCGTTGCTATTCATATAATAGGAACCGTCACGCTCGCGTACGCAGCTGGGTTTTCCATCGGTAATCATAAAAATCTGCTTGTTGGTATTTCGTTTTCTTCGCAAAATATCCATAGCCAATTGAAGTCCCGCAACGGTATTGGTATGATAAGGTCCTACTTGCAGATAGGGCAAATCTTTAATAGGGATGATCCAGGCATCATTTCCGAAAACCAAAATATCGAGTGTATCTTTGGGATAACGAGTTGTGATTAATTCGGCCAAAGCCATGGCCACTTTTTTTGCAGGTGTGATTCGGTCTTCGCCATAGAGAATCATACTGTGACTGATGTCGATCATCAAAACGGTGCTCATTTGCGCTTTGTATTGAGTTTCTTCTACTACCAAATCATTTTCGGTTAGCATGAAACTTTCAACACCATTATTGATCTGGGCATTTCGCAGACTTTCTGTCAATGAAATTCGTTCTAAACCATCTCCAAAATTAAATTCACGAAATTCCCCCGTATGTTCGTCACCATTTCCGGCATGTTTGGTTTTATGATTACCACTTCCGGAACGTTTTAAGTTACCAAAAATTTGATCAAGGGCCTGCTGTCTGATAGCGCGTTCTGTCTTGGCAGTAATACCAAAACCACCGCTTCCGTCAGGTTTAACTTCGTCTTTTATGTAACCTTTCTTTTTTAAATCTTCGATAAAATCATCGATAGTGTAGTTCTCGTCTGTTAGTTTGTATTCTATGTCTAACTCCCTTAACCAGCTGATTGCTTCGTCAAAATCACCCGAAGTATGGGTGATCAGCTCTTTAAAAATACCAAAAAGCTTTTCAAACGGAGACTGAAACGGAGCTTCGTACGACTTAAAATAAAAACCTTTTTTAAATTCGTTTTTCATAATTTTAAAATTACGTTATTTTAGAATTATGAAAAACGAAACGTTTATTAATTTTTAGTTAAAATATCTAACCAAAACTAACAACTAACAGTGTTAGGTCTGACAATTATTCAAACTTTCCATCAACATAAAACCACTCTTCATTTTCAAATTTAAAAGTCGAAAATTCATAATGCACTTGTGGTTTGTGGTCTGAATCCAAGAAATAGGCTTTGAATTCGACGGTATTTTCAGTAAAACTTAAAATCTCGAGTCTCTGCCATTTATTAGCTGTTACCCATTTTAAAATTTCGGCCTTCGAATAGTATTTTCTTTCCGAAATATAAGTGGTTTCTAATAGATAATCTGCCTTGTGACAGGCATAAGCCGAATATCTGGAACGCATTAAAGCTAGTGCCGTTGGTGCTTTTTGATTGTTTTCAAGATACTGACCACAACAATTTTCGAACCATAATCCAGTATCACAAAAGCACTTCTTACTCTCCATCAGCCTGCTCTTCTCCATTAATTTTTACATGCAACTGATTCAATAAAACCTGATACCTGCTAATTTCTCTTAAATCTTCATCTTCTTCAGCATGATCCAACATATCATCTAAGGTATCACTTACTTCAAGCAATTTATTATTGGCTTCTCTATTATTCTTGGCAGCAATTAAATCAATAATTTCCTGCACACTTGCTTTTAAATCTTCGTATTTACTCATCTGTAGTGTATTATTTTTTGTTTCAGGTTTCAGGTTTCAAGTTTCAGGTTTCAAGTTTCAGGTTTTTTTATTGGAACCTAAAATCTGATACATTTTATTCTTCTTTATTCTCGTTGAACTTTTTAATAATTTCTTTAAGCTTTTCTTTGCGTGCAATCTCAGCCTGTTTTACTTTGTTCTGGGCTTTATGCAATTTGTCGTTATGCTTTTTGATGTTCCTTTCGTTGTTGCGTCCCATTATATTTCTCTTTTAATTTCGTCTAAAGTTTTCTCGGTATAAATCAACTCGTTAATAATTTGCTTTCTCAGCTCATCAATATCTTCATAATCAAAATGCTTTGCCCATGAAGTGAGTTGTTGCAGGTTGCGAACCTGTTTTATTCGTTTCGTTGTTTCAAAACTGGTTCTTAAAATAGGTTTTTCATCATAATTCGGGTTCTTCTTATGCTGATAGGTGACCAGATTCTGATCAAAGTCAGCTTCGATATAGTACAGTTTTTCTTCAGCGTTATCCGGATAAAATTCGTTCCAGGCCGCAAAACCTATTTTAGTTTTCGAAGCAGTTTCCGGTACCATTGCTACCAAACGCCATTTGCTGTTGGCCAGTCTTCCCCAATGATTTGACACCCGGTACATTCCGGATTCCGTATAATAATAAGCGCTTCCGGCTTTGCTCTCAAACTGCTTCTTTAAACCTTCAATTTTATCTGAAAGTACTTCATGAAAAACACAAAACGTATTTTTAAAGGAATTAGGATGTGGTTTGAAGTTTTTTTGCATGTGCAAATATACTGAGATTGTCAAGAACTCCCTAAAACAAACATAATAATGATTAACTTTGCAACTTCAATTTTAAAACAAACAAAATTATGTCTAAAGATCCACAAGGGAAAATGCTGCAAAAAGGAATTTATACGGGCATCATAGAAAAAGATGAAAACAACAACTATTTTTGTGGTGAGTACCTTTTAGACTATAAAATCGCACATACTAACTTTAATATAGGGGATTGGATCACGATTAAATCTATCATCGAAAACCCAAGCGATATTAGCTATGATAAGTATCCAAAAAAATCTAAAAACTTCGATAAGGCTAATAATAAACCGGAGAACAAGTAATAAAGATTAGTTTCAGGTTTCAGGTTTCAAGTTTTAGGTTTCAGGTTTTAGGTTTCAGGTCACTTTTAACGCAAAGATTTACGCAAAGTTCGCAAAGTTTTTATTTATGAAGCTTTGCGAACTTCGCTTTTGGAGTACGGCTTAACCGCAAAAAAACTTACGTTTTTTTGCGGTTAAGTACCTCTACTACTCAGACCCCGCAATCATAAACCTCAAACAAAAACAAATATTTTTCCGCTCAAAAGTAAAAAGTTAAAAAAAAGTGTACCTTTGCAAAAAATTTGTCGTTTTGAAGTAAAAAACAATCATTTCAAACTAATAGACAAGAAGTTACCTTTTATTTATGAAAAAAATAGTTGAATACCGCAAGTTACTAAACGTAGACAAAACTGCTGAATTAAAAGATTTAAAAACAATCTATCGTAATGCGATGAAAGAATCTCATCCTGATAAATTTCAAGGTGATGATGCTGGTCTAAAAGCTGCAGAAGAAAAAAGTAAAGCTATTATTGAGGCTTATCACTTCTTGGTAAGTATTAATCCTGAAACGATTAAACTTAATTTACCAGAATACACTGAAACGATTTCGACTTGTTCAATTACTGATTATAAATTTGTTGAAGGTCGTTTAATTATCGATTTCTCTAACGGAAGTGTTTACGAATACATTAGTGTTCCTAAAGCAACTTACGTTAAAATGGTAAATGCTGATTCTCCTGGAAGATTTGCAAAAAGACACATTCTTAATTCTTTCACATGGAGAAAGAAAACGAATCAAGAATAGATTTATACCAAAATATCTACAAAAGCACTCTCTCAACAGAGTGCTTTTTTTATGCGTAAAAATTAAAAAAAACGTTATTTATTTTCATTATAACGATATAATTAAGAGTTTTAAATCAAATAAACCTCAAAAACCTTCTGATTACATGACAATTAAACCTAAAAAAACAATAACAAAATTTTAGGTTCCAAAATTCTTTATGTTTTATAATTTTAAATACTTTTGTTGCACAAATCAATTAACTAATTAATTTTTTATAATGAAAAAAATACTTTTTTTACTAACTGCTTCTGCAGCGATTATTTCTTGCAGCAAAGTTAAAGACGGAGAATACCTAATTACAGGAACTGCAACCGGTATCGAAAACGGAAAAACAATCATTCTTCAAGGTCAGGATCCAACAACAAAAATGGCTGTATCTCTTGACACCGTAAAAGTTGAAAACGGAAAATTCGAAATTAAAGGAAAAGTAACAGAACCAGCTTTTCATACTTTAATTGTTCAGGGAGCTAATGGCCCAATTCCATTCATCTTAGAAACAGGAGAAATTACTGTTGCAGTTGACAAAGACAGTATCCACAAATCTAAAATTTCAGGTACTTACAACAATGACGAGTATGTAAAATTCAATGAGGATATGACAAAAACTCAAAAAGGTTTAGTTGATTTCCAAAAGAAAAACACTCAAAAAATGCAACAAGCTCAACAAGCTCAAGATACTGCAACGATCAATAGCTTGATGAAACAATACATGACACTTCAAACAGAAGTTCAGGAAAACTCTAAAAAGAAATATTTAGCTTACGCTGAGACTCACCCAAAAGCATTTATCTCTGCTTTAATTATTCAAAGCATGATTAATGACCCAAGCACTGACATCAAAAAAGCGGAAGGTTTATACAACTCTTTAGACGAGTCTTTAAAAAACTCTACTCCTGGAAAAGAAATCAAAACTAAACTAGGACAAATGAAAAATCCTGCAGTTGGTGCATCAGCAGCTCCTGTTGGAAGCCCTAAATGAAGAGCAGATTTTTCGGCTCCAAATCCACAAGGAAAAGTAGTTTCGCTTAAAGAAAGCTTAGGCAAAGTAACTATCGTTGATTTCTGGGCATCATGGTGTGGTCCATGCAGAAAAGAAAACCCTAATGTGGTAGCTATTTACAAAGAATTACATGCTAAAGGTTTAAATATTATAGGAGTTTCATTAGACAAAGAGGCTGCTGCCTGGAAAGAAGCCATCGCAAAAGACGGACTAACCTGGACGCAAGTTTCAAACTTAAAATTTTGGGATGAGCCAATTGCAAAACAATATGGTGTTGAATCTATTCCGGCAACTTTTATTCTTGATGCATCAGGAAAAGTAGTTGCTCAGGATTTAAGAGGTCCGGAATTAAGAGCAAAAATAATTGAGCTTTTAGCCAAATAATATTTCCTTTCAGAAATAAAACAAAAAAATCTCCCTAGTGGAGATTTTTTTGTTTTTATATTTTACTGCCAGATTAAAAGACCAATCCCAAGAGATACTCTTTAGTACTAAAAAACAAAACACATCTTATCAATCCCAATAACCTTCATTTAAGACACAAACAACCTTTCTTTTAACCTATTCACAAATAAAAAAATTAGCGCTTAATTTCAAAGAAAAAAACTATCTGAAAAAGTTTGAAGACACAACCTACCAAAAGAAGATCGAAACCTATCTATCTACATCAGGCTTCAGATTTCCACGTGAACAAATGTCAAACATTTGAGAATAGATTGATTTGATTTAACTAGTATTTGCTACTGCTTTCCGAGAAGAGACAGTATTTAAAACGTTTTAAAAAACCAAAAAACAAACAAATAATCAGTTGTACCTTGTAAAAATAACCCTACTTTAAAAAAAACACCTAAAAAAAATTATTTTTACTTTATTCAATTCCAACGAATTAAAAAAACAATGTAAAACTAACTTAAAATTAAGTGCATTTTTTGTTTGCAAACATCAAAAACCTTCCTATATTTGCAACCGCTTAGAACAACAAAGCGCAACAATACAAAGCCTTCGGGGAGATACTCAAGCGGCCAACGAGGGCAGACTGTAAATCTGCTGTGTGAACTTCGCAGGTTCGAATCCTGCTCTCCCCACGGAAAGGCCGAAAAGCATGAAAATTTAAATTTTTCAATCTTTTCAAAAAGCCACAAAAAATGTCTTAAAGCCAGTAAATCCGATGATTTACTGGCTTTTTTGCTTTAAGGCCTGTTTTCAATATTTATAAATTCTCACAAAATTAAAGGTGCAGAATCGGTGCACTTTCCGGTGCGCAGAAAAGTGCACCAGAAACAGCAAAAATCCCATATATTACAGGGGTTAACGAGATTAACGACTTGATTTGACAGTAATATTATTCTACATTTATTAATTTAAAAAGTAGGATTATGTTGGAAAGCAGTTTTGGTTTGGGATTCTTTTTAAAAAGACCCAAAATAGAAAGTAAAGAATGGATCGTATATTTCAGAATAACTGTTGACGGTATCCGTAAGGAAAGTTCAACTAAGAGAAAATGGGATAATACACGATGGGATCAAAGGTTCGAAAGAGCGGTCGGCTCAAAGGAAGATGCAAAGTCGCTGAACTTCTTTTTGGATTCGCTGACTTTAAAAATCAATGAAATCAAAACCGAAATGATGTACAGCGGCAAAACCATAACCGCTGAGAAAATTATGGACGAGGTCTTGGGAAGGACAGCGCCAAAGATTAAGGTGCTCGAAGAATTTCAAAAGCATAATGATGAAATGGAGGCGCTTCTTGGAAAAGGCTATGCAAAAGGCACCCTTGACCGGTTTACCATTACTAAAAACCATTTGACTGCTTTTATAAAATTCAAGCTTAAAAAGCACGATCTTGAATTTGCGGATTTGAATCTTGAGTTTGTAAAGGACTTCGAGTTTTACCTTAGAACTGTACGCGACTGCAGCAACAACACCACCCTAAAGTATATTGCAAATTTCAAAAAGATTGTAATCCGCGCCATTGATAAGGAGTTAATCACCAAGGACCCATTTAAGAACTTTAAGGGACGTAAAACAAAACTGGTAAAAAAACCACTCACCGCACAGGAATTGTACGAACTGGAGAGTCATTATTTCACAACTGACAGGCTTAATGTCGTAAGGGATGTATTTGTATTCCAATGCTACACCGGACTGGCTTACATCGATGCATACCAATTAAAAAAGACTGATATCAAAAAAGGTATTGACGGAAACCTGTGGATTATGTCTGAAAGGCAGAAAACCAATTCATCATTTAATGTCCCTCTTCTTCCCCAAGCACTAAAAATAATTGAAAAGTATAAAGACAATCCTCTCTGTATTCAGCGCGGTACCGTGCTTCCAGTTTCTTCAAATCAGAAGATGAACGAGTATCTGAAAGAAGTTGCGGTATTGTGCGGTTTTCCTTTTACGCTCAACACTCATATGGCTCGTCGGACTTTCGGAAGCACGGTAACCCTAAATAACAACGTCCCTATTAATGTAGTTAAAGAACTGCTGGGTCATGCATCGGTAAAACAGACTGAGGCATATGCTATAACTGAGCAAGCCACAATCGGACGTGAAATGTCTATTCTCAATAAAAAACTCAATAAAACTGGGTCCAAAATGTCTAAGCCTGATTTGACGGTTCTCAGCAGGCTCGAAAAGGAAATTCAGGCAATCAAAAAGAAATACAACATTTCTTCATGATAAATAATTTTAAAATATCTTTAAACTTAAAAGAGGCTATCTCAAATATTTTGAGATAGCCTCTTTTTACATAACTTAACTTCGCTTTTATATCCGGGATGATAAGATGGGGTGTACTTAATGTATCCTAAATCCTGAAGCTGTTTAAAATACTTATGATAAGTCGGTAACGTATTCACATGTGACAGCTCCATAATTTTACTGCGGCTGACTTTAATCCTTCTTCTTTGTCCCTGCCTATAGCCTAATCCCAGTATTGCTGTCAAAATTGATAGATGCCAGACATTTAGTTTAGGATCATTACTATACATTGACAGATAACTCATTATATAGCTTTCTTTTAATCTTTTAGTGTTTATCATCATCAAATAGTTTTTGAAGATCTTCTTTATTGTAGTAATACGAGCCAAGCACTTTTTTGAAACGGACTTTTTGGCTTGTTCTAAGATTCTGTACTGAACCTGCTGAAATATCAAGCAGTTTTCTCACAGACTTGCTTTTAATCCACTCTGGTTCCAAAGTTTCTTTCCGTCCAGAATCCTTATCTTTAAATACAGCCTCTATTTTATCTACTAGAAGAAGACCAAACTGTCTCAGATCTTCCTTGGTTACAATTTCATTCATAGTACAATTTCATAAAATTATTAATTGCAGAATCTTTAGATGTCCGCGTCAGCTGAAAACAAAAAATATACTTCACTTCCACGATTTTTTTTAAAAGATGGTCTATACTTTATGTATCCATACTGATGAAGCTCTTGGACACATTTATGATACGTATTTGCTGAAGAAACTTTAGCAATAACAATAATCTCCGAGCTAAAGACAAAAATTGGATTAATAAAGCCCTTAACGGATCTAAATTGTAATAGAGCTGCATAAATGGCAATATGCATCGGACTAATCCGGTAATCATTCTCTATTGCGATGAAAAAATCCGATAAAGGCTTTAATTTTTCCATAACTTTTAAAGTGAAGGAGTTTTTCTTTTCTTTACTTTATTATCTTTCCTCCCTGAATCACCTTCATCAGAATCTAGATTTTTTTTTTGATCTTTAGATACTGATTCTTTTTGAGATTCAGCCTTTTTTTCTTCCTTGCTCTCTCGATGATTAATTCTTTGTAAATTTTCATCATAAACATTAACAGTCTTAAACTGGGGATTTGCCTCCACAAACATTTTACTTTCAGTACCGCCGACAACAAAAGTCGCCGACTGAAGGTTTCCTTTCTTTAGCGAATTCAAAAGGTCTTCTTTATACTTCGGAGTATTCAGTTCCTTGATTGAATGTTTTGCCAGACTTGCTTCCAGATCATACCCGTAGTTCTGATGGTATTGATTGAGTTTAAAATTTCCCTGAGAATCTGATTCTTTGAAGTTCATTTTTAACCAGCAATTGTAGCTCTCCCCTTCTTTATTTTTAAGATCTTTATTGACAGATCTGCCTTCCATCAAATTATAAGCCTCTTTCATTGTAATACTGGCGCTGTCTTTGTTGATGTAAAAGGTGTGTTCCAGACCAGGCTTGTTCTCTTCTTTCTGCAGATTGACGTGATAGGAATTAAAAAAATACATATCGGTCTGCTCAGACTTTTTGAAATTTAAATCTACAGTTAGGATATCGTTATTTGGAACACCATTGTTCATAATGCCGGTGTGCATGATTTTAAAATCCTGATCACCTTTCATCATTTTCTCTCTAAGTTCAGCATCAAACGTCTCTCCAAAACCAGTGTATTTCAGCTGGTCTTTCAGGAATTCAAAATTTTTCTGATTCATAATATTTGTCTTTAAGTTGTTATGTAATATTTCTTTATTCTCCCTAAACAGCTTGGCAAATCCAATAAGTTCAAAAGCTTCATTATCGGACGTATTAATTCCGCTCTCTAAAACTGCTCGTAAGTCATCAATAACTGATTCAACCGGCAGGCTCTGAAAATAATTAGCATCATTGGTCATAACCAGACAGTACTCCTTCGCATCCAATGGGTTTCTAAAAAACTCAATTGTGTCGGTATCAGTCACCTCATCGGTATTAAAGGCGGCAAATCGATGGCCGTTATAAGCCATTTCCTCAGCAAACGACAGCATCATTTCAGTGTCAGCTAAATTGATTATCATAATTTATTTTAAACCTTAAAAAGTGTCACTGCTTAATTCGGAAATCGGAAAAACCAGATTAGTCAGATTATTACTTATATCTACTTCCAAATTTCGCCCCCCGTTTTTTTCAATCATCTGAATGGTTAGATACTTATTCTCAGGTATAGTAAATTTCTCCAGCGCATAGACTTTTATTATTTCAGATTTATAAGGAATTACAGTAGATGACGAAGTTGTATACAAAGACTCCAATTCAATTTCCTGTGAGGCAGTTCGTTTTGACTTTCTCTTATCCCTGATAAAAAAACGAAACTGATCAATATCGTAGTTAATCTTTGATTTGTTTTCAAAAACAACTCGCAGATACAAAACATCCTGCTGGATAAAGATGCCGTTCACCTCCAGTCTGATCTGATACTTGGATTTTTTTAGACCACTGATTTTTTTCTTTTTGGAATATGCAGCCGAAGCACACTGTTCAATTCTTTTCTGATTTTCGTTTTCTAAAGAAAACAGCACATCCCTGCTTGCAGCCACTGCATTTTCAGCCTTAAAATTTAAGTCAGGGCACG
The DNA here is from genome assembly GCF_903469665.1 of Flavobacterium sp. UGB4466. GTDB lineage: Bacteria > Bacteroidota > Bacteroidia > Flavobacteriales > Flavobacteriaceae > Flavobacterium > Flavobacterium lipolyticum. The sequence continues at coordinate 15,114 of NZ_CAGKLC010000052.1, read as the reverse complement.
TTTCATCATAATTCAGTACAAAAACGTACAATTTCCCGTCAGATGTTACGACTGTCAGATTGGTCTGGAAAAAATGTTGTTTAGCAGCTTTTACAAGTAGTATATTCTCAACTCCTTTTGCTTTTTGTACAAGCACTTCTGCGCTTCCTTTATCTATGCTCTTGATTGTATAAGGAAAAATAATGCTCGTGGTTTTAGAAAAACCTACTTGTAGATTTTTATACTGGTCTTCGTAAAAGGCAGTTTCCTTTGCGTTTGACTGTGGATTAACTGAAACACAAACTAACAGCAAGCTGATTAAAAACAAATAATTCGCTCTTTTCATATTTTCTCTCTTTTAAGGTTTTAAATTCTTTTGCTTTTCATCATACAGCAGCACCTGATACCCCGCCTTTACAACCACTTTTATTAGTTTTACCTTTTTGCTCATAAGACTTTTGGCTGCCTCGATGCCCATACCAGCGGCCTGTGCTCCCCATGAATCCGAAATCCCGGTAAGACCTAGAGTCTGAATGGATCTGTCCGCTGATGCTTTAGCCACATCCCTGTTAATGGTTCCGGGAATATAGATGCCGTCAATCCCGTCCATATCATAGACAGCCAGCTCGACGGGAAATATCGAATTATTGTACTGGATGTTTGTGATTTTTACCTCGAGCCTCTCTCCTTTTAAAGCCGCCATACCGTACAGAAAAGTATTTCTGGGTATAATTGTTCCTTGAAGAAAAATATCATTCGTAAGTCTTAATTTAACCACCGAGCCATTGACAATAGTCTGCGTCTGATGCACAACTGCTTCAATAGAATTTTGTATTTCCTCAGCAGGCTGTGCTTCGTCCAGTGAATAAAATTCATTTGTTTTCAAAGAGGTCTGCCAATCGACATTTCGCTGAAGTGAGCTTATGTTATTCTCTGCTTCTTTTTTCTGAACTGAATATATTTTGCCTTTTTTGCTCTCAGATGTTTGTTTAAGTCTATCCTGCACGCGCTGCGGATGCTGTATATCCAAAATATTTTCCAGCATACCGCCTAACTGCTGAAGTTCCGGATCAGGTTCCTGCTGTGCGCTCATGGCTGACATAAGACCTTCGAGTTTTCTAATTTCTTCAGATTCTCCACGAGATGTGCCGTAATTCTCAAATTCCCTCATATCCTGACCGTAAGTCGGGGCAGCAGGCTGGCTGATTACTTTTTCAAGAGCCCTGAGCTTCTCATAAACTTTCTGTTCATTACGGTCATGAAAAGACTGAGAATTAAAAGCCGATCTGTTTTTTGGAAGCATCCGAGATTCAAAATCACTTGTGGAAAAAGAATCTGCTTTATCTTCCGAGACTTTATTATCAATATAGTTAGGATCTTTTTTTATCTGCTCTCGCAGTTTTATCGAATCAACTGCCGCCTGATCGTAATAGCTCATCTTATCCAGTGCTGAATCTTCTTTAAATTTAGGCAGTGGCAGATTAAAATTGAATCCTTTCTTTTCATCGTTCCCTGCCATCTTGGATTCCATTCTTCCGCCGCCTAATGAATAAAATAAGAATGTCAGAAATGGAAATGTTATAAGAGGCAGCATTAAAAGCATCTTTCTCTTTTTAGACTCCTTTGGAGATAATGTTTTCTCTTGCATAATTTTATTTTTTCAAGTTGATTGTCTTAATTTTTGAAGTTGTTGAAACCTCAGCTTCTTTATAAAATGTACTATATAGGTTATAGATTAAATAACCCGATGTCAAAACCGTAAAGAACAGAAGTCCCCAGATAAGTTTTGTTTTAGAGAGCCCATCTGTGACTCTCTTCATTTTTTCTGCCCATCTTTTCTGCAATAGCAGATAATACTTGTGATACACAAAAGGCTCAGTCTGCCTTGTAAAAAAGGATTTCATAAATCTCTATTTTCTGGTTTCTGCGGAAATATCTTTGTTTTCAATCGTATTAAACCGCTCGATAAGAAAACCATGCGGATTATTATCGCTTCTTGATACATTGCGAAGCGCACCTTCTGTAAGTAGGCTTCTTTTCAAAATACTGGTAGTACGGATAATGTTCTGTCTGGCATAACATCTAAAACGGTAGGGATATTCACGGATATCAATGCTCACACTGTCAATCTGGATGGTCTGGCTGATATTTCCTGATATAATACCCGAATAAAAATTGTTTTCCTTCAGGTCATCATAAATCCGTTTTGCACTGTCGTCTGCCAGATATAGCGCTTTTGTAATATTGGTTTTAATGACCTTATCGTCAGGATCAAGGGTAAAGAAAAACTTGTGAAAGGTTGTCACATGGTCCCTTGCTTCAACAGCAATATTATCTTTTCTTTCCGAAGCGTAAGCTTCCAGCGCTTTGCCGTTTGCCAGAATATATACTTTATCCTGCATAAGGCTCACTGTCTGGAAACTTTTATAGACAGCATAGCAGCTTATTATGATGCAACCTGCAATTACAAGCATCGTGAAGCCTCTCACATATCTAAATGCCGTATCAATATTTTTCATTTTGGTAAACATATGCTCCTGTTATTAAGTCTGTTTAGAATTCCCCTTAAGCCTGTCATTCATATAGTTTCCTTTATCAGTAAAATAAGGACTGCTTCCTGCTGTCGCAGCCATGCTGCTGGTCATTCTCCGATCCGCATCTCCCATCGCATCAGCAGTCATTCCAACCGCATTTGAAGAGGTTCTCACAACAGAACTAGCTGAATTGCCAAACATACTTGTCACTTTATGACCCAAGGCTCCTCCTCCGCCTGCATGAACTATATAATTGGCAACAGAAGGCACGGTAAAATATCCTATGATACCTATTATCATGAAAATTAAATATGACATATCGGTCCTGCTGAAAAAAGTGTCACCTGTTGCCTGCACCTGTGAGAGATCCAGCTTGAGCATGAGTTCCTGAATCTTTCCGATTATGCTTCCGAATATATTGGCCACGGGAAGCCACAGGTAAATATTGATATATCGGGCAAGCCATACAGTGAGCGTGTGCTGGAAACCGTCAAATACCGCTATTCCAAATACCAGCGGCCCTAAAATGGAAAGTACCACGAGCTGAAATGTCCGAAGGGTGTCAATGCATAAGGCGGCAGCTTCAAACAAAACCCTCAACACCTCGCTCAGCCATTCCTTAACCGAATTTCGAAAACTGTAAGAAGCTTTTTCCATGGCAAATTTGACATCATTGCCTATGCCTGCGAGCATGCTCTCATCCGATGGATCAGCACCGTCATGCGTATACTTATACCATCTGTCGCGATCACCCGTACCAGCAGCCCCTACATACATCTTCCATGGATCGGTTTCTTTAATTGCTTTTTCTTTCTCTTTAAGCAGAACAGCAACTGCATTGTTAGAGCCTGTTACCATAGCAGCAGTAGCCGTAACAGTTGGTTTCATAACTCCGTTAATAAGTGCCAGAACCGACGGAAAAATCATAATGCAGAATCCTATAACAAAGGGACGGAAGAGCGGATAAAAGTCAATGGGCTCGGCACTTGCTATATGCCTCCACACCCGTGAGGCGATGTACCATATAGTTCCAAAGCCTGCTATTCCCTGCCCTACAGCAATTAGGTTAGAACACAAAGGCATCATTTGATCATAAAGCTGGTCTAAAACCCCATGAAGACTACTCATATCATCACCAAGTCCCTGCGCCATGATCCTGAATGGAAAAACTAATGCCATAAGCACCGCTGATACTACTTTTTTATTTAATAACATCTTCATTAGTTAGTTTTTAATTGCCTGTAATCCTCTTGACGCGTAAACATCATTTTTCTCCCTTGCCCGCTGAAGAGCCAGCACGTTCGACGTGGTATTAAAGTTTCTTAAGAAAAGCAGTTTATCCTGCATCTGCTCATAGATATCGTCAACTGCCTTTAGTCTTTCGTCGTCCGACATCCTGAGCTTATCAGCTGTTATGATCATCGTAAGTTCATCGAGATTTCGCAGGCTCTGATTAAGCAGGTTTCCGTACACTTTCTCAAAGTAATTTATTTCCTGTCCGCTGAAATTTCCGTTTTTTATAAATCGGTTCATTCCGTTGCGGCTTTCCTTGACTATTGAAATCTGATATTCCACTATCTCTCCTACCCTTTTATAATTCCTCACCGCTGGACTTACCTGCATAAGAGCATCTAGAAAAGTTTTATGCAGACTGAAGTTTCCTTCAGTCATATCTTTCACCGTTTTGTATCCTCCAGAAAGCAGCTCATATCCCTTTTTCATGTCACTAAGAATTTTCTTGAACTGGGATAGCTTTTCGATATTCAAAATCAGCTGCTGAATTTCTGCTGACTGCGCTATTGATTTATCTGGAGTCAGAAATAGGCAGATAACTGCCATAAACAATAATATCTTTTTCATCATTGCAAGTTTATAATCCGTACAATTCACTTAATCCTTTAGAATCCTCTTTGTCGGCAGTTCTTGAAATCGACAGCAGTCTGGCTTCATTGCTGAAAGAAAGACAGAAATTATAATCCTCCAGCATAGTTTTGTGCAGCAGATCAATGCGCTCAAGTCTCTGGTCATCTTTTAGTTCCAATTCTGCATCAGTAGTAATAACCAGCAGCCGGTCGAGAGTCTGGTTGCAGCTCCAAAGCAGCTTTTCGAAAGACCTTTCAATGTAGTCCAGTTCATTACCATGAAACAAATCAGCAGTTTTAAGATCTGCCAAAGTCTTTCTACAGAGTTTCATTATTTTAAACTGCATGGAAATGATCTCAGCAATTTTATAATAATTCCTAACCTTTGGATTGATTTTTAAAAGTGAGGTAAAATAATCACCGTGCAGGTTTAGCTCTCCTTTTCTGGCATCACCTATGAAATTAAGCCCCTTTGATACTGCCGAATATCCTTTCTTTGCATAGTCAATATAAACCTGAAGTGCCGCTATTTGAAGGATTAGTTCCTTCCTCTGCTTTGCCTGCCCGCTCATACTTTGATTAAAAACACAGAGCGCTACTAGTAGTACAGCTATCTTTTTCATGTTTTTTTTATTGAATTATGGAATTCCGTAAAATTGTTTCACTTGGTTTACATCTGCTTCTGTTTTGGCCCTCTGAAGACTCAGCAGTATGTTCTGCTGGTTAAACATTGTAAGGTCGTCGTAGTTCCCATCAATCTGATCAGCAGCCTTGTTGATGATTTCAAGACGTTTGAGATCGCTCATCTGGGTGGCAAAAGAATCCAGAATCAAAAAAATCTGGTCGATATTCTTCACACTTTCCTCAAGTATTCCTGTATAAACGCGCTCCATATACTGGATTTCGCTGTCTTTAAAATGGGTATCCTGCTTAAAAAGATTCCAGGCTCTTTCATATTCCTGAACAAGCTGTGTCTGCTTTTTGGTAATCTCTCTTATCCTCTGATAGTAGGTAATAATTGACTTTACTTTTGCGAGTTCGTCATAGTAGCCTTTGTAAAGATCTTTCTGTTTTTGAGTCCAGTCCGAGATCTCATTGAGCTTCAATTTGGAAAGTACATTTTCCACCTGCTTCTGTGCATTCTGAAGCCAGATCGTTTTATTCTGTAGCCGCTGGATTCTCAGGTCAATGGCTTTAATCACCTTTTTCGTAACAGCTTTTACAATTTCCAGTATCGGCAATACCGCAACTTTTTCAGCAGGTCTTGCCGAGGTGCTTACCAGCAGCAGGCAGACTAAACCGACAATTAATTTCTTTTTCATTTTTCCTTTTCATTTAATTCCATTTCTCATATCCTGAGCCATTGCGGCTATTCCTTTCTTTATGTCCCCGCCAAACTTGTTTGCATAGGCATTCATTTTCACTTTCTCGCTTTCCTCTGTTGTATAAGCTAAGTATTCCTCCAACGAAACTTCGGTTCTATAGACCTTTGAAAGCATCCCTCCCAGAGAGATAAACACTTCTTTGTATTTCCTAGCTGGATCATTGGCTTTATTTACAGAAAGTACAAGTGCCTTTTCTTTGTCTGTCAGTCCCAGCAGCTCCTGAATCTGGTCAAACTTATTCTGATATTTGCTCTGGTCCAGAAGGATCTTGCAGTCGCTGTTGTTGATAATAGCCTGCTTGACCACTGGTGAAGAAATAATATCCTCTACCTCCTGAGTTACCACTATTGCTTCTCCGAAAAATTTACGCACAGTCTTAAAAAGATACTTTATGTAATCTGCAAAACCCTCCTTCATCAATGCTTTCCATGCTTCCTCAATAAGTATCATTTTTCGGATACCCTTAAGTTTTCTCATCTTGTTTATAAAAACTTCCATTATTATGATGGTCACTACTGAAAAAAGAATCGGATGGTCTTTGATATTATCCAGCTCGAAGACAATAAACCTTTCTTTTAGAAGATCCAGATTTTCTGTCGCGTTCAGCAGATAATCAAACTCGCCTCCCTTGTAATAAGGCCTGAGTACATAGAGAAAATTATTCACGTCAAAGTCCTTCTCCTTTACTTTATCGCCTTCCAAAATTGAGATAAAATCCTCTTTCAGAAAATCATAGAAGCTATTGAAACAGGGAAATATATTTCTGTTAACATCCAATTTCTCGTAATACAGCTGCAGCGCATTTGAGAGTGCTACATACTCGCTCCGGTTAAAGGTTTCGTCGTCTTTTTTCCAGAGTGCCAGCAGAAGCGTTTTAATGCTCTCTTTTTTCTCCGTATCCAGACTGTCTCCTTCTGAAATATAAAATGGGTTAAAACGGATAGGATTCTTTTCATCGTAAGTGAAATAATACCCGTTTACCATATCGCAGAGCCCTTTATAGCTGTGCCCAACATCCACCAGTACAATATGCGTTCCCTGCTCGTAATAGCTTCTCACCATATGATTGGTAAAAAAGGACTTGCCGCTGCCCGAAGGTCCCAATATAAACTTATTGCGATTGGTGCAGATTCCCATCTTAACAGGCTCATCGCTGATATCAACATGAACTGGTTTTCCTGTCAGCCTGTCTCCCAGCCTAATACCGCAGGGACTCAGCGAAGATTTATATCCCGTTTCCATATTCAGAAAGCATACGGCCTGTTCGGTAAAGGTGTCGAAGGTGTCATTCATGGGAAAGTCCGCAGCATTTCCCGAAATTCCAGCCCAATAGATCTGAGGAGCTCCGACAGTTTCCTGCTTGGCAGCCGCATCCATCTGTGCAAGAGCTGATGACACCTTGTTTTTAATCTCTTTTAGTTCTTCCCTATCAGTGCTCCAGGCCAGTATATTAAAGTGAGCTTTAACCGGAAGCCTCTGCTGTGATACTGCCTCGTTCAGGAAATCATTCGTCGCATCCCTGGCAATCATATTCTCCCGGCTGTAGGCAGAGAGTGACTGCAGCCTGAGTCGCTTGCTTTCCAGCTTTTGAATGGTTTTCTGTGCGTCTTCAATGAAGATATACTGATTATAAATATGATTACAGGATAAAAGTTGACCAAGAGTTGAAGCAAAACCAATGCTGAATTTGGTCTTATCGGTCGAATAGCGGTCAAAATTAATTCTTGATCCGCATAATCCGGGCAGATCAGCTGCATCACCAAGTGTAAACAATTGGCAGCGTTTATCCCCTACTGCTAATCCTTCGTCAAACCTGATATCCTTAAAAACAAATGAATCTTCACGTTCTGACAAAAAACAGTACTTTTCCACCAGCCCGATTCTTCTGCTCTCGCTTCTAAGCGATTCATTTTGCAGACGCGCCAGCTTTATAAATCCGCTGTCTTCCATAATTCTCTTAAACTGGCCACAGGTATCTTCAAAATCCTGCAAAAGCTGCGGTTTTAATGTTTCCTCTGGAACTATGGAACTTCTAAGCAGATTAGAAAACAATGAGGTTGCATTTCTTCTTCCCGCTGGTTTCTTGGTCAGCATGATATAGCAGGAATGATCCAGAAAGGGTCTCTCATTAAAGAAACGCTCGCTGCTTCTGGTCAGAAAACTGCTGTCTTCACTTGAAAAATTAGCTTTATAAGCACTTTCTAAGAACCAGTCCTGTTTATGAAAAACACAAAACTTAGGTAGCACCTTTAACGCCTTTATCCACGATTGGTGGAAAGCTTCATACTCCTGGTCTGACAGCGTAAAAATTTCAGGCAGTTCTGCCTTAAAAACTATAGTTACATCGCCCTGTTTTGACAAAATACAATCATGTTCCACTGCCATAACAGGCAGCAGATCTTCCATCCTCTTCTCCATTCTTTCTCCATTATATCATTAACGCTCTGTAGCTACATCTTTATAAAAACCTCTCTGCTACAGACTTTAATCCACTTTGGAATCTGTTTTTTAGCCAGAGCCTTCATCATGCCGTATTCTCCGTAGGTATTACTCATTCTGTATATTTTAAAAACTAGAAAACCTCCCGCCGTTCCAATAAAACCAATACATATCAAGGAAGGAATTCCAATTATATACAGGGCAGCAAATAGAATCATAAGACCTACGACACCTCCGCCCAAATACCAGATGTACTGCGCTTTAAGTCCCTTAAATTCTATACTCTGATTGATTCCTTTATTGATAGAATAAACACTGTTACTCATCTTATCTATCGTTTAAACCCCGAAAAAGGATTTAATGACAGTAGCTACCACCACCAGAAACACACAGCTTCCAAACCAGGCTGCCGCCACTTTTCCGGTATCAGGATCTCCGGCATTCCATTTCTGGTATACTTTTACTGCCCCGATCAGCCCGAGGATCGCTCCTACTGCATACATTAATTCAGTGCCGGCATCAAAGTAACTTCTCACTTTCTGGTTGGCTTCATTAATGCCCGCCACACCATCCTGGCTGTAAATAACATTACTAACCAGAATCATCAGGAGCGACGATCCCATAGCTCTAAATCTTCTAAAAAGACTTTTTAATTTCCATCTGCATTTTTTCATCACAAATCATTTTTAAAGTTATTCTTTAATAAAAAGAAGAGGAATACCGCCGTTGCTGCTCTATTTTTCCTGTCACATAAAGCCATACCGCACCAGAGAGAACGGGGAATATTCCTCCTCTGAATTTTTTAAAATACCGGTCCTTCCCAAAGACTGTCTGCCTCACTGAGCGTTAAAAGCAGATCGGGGTGCTTTTGAGATTCAAAGACCATTTGTTGGTTAATGTTTTCTCTGAGGGAGGAAATTTTGACATAAGGATATTCATCCAGAAGCATTCGCAGGTAGTTTTGAAACTGCTGTTTTGTTAGTCGTTTTTCTGCACTTTCTTTAACTGCTTCTTTAATACGGCGCGATAGATTTTCCGCATCTTCCAGGGTATCAAAAGATTTCGGAAATGAATCGGATATCGATTTTATTTCCTGTAAATTTTTAGAAGTTTTTTTTAGAAATGGTATTTGCAGTTTCTTTTCACCTGATAAGATTTTTTTTAAATCACTACTGTGAAATTTCAGTAAGATTATTAGATACCAGAAAATTATAGCAATACCAGCCGCGGTCAGATAACTGCCCCATGAAATATTTGTAAACATAGCTCCTCATTTTATCGTTCAACATTTTATCCTCCTCTATGAAAATCACCATCCGTTAAATTTTGATGGGATTTATTCTACAGGTCAAAGGAACGATAAGAATAAATTTTCTACAAGTACAACTTTTCTGTACCCTTTTTGTACCCTTTCAAAATGCCCGAATTTAAAGGGTTGTCAGATTACACGAGACAATAAAATCTAGTACGTTTTTATCTTACGGATTATTTTTTCAAGACTTTCAATCGCAATTTCCTTATCACGCTCTTCTGCATTATATGACTTGCTTCTCACTGACTGGTAAGAAAGATTTCTTTTTACGGGAGTAGAAAGATAAGGTACTATACTTTTAAATATGTAATTCATAGACTTAGCTTTAATAATTCTCGCCTCATCTGTAGCCCTTAAAATAAGTCCAATCTGATCTCCTGAAAGTATACATTCAAGTTTTGAATCTGCCTTCTCCACAAATTCACTCCCGACAGAACCATCAATCTGTTCCTGTATTAGAATTGCAGCCTTCTTTTCAGCAAATCTGATTTCGCTGGAGAACCAGTATTCCAAAAATGAGATAAGATTCTGTTGAGATGGATTAAAGGTTAATTTTAAATCTGCGTTTATTTTAGACAGTTTCTTGCAGAAGTATAGCAGCTTTTCAAGTCTTTCAGATAAATTCTCAAAACCTTCTAAATACCTGCCTATTCTATTAACCAGTCTCTCGGTATATTCTCTGGAATTAAAATTCATTCTTATAAGCATAAGATCAAGATTTGAAAAACCTTCAGATTCCGTAACTTGATCGTTCAATTTTTCAAGTTCCATGATTATCTCTCGATAATACAAAATCTGGCGATAGGTATACTTGCTCTTTCTGCTGTTTTGAAGTGGCGCAGCAAGAAGATCGACAACAAACTCCAATTCTAAATCATTCTCCCCAGTATTTTCTTTTTTTTTAATCAGATTCTTTAAAACCTCGAGTGCTTCTTTTTTCCAAATTGAAAAATAGCTGTAGGACACCCTTTGGTCCAAACTCATAAAGGACGAATATCTGATTTCTACAAATGACAGCAAATCGTCCAGGGAACTAACGATCAGGTCAAATATTCTAAAAAATTCAGGAGAATTGAATTTTTCGATCATTTTTATTTCTACTACCTTATCTATTAAAAAAACCAATGAAGAATGATATTTTCTTATAAGAAGTCTAATCTGCCTTTTACTTTTCAGCTCGAAAAAAGAATCTTTAATATGAATTTTAATTTTTTTTGATTCAGATACTATTGCTTTACTCAAATTCTCCAATTCATATTCCGATATTTTTACAAAAGAATTATCAGCATCAAATGAATTTATAATCAACGAATCAAACCATTCCAAAGGATACATTTTAATCATCGTCTTATCGTTTTAATTAAACAATCTCTGGCAGAATAAGGAGCTATCTTGGCAGCTTACTTTTTATTAGAACGAAATTCGGTTGGCAGCATACCGGTATGTTTTTTAAAAAATACGCCAAAGTTTTCAGCGCTGCTGAATTCTAATTCATCGGCAATATTAGCCACGGAATAGCTTGAGTCCGTAAGAAGATTTTTCGAAACATTAACAAGAGCTTCAATTATAAATGCTTTCGCTGTTTTACCTGTGCTTTCTTTTACCATCTTATTCAAATGTCCTGGAGTGACAAATAACGCTCCTGCATAAAACTGAACATGATGCTGTTTTCTTAAATGTATTGATAATAGGGTCAGGAATTGTATTACAATGCTCTCCCTTCTTGAAAAGTCAAGATTTAAGTCGGGTTTATATTTCGAATGTATAAACTTGAGTTCATATATAAATAAATTAAAGCATATCCGGCGCAGCTTAGTAATTACTTCCGGTTTGTCATTGCTGTTCTGCAATACATACATTAATTTATAAATAAGTGATAAAACTTTAAAATCCGTTTCCTGAAGACTAATCTTTCGATCTGATTTTAACATTAGAAAACTAAAAGCATCCGAAAGCTCTTTCTCATAACAATTATTAAATGCAAAATCAAAATTTGTCCTTACAAGATAAAGCTGGATATTATCCGTCGCTTCAAGTCTTGTGCAAATGGAATTAAATGGGATTACCAGTAAATCTTTCCGATTAACTATATTAGTTTCGTCATGAAATCTGATATTCATTTTACCACTTGTGATTAAAAGCACTGAAAAATTTGAAACGGAAAATGGGACTGGTACAGTATTTTTTTTCCTATAGTCTGTAATGTATACTACATCAATACCATCATTTTCAATGCTTTTAATCTCAGTATTTAAGATTTCTCTAATCATTTTTGTTCTTTTAGTTTAGATCTCCTTTAGATTTCATTCTTGAAAAAATATTCCATCCATGTAAAAAACTGGAAATATAAATTAGACAAACAGCAGACGTATAAAATATACGCTGTTAATCTCGGACTCTCAATTATATTGTCCTCGTAAAGTACGTACTGAACCAGCTGATCAGCAGCAAAAAGCTTCATTATAAAATAAAGGCTGCAAAGATTAAAAAGGAACAAAAAAATATAAAACAAAGCTCTCTTTTTCATAAATCAGAAAGATTAGAAAATTATTAATCAACTATATTAGTAGGAAGTAATTCAACTTCAATTACGTCATTACATCATTAAGGCCTGATACTCTTACTGGTGGTGGATGTCTCCCAATCTCTGTCTTTTCTGTCCTTTTCACTAAATAAAACTGCTTCCGAAATTGAGGAAATAGATAAGATGGATTCCTTTTCATCTGTTAGAAGTGTTGAATCCTGTCTTTTTGAAATCTCGTATTGAATTATAAAATCATCCACGATCTGGTACTGCTGGCCGCGAAGATTTCCGAGATTAACGATATACCCCTTCAAATCAAATTTCAATGATGATCCCAGTGTACTTTCATCAACAATTATAAATAATGTTGAGACAGGATCCTCCGTAGAAGAAATTGTATCTAAAGCAGAACTGCTTTTCTCAAAAGTCTTTAGTTCATTTCGCCCAGATTGGGCTTTTAATACTGAAATGATTTTTTCTTTTAATTGGGCAGGAACTAGAAGTACGTAATCTCCCGCCGGAACTTCCTTAAAGTTTTCCTCTAAAGCAGACCCATTTTTAAAATCTGCAGTTTTCTCTTTGTTGATTGCTTGGCTGGAAACCAATCTTAAATCAGAATTGTCAAAATCGTCATTTGAACATGAACCTAAAAAAACAATTAAACCAGTTAATAATAAATTTTTCATAATGTAAAATGGTTTGGTTAATTGAGAACTTGTCTCAGTCCATTTTACCCGGGCCAGCAGAACTTTTGCTCAGTACTTTACTGAATCCTTTGCTGTTGAATTCAAGGCAAATCTAAATTGCAAAAAATCATAAATCAAGAGCATGTATGTGGATTTTCGGAAAATCCACTATCGATTTCCATGAAATCAACAAAGTATTTTTCTTACATTAAATATTGAAATTCAAATAATTAAAGTATTTTTGAAAGTTGCTCTATAACGACCTCTACATTTTTTTTTATTAATCTGATTTATGCTTTTATCAGAGCATAAACTCAAAATTTCTATGTCTTATGAAATGTAATTTACCAGTACTGTTGCTTTTATTTCTAATTAAATCTTTAAATGCCCAGAATACTCCCAACAGAATTCCTGATTCCCTTATTTTTAAAAGTTATGGATATCTGGATGATAAAATTTATCAATACAAAAATGACAGCCTGAAAGCATCTCCATATTTATATGCCTATTTAAGAAAAGCCCGCAGGGAAAAGAATCATGAAGAGTTAGTTAATGCATATCAAAATATGCTGCATCAGTCACCTATGATTCTCCGTTTAAAATACGCTGACAGCATGGTGCAGACAGCTGTAAAGTCAAGAAGTAATGAACTGATCGGATCTGCTCAGCTATCCAAAGGAATAGTCTATTACAGCCAAAAAAACTATGTAAAAGCATATGATTGTTATATAACTGCAAATGAAAACATTTCCAAAACTGATAATGATTACCTGATCTATAAAACCAAATATCATATTGCCCAGATTAAATTTTACCTCGGATTTTATGATGAAGCCATTTCTCTTTTTAATGACTGCATTGAATATTTTAAAAAAAATCAGCCCCGCCCCTATTTAAATTCACTTCATTCACTTAGTGTTTGTTACAACAAGATTGGAGATTACAGTAAATGCTCCGAAACTAATGCTTTGGGAATTAAAGAATGTGAGCGCCTTAAGATTCCCGAGATGGAATTATTTTTTAAGCACTCCGAAGGAATCAACCAGTTCTTTCTAAATAATTATCACACCTCTATTCAATTGCTTCAGGAAGTCATGCCGCATTTAAACAGCATGACAGAGTTTGCAAATGAATCAATTGCCAATTTTTACATTGGAAAAAACTATTGGAAACTACAGCGTCAGGCAAAAGCAGTTCCTTACTTTAAAAAGGTGGAAAAAGTATTTATTGAGAAAGGTTACATTCGTCCGGATTTAAGAGAAGTTTTTGAATTAATGATTAAATATTACAAGAAAGAAAATAACCTGAAATCCCAGTTGTATTATATAGACCAGCTTTTAAAAGCAGATTCTATATTAACAGATACCAATAAGTACCTAATGGGCAAAATTCACAAGGAATATGATACGAAGGAAATTCTGCTGGAAAAAGAAAAAATACAGCAGCAACTTGTAAAAGAGAAATATTATGACGTTATTTTGATAAGCGTGGTTGTCGTTCTATTCTCCGCTGTCATTTATGGGACCTATAACCACTTTGAAACTAAAAAGCGAAATAAGATCAAATTTGATCTGCTTCTGGAAAAAAATGAAAAGAGCACCTTCCAGAAACAGTCACCCGATAAATTCGAAATAACTGATATCTCGCAGGAGACTGTACAGCAAATAATAAAACACCTTGAAAAATTTGAAAGGGATAAAAAATTCCTGCACAAAGAGGCAACATTAGCCACTTTAACTGTACGGTTTAATACTAACAGCAAATACCTTTCAAAAGTGATATACCATCGCAGCGGCAAGCGTTTTGCTGATTATATCAATGACCTAAAAATTGATTATTTGGTGGAACTGCTCCGAAACTCAAGCATGCATAGAAATTACTCGATAGGCTCCCTTGCTGAGGAAGCAGGTTTTACTTCCACTCCCCGATTCACCAATGCATTTCACTCTAAAACGGGAATTTCGGTCAGTTATTTCCTTAAAGAATTGAAAAAAGAGAATTCATGAAAATATTTTGCTAGCAATACCGTTTTCAATTAATGCAAAATTTTACTTTTGCTCACTTAAACAAAAAAAATCGTATTATGAAAGACCTTGTTGCAAAAATCAACGCCGAAATCGAAACGTTTAAAACAGAATCTGAAGCTGTAGCTGAAAAAGGAGTTAAAGCTGCCGGGGCCAGAGCACGTAAATCATCTTTGGAAATTGAAAAACTTTTAAAAGAGTTTAGAAAAGTTTCTATTGAAGAATCTAAAAAATAATTCATTCTTACTTTACTTTTTAAAGGCTTTCAAATTCCTGAAGGCCTTTTTTATTTTTCAAGTCAGTGTAAAATTGTAAACAAAACTTTTTATTACGAGCTATAGCAAACGTTTAAACAATTCCGTCGAAATA
>NZ_CAGKLC010000051.1 GCF_903469665.1 Flavobacterium sp. UGB4466 | reverse complement strand
TTAGCCAGTACCATTTTGAAGTGGTACTGGCATGATTTTGATTATTTTACAAGTACTTTGAATGACTTTTTGATATTGCCTGATTCAATAACTACAAGAACCATATTACTCTCAGTACTAGGAGGTAATTGCACCTGTGTTTGAGCAGTAGACGACTTCATTGTTGTAAGTAGTTTACCTGTAACAGAGTAAAGACTTATTTGCATGTTTTCTAAATCACCTTCCGGTAGATCAGCGTCTACAGTAAGCATTTTTCCTGTTTCAACCGGATTTGGATACAATTTAACCTCAAGTGATTTCTGTGTCTTAATTTTAGAAGGACATGTTTGCAGCACTTTACCATCTTTAGTAGTCATTTTTACACTATAATCGGCTGTTAAATCCAATGTATTAGATTGAGCCTCACCTGCTGAAAAGTATTGATTTGTTCCAATTACTTGTCCATTTTTAAACCATTGGTACGAAACAAACTCATAACCTCCATTCGTTTGAGGGTTGTTGTTTACGATAAGTACATTATTGAATTTTTGGTGTACAATATCATAGAATCCAAATGGTTTTTCTACAGTTATAGCATAAGTAGCATTAGCACTTCCGTCTTCAGAAGTAATTGTTACGTTTTGCGTATAAATTCCAGGTTTAGGTGTATTGATCGTAAAATTAGCTGCAGGAGTAAAGGTTGCATTGGTTGTATTGGTCAATGCTACATTTACGTTGTTCTCGCCACATGCCATCAGGTAATTAATAGTTTTAGCCGGATTTGGATAAACTTTAGTACCAACAGTAATTTGAGTAACAGTGATGTCATTGTTTTTGATCACCAAAAGCTGTGAAACATCCGCAGCAGGTAAATAATTCGCATCACCAGCCTGAGCAGCAATAATTGTTACTTCTCCAGGTCTTAACATAGTTACGAGACCAGTTAATGGAGCAACAGTAGCAGCAGGTAAAGCTGTTTTGTAGGTGAAAGAATAGTTCACTGCTAAACCTGAACTGGCAGTAGCCCCCAGTGAGAACGTATTTATAGTTCCAAGAGTTTTTACTCCTAAAGCTGCGAAAGTAATTTGTTGCGCTGCTTTTTGAATAGTAAGCTGTGCAGTAAGCGTAATTGGAGAACAATTAGGCTCGCTTGCAGCAGGAGTTACTAGCGCAGTTACCGTATATGTACCCGCATTTGTAGCTGAATTTCCTGTAGATCCAGGTGCTATTGTATAAGCAACAGTAGCTCCTGCAGGTAAATTAGCAACTTGTATTGCTTGTGGGTTTTTGTTGTAGGTTACTGTAGCATTGCTAAAAGTTACTGCTTGAATAGACGAAGGAAGAACTTTAACGGTCTGATTTTGTGTACTTGTGTTTCCACTGGCATCAGTATACGTCCAGGTAATTGTATAGGTTCCCGGTGTATTATAAGTTAAAGGATTCGTTGTGGTTGCAGTAATATTTCCACTACAATTATCCGTTGCAGTTGGAACTGGAATCTGAGCCGATAAAACAGCACAAGCACTTGTAATTACTGGAAGAGTAGCCACATTTGGTACTGGTGGTGTTACATCAGGAGTAGTGGTTAAAGTTACTGATAGTGGTGCAGTACAACCATTAGCATCTGTAACTGTTAGGGTATAGGTTCCTGTCGTTAATCCGCTGATGTCTTTAGTTGTTGCTGCATTTGACCATAAGTAAGTGTATGGAGTTGTACCGCCAGTTATAGTAGTGGTAATCGCTCCATTGCTTGCTCCATTGCAGGAAATGTTTGTTTGAGTTGCAATGGTGGCAGTTAATAGAGCCGGTTGGTTGATCACAATATTGGCAGTTTTGGCACATCCATTTCCATCAGTAACCAGTACGGAGTAATTCCCTGAAGGCAAACCACTTGCAGTTGCTGAATTTCCTCCGGTTGGAGACCAAACGTAAGTATAACCACCTGTTCCACCTGTTACATTAACAGTAGCCGAACCATTGCTTCCTCCGTTACAGCTAACATTTGTTCCTGTAATTGTAGTTGCGATTGCAGCTGGTTCTAAGATGTTGTAAACTTGAGTTTTAGTACAACCACTACCATCAGTGATCGTTAAAGTGTAAGTTCCTGCAGTAAGTCCGGTTGCAGTTGCAGCCGTACCTCCCGATGGAGACCATGAATAGGTATAACTACCGCTTCCGCCACTTACGGTAGCCGAAGCTTGTCCGTTTTGCCCTCCATTACAGGTTACATCAGTTTGTGCTGGGGTAACTGTAATAGCAGTTGGTTGATATACAATAATGTTATTAACTGTTTTGGTACATAAGTTGGCATCTGTTATGACCACATTATAGTTTCCGGCAACAAGATCAGTTATATTTTGTGTTGTTGCTCCATTAGACCATAAGTAAGTATAGCCCGAAGTACCTCCGGTTGGAGTAACCGTTGCAGTACCGTCAGCTTGCCCAAAACACGAAACTACTGTTGTAGTTGCAGTTCCGTTAAGAACAGCTGGTTGACTAATAACAATACCAGTTATCGTTTTAGGACATGCGTTAGCATCTGTAATGGTCACGCTATAAGTTCCTGCAGCAAGCCCGCTTGCTGTAGCCGCTGTACCACCTGTTGGAGACCAGGAATAAGTATAATTTCCGGCACCCCCGGATGGAGTAACTGTAGCCGAACCATTGGCATTACCGAAACAAGTAGCAGCTGTTGTAACTACAGTCCCGTTCACGGCGTCAGCTGGTTGACTAATAACAATACCCGTTATCGTTTTAGGACATGCGTTAGCATCTGTAATAGTAACACTATAAGTTCCGGCGGTAAGTCCTGTAGCGGTTGCTGCTGTACCTCCTGATGGAGACCACGAATAAGTGTAAGCTGGAGTACCTCCGGTTGCAGTTACTGTTGCAGTACCATTAGATCCTCCAAAACAAGAAGCGGCTGTTGTTGTTACAGTTCCATCGAGAGCTGCGGCTGGCTGACCTATAATAATATTGTTTATCGTTTTAGGACATTAGTTAGCATCTGTAATGGTAACATTATAAGTCCCTGCGATAAGTCCGTTTATGGTTTGCGTTGTAGCTCCGTTAGACCATGCATAAGTATATCCTGCAGTTCCTCCGCTAGGAGTTACTGTTGCAGTACCGTTAGCTCCTCCGAAACAAGAAACGGCTGTTGTAGAGATAGTTCCATTGAGAGCAGCTGCTGGCTGTCCTACCACAATACCCGT
Source organism: Flavobacterium sp. UGB4466 (assembly GCF_903469665.1). Lineage (GTDB taxonomy): Bacteria > Bacteroidota > Bacteroidia > Flavobacteriales > Flavobacteriaceae > Flavobacterium > Flavobacterium lipolyticum. The sequence goes on along the minus strand of NZ_CAGKLC010000051.1, from coordinate 30,806 downwards.
TATCGTTTTAGGACATGCGTTAGCGTCTGTAATAGTAACGCTATAAGTTCCGGCGGTAAGTCCTGTTGCTGTTGCAGCCGTACCTCCCGATGGAGTCCATGAATAAGTATATCCTGGTGTACCTCCTGAAGCGGTAACCGTTGCCGTACCGTTATTCGCTCCAAAACAGGAAACTGCTGTTGTAGTAGCCGTTCCGTCAAGAGCTGTAGGCTGGCCAATAACAATACCCGTTATCGTTTTAGGACATGCGTTAGCATCTGTAATGGTAACACTATAAGTTCCGGCAGCAAGTCCCGTAGCCGTTGCGGCTGTACCTCCGGTTGGTGACCAGGAGTAAGTATATGCCGGAGTACCTCCGGTTGCAGTTACTGTTGCTGTACCGTTAGTACTTCCAAAACAAGATGCGGCTGTTGTAGTCACAGTGCCATCAAGAGCGGCAGCTGGTTGTCCTACCACAATACCCGTTATCGTTTTAGGACATGCGTTAGCATCTGTAATAGTAACACTATAAGTTCCGGCGGCAAGTCCTGTTGCGGTTGCTGCTGTACCTCCTGATGGAGCCCATGAATAGGTATAGCTCGGTGTGCCTCCTGAAGGTGTAACTGTTGCTGTACCATTAGCAAGTCCAAAACAAGAAGCGGCTGTGGTAGTAACAGTTCCGTCAAGTGCGGCAGCAGGCTGACCTATAACAATATTGTTTATTGTTTTAGGACAATTGTTAGCATCTGTGATGATCACACTATAAGTTCCGGCTACACGGCCTGTTATAGTTTGCGTTGTAGCTCCGGTAGACCATAAGTAGGTATATCCAGGTGTACCTCCAGTTGGAGTTATTGTTGCTGTACCGTTACTGCCTCCAAAACAGGAAACAGCCGTTGTCGTAGGCAGTCCATTTAGTGCTGTTGGTTGTGTTATCGAGAAGTTTCTGGTAATTTGTGTCAATTCAGCATCGGTAATTGTAACGGTGTATGCATTTGCAGACAGTCCGGTTGCCGATGATCCGGTACCTCCTGCAGGAGACCATGAGTAGGTATAGGGAGTAACTCCGCCAATTACGGTAACACTGGCAGCACCAGTAGTTCCTCCGTTACAAGCCACATCTGTTTTTGAGGTGGAAGAAGTGGCTAAAGCAGCCGATGTTACGAAAGTTGACTCGGCACCATAAGCTGTACCTGCTGTATTAGTAGCATAAGCTCTGTAATGAATAGTCGAACCGGGAGTAAGGCCTGTTACGGTATTACTAAAAATTCCAGTTCCAGTTCCGATTTGAAATTTATTGTTTGCGATAGTTGGGTTTGCGGTTGTCGCCCAAACTATTCCTCTTTCTACGTTGACATCTCCGCCATTTCCAGTTACATTACCTCCAATAATTGCTTTCGTTGAACCCACATTTGTAGCGGTTGTAGTAGTTACTGTTGGTAAACTTACCCCATCAACCCAGGTAAAATTATCAATTGCAAAATAATCGTAATTGGCGCTTAGCTGAATTTCAAGCTGGTCAATGTTGATATTGGTAAAATTTGAAACTCCGTCTGTTGCGAAGTTAATAGGAATAAAACCTCTATTAGGTAAGGCAATACCAATGTTTGCGCCAGTAGTGTTTTTTACAATAGAGAATTGTGTTACACCTCCAAGTTTTCCGGTTAAGGTAACCGAACCCGGAGCACCATTTGAGGTAACATTAGGATTCTGAGTAGAATCACCTGCGAGGTAAATAAATAAACTATTCATCTTAAAGCTTCCTGAGGCAGCGGTAATGAATCCGGTTTGTCCTAAACTTTGTGATGCTAGACCATCTGAAACTTGTATGTAATTATTGGAACCGTTATAACCAAAACCGCTCGACGCAACTACCTGAAAAGAAATATAGGTATTGGTCAGATTAAAGGTCTTACCATTGCTGGTAAAGTTAGACTGGTTAATTGTCTGAGCTTCGAAGGTCTCTACTGTTTGTGCAGTCAATTGCTGCAGCGTAAAAAACAGTAGAATGAGTAATAGGTAGAGTTTTTTCATAATTAACTGATATTAGATTTATCATTTTGTATTCTTACATTTGTTTTTCAGTTTCAACTTTAAAGCTTTAACTAAAATTGAGTATCATGTATAAACAAGAGCTTACGATTATTGTTCAATCTATCATTGCGTCAAATACTATTGATGAACACACCACATGTGCGCGAAACCTTTCAGAATTTTATGAAAAAATCGCAACAGTTAACCATTTTGAGAACAATGAAGTTCATGTTAAAGGCGGTGTTGCTTTGTCAAGCTCTGGTGCGGCAGACTGTGTTGACGATTATTTACGCACGGTTTATTTCATAAAAGGCGTTTATAAGGCTCTGACAAAATTGTGTAATGATTTCCCTGAGAGAAGTATTAATGTTCTTTATGCGGGTTGTGGCCCTTATGCAACTTTAATTCTTCCTTTACTTCCTTTGTTTCATAAAGATAGAATTAAAGCCATTTTACTGGATATCAATACTGCTTCAATAGCATCTGTACATCATATTTTATCGGTGACCGGTTTAAACGATTATTCATTAGAATTAATCGAAACAGATGCCATTACGTATACAAAACCTGAAGAGTTTGCAATTGATCTGGCCATCTCCGAAACGATGCATTATGCTCTTACCCGAGAGCCGCAGGTGGCGATTACGCGAAACATTGTTTCGCAGCTGTCTTCGCATGGAATTTTAATTCCCGAAGAAATCAAGATTGATTTGAGTTATACTTATTCCGATCATGAGCCATCATTAAAAAATGCTAAATCAGAGGTTAAGGGCCGTAACGAAATACAGCCCTATCCTCATAGTGTATTTGTAGATAGATTATTTACAATAAGCAAAGAACTTTTTGGCAATAGAAGTCAGGATTTAGAATTTAAAAGTGACTTTTATAAGCTGCCTGATGATTTTAGCAACCATCCCGATGTGTGTATTTTTACTGAAATCAGGATATTTGAAGACATCGACTTAAAAACTGCGGAGTCTTATATTACAAACCCTTTTTGTCTTGTTTCTATGTACAATCTTACAGAGTATTCTGAAATTCAGTTTTTATACGACTTCAGCGATATACCCAAATGGTCTTATAATGTAAAAAATGCTCTTAAATAGTTTAATTTCTGGAAGGGAAAATTCCTTCTAAACAAATGATATAAGATAATGCTACATAAGGCTGCATTATTGAGATAGGCAGATTGCTACCAGTGGCACCAGTGGTTACATTGCTTAATAAATCGACACTTGGAGTTGCTGTTGCAAAGCCTAATGTTGGTGTAAAAACTCTTGATACAACAGCTCCAGGTATCGCTATCGATGCTCCGGCTACCGGTGTTGAATCTGATGCATTTGTTGCACTCACAGAAATTTTTCCAGGTCCTGCGTGAACGTGAGCAGGAAGGTTGCTTGTTAAAATTGAAACGTTTGGTGTACCTGCAGCTTGTCCAAGAACGTAAGTTCCTCCAGGTGAAGTTCCTTGTCCAATAGCTGTTGCACCTTGTAGATTTGGTAAAGCGAAAGTAGTCTGACCATTTCCTCCATAGGTTGTACCAAGGATTGAGAATAATGCCGTATTTTGTGCAATTGACAATATTTGTCCGTTACAAAAGGCCCAGCCTCTTGGGGCAAAATTTCCCGCAAAAAGTTTTACAACTCCAATGAATTCTTCCATAGTGTTTAGTGTTAATAGGTTAGTGTTTATATTTGTTTTTGATATTACTTGTGTTTTTAACTAAGAAATAAAAGGACAATTTTTATATTTCAACTAAGATATAAAATATAAAACTCTCAAAAACAGGTGTTTCTACCTGTTTTTCTCTTCTAAAACAGGTTAAAACTAAGAATCTTAGGCACCGAAACTGAAAAATATGTCATGAGAAAGGTTTTTATTGTCATGAAATATCTTTTTAATGTCGGAAACACTAATAATGAGTGAGATAAATCGCAAGTAGCAGAAAAATGAGCCACATCCTTATGTTTATTGGTGTTTTGCACGATTTTACGGTAGAAATATGATAGTTGTAGGAGGTATAGTACAACCTAAGCTTTCTATTGACACATTATTATGAAAATTATGGAGAAAAAATTCTGCACCAAATACTAAGATCGTTGCGGCAAATTCGTAATTACTTGCAGTATGCTTTGCTTTAACAAGTGACACTTTACAAAGCTGATATCGAACAAGATCTCCTATCAATATTGACGTAACATAAAGCATCAGATGTTAATATAATGTTTTATAACGAGCTCAGTTTATTAATGTAAACGTAACCTTCCAGACCTACCCTCAGCTTTAATTTTGAAGACATATTATAAACAACACAATTGTAGTATATGTCATTTTTTAAAATCAGAATACATCGCTGTATAAAGATTGGATCGAAAGTCCTATTTCGAACACTCCATTCGCCAAATCATTCAAAAACAGTGTCTCATGTATAAGAAGTTTACAGATGAGGAGCTTGTTGAGTTATTGAGACAAGGAAAAGATAAAGCGTTTGATGAATTGTATTTCCGATATCGGGATGTATTGGTTCGGTTTGTTTATGTGAGGATGAAGTCGGTTCCGGTTTCCGAAGAGATTGTTCAGGAAGTTTTTACAACAATTTGGGAAAGGCGAAAGAGTTTGGTTATTCAAAAGAAATTTTCAGCTTATATCTACACCTCTGTTCGGTATACCACTTTAGATTATATAAAATTGCATACCCTCACCGATCAATATATAAGAGAGGTTATAGACAGAAACACCAATGATTGCGACGGCAGCAACACTACCGAAGATTCTATTTATTATGAAGAACTGCAGGAAGCCGTTGATAAGGCTGCGTTATTGCTTCCTAAAAAATCCAAAGAAGTTTTTATTCTCAGCAGAATCAAACATTACACCAACAAAGAAATAGCCGAAGAACTTAATGTTTCGCACGAAACGGTAAAGTATCACATTGCCTACGCATTAAAGTTTATGCGAAACTACCTGGGTGAATTTAACTAATAGCAGATGGCTAATATAAGGTTATGCATTTTTTCTTAACAAAAGCGTAACCTTAAGCGCCTACCTGAAATTACTATTTCTAAGACATACTATTAAAGAGATAAACACATTATAATGCCTGAAAAATCACATCAAGATATAAAACTTTTTTTAGAAGGGAAGCCCTCTTTAAATGGGGAAGAATTATGGAATAACTGGTACGATCATCCTGAAGAAATATTCGACACGATAGCATTGATCACATCAGACCAATCGAAGTTAAAAAAGGAAATTCAAAATATTAAAAAAACGGATAAGGTTATTTCTTTTCCTAATAGTAATTGGGCGGTGGCAGCTTCTTTGTTATTTGTAGTTAGCTTGTCCTGTTTCCTTTATTTATCCTCATTAAAAACCATTACCAGACAATATGCAACAAGAGCAGGAGAACACGCTAAAATAGTTCTAAGTGATGGAACTCAGATATGGCTTAATGCCGGAAGTCACGTAAAATATCCGGTTACTTTTAAAGGGGATACCAGAGAAATCTATTTAATCGGAGAAGCTTTTTTTGATGTAGCCAAAGATAAAAAGCATCCCTTTATCATTCATACCGATAAAATGGACACCAAAGTACTGGGAACGAGTTTTAACGTGCAGGCTTATCCGGATCAGACTACTCAGGAAGTTTCGGTACTGACAGGAAGAGTGAATGTCAAATCAACTGTGACCGAAGAAAATGTATATGTAACTCCGGGGCAAAAAGTGGTTTTTAAATCGCACAGTAACAAACTTCAGGCGTTTAAGGATATCCCAATGAATTCAATTTCGTTATGGCGAAAGCATATTATCGTTTTTGAAGATGCCCCTTTACCGGAAGTCATTGCAACGATCAATCGAAATTATAACGTAACCGTTCAGATTGCAAACAAAAATTTAAACAACTTAAAAATTAGTGCTTATTTCAAAGAACTTCCGGCAGGACAGGTCGTTGCTTTGGTGTGCAATATTATCAATGCAGATTACAAAATAGAGTCGGGGACTTATGTCATCCGTTAAGTTTAAAAAATACGGTTGAGAGAAAAATAGTTCGCATAGCGCAATGCGGGTTAGCGGAGTTGAGTGAATTTTTAAAATCTCCAATTCCTGCTTCGATCAGCCGGAATACAATTCCCTTAAAAATCAAATTAAAAAATCTACGTAGAAAACCGTTCCACAATCAAAAACAATTAAAAAACACACAATCATGAATAAAAAGCAAATGCGGAATGTCGTAAAGGCTCAGAGCATTAATAAATCGGTACTAACGAAGGCACTGCTTTTCGTGGCGCTATTTTTTATCGGATTAACCGTAAAAGCGGCCCGTTTTGATATCGGTAAAAGAGTAACTTTAAAAGTAGAAAACGAAAGTATAAAGAGTGTTTTTCAGAAGATTGAAAAACAAGTTGACGTGCATTTTATGTATGAAACCAATCAGGTCAATACCAATCAAAAGATTAGTTTGAAGCTTAATAATGTGCCTCTGGAGCAGGCTTTGGATAAAATATGCAGCAATCTGCTGCTGAGATATGAAATGGTCAGCAACAATATTGTGATTAAAAAAAGCATAAAAGTTTCAGACGTCGGTCAGGGCAAAATAAGCATTTCGGGAACTGTTTTTGGCGGTGATGACGGAATGCCGTTACCGGGTGTTGGAATCAAAGACAAAGATTCAGATGCAACAGCTACTACAGATTTTGACGGAACTTTTAAAATCGAAATCAATTCGTCTGCCGCAGTACTTGTCTTTTCCTATGTAGGTTATGTGACACAAGAAATAAAAGTGACACAATCCGATAAAAACATAAGTGTCAAATTAGCGGCCGATATGAAACAACTACAGGAAGTGGTTGTAATGGGATACGGAAGTGTAAAAAAGAATGAAGTTTTAGGATCAGTAGGAACCGTTTCGATGAAAGAAACCTCAAGCAGAACCTACAATAGTGCCGCAGAATTACTGCAAGGAACAGTGGCAGGTGTTACTGTAATTAATAACGGTGGTGATCCAACTGCCGAGCCTACAATTAATATCAGAGGTATCGGATCCTTGAATGCCGAAACACCACTGATTGTTTTAGACGGAATTATTTACAGCGGTTCTTTAAACACTTTAAATCCAAACGATATTGCTTCGATAAGTGTTTTAAAAGATGCGGCTTCTGCAGCAATTTATGGAGCAAGAGCTTCAGGAGGAGTGATTTTAATTACCTCTAAAAAAGGAGTTTCGGAACGTATAAACATCAATGTAAATTATCAGGGAGGTTTTCAAAACGTAGCTAAAAAGTTAGACGTTTTAAATGCGGCTGAATATGCGGATGCGATGAACACCGCCAGAGATAATGCAGGTATGCCGAGAATTCCGGCTTTTGATCCGGCTTTTGAACCAACAGCCAGAACCACAAAGACCAATTGGATGGATGAAATTTTCCGTACTGGCGAAATTCAGGATTTGTCTATTTCAGTAAATGGTAAAACCGAGAAATCTAATTTCTTTATTTCCGGAAGTTACCGCAAAAACGAAGGAATATTGCTGAATACCTACGGGACCCGTTATACAGCGAGAGCCAATTCCTCTTTTAAACTGGCACCTAATTTTACAGTGGGTGAAAATCTGTCGTACTCTTTAACAGACGGTCAGGCAGCCAATACAACAAGTGGTTACACAGGAGCCATTTTAGCAGCGATCTTTTATCCGCCAAACGCGACGATCTATAGAGAAGACGGTTCAGGAAAGTTTGGAGGTGTTCCTGAAAAATATATAGGTTCTTATGGAGACGTAATCAATCCGGTGGCCTATTTAAAAAGACTGGACAACCGCAATCCGATTTCGACTGTTTTGATTAATCCTTATGCAGAATGGGAAATCGTATCAGGTTTAAAATTTAAATCAAACTGGGGATATACCAGAATTCAGAACAACGCAACCGATTTTGCGGTAAAAATAACAGAACCGGGTAAAATATTTGATTTTAACCGATTAACAAAATCTTCTGCTACCACAACTGACTTATTAAGCGAGCAGACACTTTCTTATGAAAAATCATTAGGTAAGCACAATTTTAAAGCACTTGCCGGATATACCTATCAGCAAACCAAAAGAGATTTTTATACCGTGCAGGGAACAGGCTTTGATAATGAAGATCCATCACAGCGTTATTTATTAAATGCTAAGTTAGTGCAGCAGGTAGAAGCAGGAATGTTTGAAGAAATCATTTCTTCTTATGTAGGAAGGCTGAATTACGACTTTAATCAAAAGTATTTGATTTCAGGAATTATACGTCGTGACGGTACTTCAAAACTAACTTCAGACAACCGCTGGAAAGTATATCCTTCTGTTTCTGCCGGATGGTTGATTTCTGAAGAAGGATTCATGAAAAGCATAGACCCGTTAGTAAGCAACTTAAAATTACGTGCAAGCTGGGGACAGATTGGAAACTTAGGAAATCTTGGACCTTACCAGTTTAGTGTGCCTTTAACGCAGACACAAGCTTTAATTGGAAGCAGTCCGGTAATCTCTTACGGTTATTCTGAGAGCGAATTGTCGAATCCTAATTTAAGATGGGAAAGTTCAGAGCAGAGCAACGTAGGATTGGATTTTACGATGTTTAACAATGCTTTATCAGGATCTGTAGATGCTTACATTAAAACGAATAAGGACATGTTGGTTCGCGATCAGCTTCCGGGAGTTTCAGGAACTCCGTTAGGAAGAATCGTAAATTCGGGTAATGTTGAAAATAAAGGAATTGAAGCCAGTTTAACCTACCAAAAAACACGTGGCGAATTCAAATTTGATGTAACAGCAAATGCAGCCTTCTTAAGCAATAAAATTGTTTCGATCAAAGACGATTTAACTTCCTTAGAGCCTTTAAATCTTAGCCGTGTTCGTAGTTTGCCTTTGGCTAATATCTATCAGGTCGGAAGTCCTGTCGGAGCATTTTACGGGTACTCTACAGACGGATTGTTTCAAAGTAATGCCGAAGCAAAAGCTTATGTAAATAATAAAGGCGTAGTGTATCAGCCTAATGCGGTTGCAGGAGACATTAAATTTAAAGATGTAAATGGCGATGGTGTAATCAATAACAGTGACAGAGTAGTGCTGGGAAGTCCTTTTCCGAAAACGACCTTCAGTTTAAACACCAATTTCAGATACAAAGGATTTGATATGAACATCTTCCTTAGCGGAACAGCCGGAAACAAAGTTTTTAATGCCGTAAAATATACAGGTGTGAATGCTTCTTTCCCGGGCTATAACTTATTAGCCGATTCTAAAAATGCATGGTCGCCAACGAATACCAATACCAATATTCCGGTGCTTTCGTCAACAGACAACAATAATAATTTCGGAAGAATCTCTGATTTTTATATTGAAGATGCTTCTTTCCTGAGATTACGAAACGTTTCGATTGGATATACAGTAAAAGAACAATGGTTACACGGAAAAGCGAAACTTAGATTTTTTATCTCCGGGCAAAACCTTTTTACCATAACTAATTATTCAGGAATGGATCCGGAAGTGGGACTTAGGAATTTCGGTTTAGACTTAGGAAAATATCCGCTATCCCGTATTTATATGACAGGTGTCAACGCAACTTTTTAAAAAAATATAACACAAATAAAATGAAAAATTTAAGTCTTTTATTATGGAGTCTGGTGCTTTTAATGAGCATGTCGGCTTGCGAAAATGAACTTGATTTAGTACCTCAGGGAGCACCTTCAAGTGGTAATTTCTGGAAAACACCTGCTGATGCAAAAGCGGGAGTGAATGCGATTTATGCACTCTATTCGGATGATAATATGTACGGTCGTGGATTTTTCTGGCTGAACAATGCCAGTGATGATATCGGAACGAAACCAAGACAAAATGCGGAACGAATCAAAAATTTTATTGTTGACGGAGCAGAATCGGACACCAAAGACATTTGGAGACTTCACTATGAAGTGATGAAACGCTGTAACGATGTGATTCGCAATATTCCGAAAATCTCTTTAGACGATAAAACAAAAAACATGATGTTGGGAGAAGCGTACTTCAATCATGCTGTAATGCATTTGGAATTGGCCTATCACTATGGAGATGATCGTGCCGGGATTCCAATTCAGGACAGAGAAAACCCAACCAATGTATATGTGCCGCGTGCTAAAAACGTAGCTGAAAACTACGCCTATATCGCTGCCGATCTGATTAAAGCTGCCGATTTATTGCCTTATTTCAATGAACTTAGTTCAGACAATTACGGACGTGCGCATAAAACGGCAGCATGGGGATATTTGGTGCGTACCTATTTGTATGCAAAAGACTGGGACAATGCGATTAAGTATGCCAATATGATTGTCAACAGTGGAAAACACAAATTACTGGATAATTTCGAAGATGTTTTTAAAATTAAAAACAACTGGTCGTCAGAGTACATTTGGTCCGTAACCTCGAGTGCCGAAAATACAAGCTTAGGATCTATTTTTCCGGGAGTATGCCTGGAAGATAAAGGCTGGGGAGTTTACAATGGCTGGGGAAATTTTTATCCTACTAAAGAATTGTTCGATACGTATGATCCTGCTGATAAAAGACGAAGTGCTACAATTCTTCAAAAAGGAGACAAGTTTATGTACTTCGGTGAATTAGTCACTTTTAATGAAGGAAAATATATGGTCAGTTCAAGTAACAGAACCGGTTATCAGTTTAAAAAGTACATGGAGCCATTCGGTTATCCAAAAACGACATCGGGTGGAATTGATATTCGTTATGTAAATGCAAACGGAGACAAGCCTTCTACCGCTTTAAATCTACCTCTTTTGCGTTATGCGGATGTAATCCTGATGCTGGCTGAGGCAAAATTAATGAAAGGACTAAGTGCCGATACCGAAATAAACCTGATTCGAAATCGTGCCGGTTTACCAAGTATTGGAGGAGCCACATTAACGGATCTGAAAAGAGAAAGACGTTGTGAGCTGGCAGGAGAATGGACAGACCGTCATTTCGATTTAGTACGCTGGGGCGATGCTCAGGCGACTTATGCAAAACCTTTACATCATTACAACGGAACAGTGATTTATCCTGCCCGTAATTTTAATCCTGCCATTCACCATGTATGGCCAATACCACCGGATGAGATTGCCGTGAGCAAAGGAGCTCTTTTCCAGAATAAAGGTTGGTAGTTAGTAGTTTCATTTTGTTTGTTTAGTTTTTTTACGCTGCAGGCTTAGTTGTGGAGCTTGCAGTTGTAAAGAAAAAAGCAAATTGCCTACCTATTTTGACCGGGCTTAACACCTAGTAAGCATATATTTTTTGCCACCGATTTTACAGATCCATTTTTATACTTAATTAGCAAAGAAAGCCGTTGGGTGTAATTATTTTAAACACATAGATTTTATACTCTTAAGTAAGGCGTTTCACTTATTTTAAAAACACAGAGGAAGCTATGCGTAAGAAACAGGTTTCTATGTGTTAAATGATTTTTTATTAATTACAGTCAATGGGTTAAAGAAATCTGTGGAAATCTTTTTAATCTGTGGCTCATCTTCTAAGTATTGAAGACCATATTAGAATTGAATTAATTTTATTTGTAATGAAAAAAATAATTATACTTTTTTGCCTTCATTTTTTTCTGTTGGCGCAGGCACAGGAATACAGTTCGGCTAATATTCATTCACACAATGATTATGCAGGTAAATTGCCTTTTTATGAAGCCTATTCCAATGAAGCAGGCGTTATCGAAGCGGATGTTTTTCTGAGGAATAATGAACTTTTGGTAGCACATACTTCGGAAGAAATCAAAACGTACAATACACTGCGAAGTCTTTATTTGGATCCTTTGTCGAAGAAGATAAAAAACTTAGAAGGTAAAGTTTACCCTGATAATAAGCCTTTAATTTTAATGATTGATATAAAATCAGAAGCTGATGCCACACTTAAAGGGATTGTGCAACAGTTGAAAACGTATCCCGATTTGATTTCAAACAAAAATCTAAAAGTAGTTATTTCAGGAAACAGACCTGAACCATCAAACTGGAATCAATATCCTGAGTTTATCTATTTTGACGGAAGAAGGAATGAAACGTATTCATCGGAACAATTGTCACGTGTCGAAATGATTAGCGAAGATTTAAAAGAGCTTACCGTTTGGAACGGAAAAGGAGTAATGACACAGGCTGATTTAGAAAAAGTACAGTCGGTCATTAAAAAAGTTCATGCACAGAATAAAAAAATCAGATTCTGGTCGACACCCGATAATGTGAACACCTGGATGACTTTGATGAATTTAAAAGTCGATTATATTGGTACTGATAATGTGCCGGCATTGACGCAGTTCATTCAGAAGATAAAAAGTACTTTTTACCAAAATACATCATTTTATCAGGCCTATAAACCTAAGAATGCAGCTTTATTTTCTAAAAACAGCCGTCCCAAAAATGTAATTCTGCTTATTGGCGACGGAATGGGGCTTACTCAGATTTATGCCGGGTATACAGCCAATAAAGGACAATTGAACCTTTTTAATATTCCGACTCAGGGATTGTCGATCACGAAATCGTCAGACAGTTATATCACCGATTCGGCTGCAGGAGCTACGGCAATGGCAACAGGTCATAAAACCAATAGCCGATTTATCAGTGTCGATGAAAACGGAAAAGCGTTGGAACTAATCACCCAGCAATTGGCAAAGAAAAAATACAAAACGGCTATTATTTCGGCTGGAAATATTACAGATGCCACTCCGGCAGCTTTTTACGCGCATCAATCTGAAAGAACTTTAAGCGAACCAATTGCTGCAGATTTTCTTGCCAATCCGTCTGATATTTTGATTGGAGGAGGCACAAAAGAATTTAATAACAGAAAAGACGGTAGAGATCTGTCTAAAATAGTAAGAGAGAAAGGCTATACTTTTTCAGATCAGTTTAAAAGTCTGGACACCATTAAAAATTCACGTTTTGTAGTGGTCGATGATGCTTCGGTGGTTTCGATGAAAGAGGGAAGGGGAGATTTTTTAGCGAAATCTTTGGCAAAGACAACGACCGTTTTTTCAAAATCAAAAAATCCTTTTTTTGTAATGGCTGAAGGTGCGCAAATTGATTATGGCGGACATAAAAATGACCTGGAATACGTGGTTCGTGAAATGCTTGATTTTGATAAACTGGTAGGACAAGCCATGGAATTTGTCGATCAGAATCAGGAGACACTTTTAATCGTAACGGCAGATCACGAAACCGGAGGACTCTCCTTAATTGATGGCAGCATCGAAAAAGGATATGTACAGGGAAGTTTTAGTACAAACGATCACACAGCAGTGCCAGTTCCGGTTTTTGCCTATGGACCCGGAGCTGCAAATTTTATGGGAGTTTATCAAAACACAGAAATCTACTTTAAAATACTCGAAGCACTTTTAATCAAATAACTGGTACCACTTTGGTTTGATAGTGGAGATACACTAAATGCAGCGACAAAACATTTTGTCGCTGCATTTTTATTTTTAACAAGTGTAAACGTCAAGTTTGTTAAAAGTGAAATTTGGAGAAAGAACCATATTCTTGTCAGGATTATAAAGTCTTGATTTTGCAAGGTTGGTTTCTGCTTAATTAGTATGGTAAGAAAAATAAGATTAAAATAAAAAGTAGTAAATTAGCATTTCTTTAGGATTAATTTCTTTTTCTGTTAAAAACTTTTACAAGAAAATTTCTGTTCTTTGTATCTTAAAATTGCTTAAGAAAAAGATTAAATAAGTCTTAAGTGATTCGCTTGACACCACAATATTATTTTAGACATTGAGTTTAGACTAATTATCATATTTGCGTTATGGATAACAGGAAGTTTATTTTAAGTTTAAAAAAAGGTAATGAGGCCGCTTTCAGGGAAGCATACCTTAATTACTACGATAAACTGATAAACATTGCCAAACGCTTTAATTTTACAGTACTTACCCCACAGGATTTTGTTCAGGAGACTTTTTTACGAGTATACAATAAAAGAGAATTACTCCATGAAGATGTTTTATTCGACAAACAATTATTTGTGATCTGCAAAAACATTATCCTCAATCATCTCAACAGAGAAAATAAAATAGTACAGCTCGAGCCTTCGCATGTTGTGATGGAAAAAGAGGATAACGATCATGAAATTTTTGAGGAAAGACAGGAAATATTAAATAATTTAATAAATGAGCTTCCTGAACAACAGCAAAAAATCTATACTTTACATAAACTGGAAAACCTTAGCTATAAGGAGATTGCAGCTTTAACGGATCTTTCTGAAAAGACCATAGCCAATCATATTTATCTCGCCAGTAAATTTATTCGAAAAAAAGTCGAAAACCATTAGGAACTTTTTTGTTCTCGTTTGTTATCTATAAAAATGAGAACATAAAATGAATATTGAAACTTACAAAACGGATGTTACTACAAAGGAAGAAGCAAAATTTGTTGTAGCGCTGCTTCAATTTGTTATTTCTGATTGTATCATGAATTTTGATGTAGAAGACAAAAATCATGTTCTGACAATCGAAACCAACAGGGAGATTAAGGATATGGTGTATGGTGTTTTTAATAAGCAAGGATTTTATTGTCAGAAACTTTAACGCCCCAAAGATATGAATGATAAAAAAGTAGAAGATGAACTAAAGAAGATTTGGGATGATGTTCCCATTTCGCATTCTGATGAAGAAAAAGAGACCTCGTGGGAAGCATTTCAATCCAAAGCCTTTCCTTCAAAAAAAACAAGATTTAAAGCATGGCATTATGCCGCAGCGGCAGCCGTTTTACTTTTTGCGTTTATCGGAGTGGGACTTTTCTTTAATAAAGAGCAGCACCAGCAAGAAATTAAATTGACTTCAAACGTAATTGAAAATAAGACTTCAATTGTAAAAACGATTTTTTTACCGGATAGTTCTAAAGTGGAGTTAAGTCCTGATTCCAGAATCGAGTATGCCGATAATTTCGAGACTAATCGTAAAATAGAAATTAAAGGAGAAGCTTACTTTCAGGTAACAAAAGACAAAAAACATCCCTTTCAGGTTTTTTGCAATGAAACGACAACCACTGTTTTAGGAACTTCTTTCTTAGTAAAAGGATACACCCAGAAAGAAGTTTCGGTAGCCCTTTTTGAAGGAAGCGTTGAGATGAGCGTAAAAGACCAGACTCAAAAATGGATACTCGTACCCGGTGAAAAATTTACCTATACCAATAATACGGTTGAGGTATCTGAATTTGAAAGATTTACCGATTTTGAAAATGAAAAGTTGACCGTTCTTGCTGCCTACATTAAAGCAAACTATGGTTACACGATGAAATTTCCAAAGGAATATTACGATCAGCACATTACTTTGAGAATCAATAAAAAAGAAGATTTAGAAATAATTATCCAGTTAATATCCGAAATGTATAACCTAAATTTTGAAATAAATGAAGAATTAAAAGTAATTACTTTTCAATAGAAAAGAAAAAGGATGCACTAGCCGCGAAACTAAACATCCTCCTCATGATCAGGATAGCAGGAAACTATCTCATTTAATAATATCAAAAATACAAAATTTCATGAAGCATATAATTTCAGCGTGCTTTTTTTTATTCAGCTGGGGAGTGTTTTCTCAAAACGTAACCATAACTGTTGATAAATCAGTAACACTAAAAGAATTCTTTAAACAAATTGAAAGCCAGAGTGATTTCAAATTTGCGCATACAGACCAAATCAATACCAGTCAAAAGTATTTTACCGAAACAAAGACTTATAAAAATATCAGCGTAAAAGAACTGGTCAATGAACTTAATAAAAGTGCAGCAGTTCAGTTTTCTATCGTTGGCAATAATATTTTTGTAAAGCAAAAAGTAACCAAAGCACCTAAAAAAAAAAATAAGCTGAGTGGTCAGGTTTTTGACGAGAACAAGCAGCCGGTTATTGGAGCTAATATTTTCATTAAAGAACTTTCTACCGGTGCAACAACTGATGCAGACGGGAAATTCTCGATAACACTGGACAAAGGAAATTACACCGTATTGATCAGTTATCTGGGCTTGAAAAACAACGAAAAACAAATTGTAGTTGCTGACGATTCAAGAATCAATTTTTATATGGATTCCGACAGTCATGAGTTGGAGCAGGTCGTAGTAACCACCAATAAGGCTGTGGATGTTAAAAATACTCAAATGAGTGTAAACAAACTTTCGATGGCCGAGATCAAACGAATTCCTGTGGCCATGGGAGAAGCTGATCCTTTAAAATCGATATTGACCTTACCCGGAGTTACCAACGCCGGAGAACTTTCGTCGGGTTTTAATGTCCGCGGTGGTGCAGCCGATCAAAACCTGATTCTGGTAGATGGTGGTCCGGTTTATGCTGATTCTCACATGTTTGGTTTTTTCTCCATTTTTAATCCTGATATTGTGAATGGATTAGATTTGTATAAAGGAGGAATTCCTTCTAAATATGGAGGACGAGTTTCTTCTGTTCTGGATATCACACAGCAAACCGGGGATTTTGAAAAGTACAAAGTTAACGGAGGTATCGGTTTGATCTCAAGCCGCTTATTGGTGCAGGGACCTATTCAAAAAGAAAAAGGATCTTTTATCATTGCAGGACGTGCTTCGTATGCCCATTTATTCATGAAACTGGCTGACAGTAAGAATTCCGTGATGTTTTATGATTTAAATGCGAAGTTCAATTATCGCTTAGGAGCCAATAATACACTGTCTTTTTCAGGGTATTTTGGGAACGACCTTTTTGATTTGAATAATCTTTTTAACAGTACTTATGGAAATACAATGGGTATTTTAAGCTGGAAGCATAAGTTTTCCGAGAACTTAAATACCAACTTGTCTGTATATTTCAGTGATTATAAATTTAATCTGGACCTGGATAGAGAAGGTTTTGAATGGAACAATAAGATTTCGACTTATGGGCTTAAATATGGCTGGAGTCAGACGGTATCAGAAAAATTAAAATTGAATTACGGAATAGAAGGTCAGTATTACGATTTTAATCCCGGAACCGTAAAGCCTACCAATACAACTTCGCAGTTTAATTACAAACAGTTGGATAAAAAGTATGCTTTTGAGTCTTCTGTTTATTTGGACTTTGAGCATCAGCTTACAGAGAAACTGAACCTTCGATACGGACTTCGTTACAGTATGTTTTACCGTTTAGGAGGGGAAGAAATCAATACCTATGAAGATGGGAAAGCAGTAGTTTACAATCCGTTGTATAAAATTTATGAAGAAGGAACTCCAACGGGAAGTATCACTTATAAAAAAGGAGCGACCATCAGTAAGTTTGATAATTTCGAACCGCGTGCTGCAGTATCGTATGCTTTTAATGAGACTACTTCGGTAAAAGCGAGTTACAACCGAATGGCGCAGTACATTCACATGTTGTCGAATACGCAGTTTCCCTTGCCAACAACGATTTGGACACCAAGCGGTCCTTTTACAAAACCGCAGCTTTTGGATCAGTATGCCGTAGGTTATTTTCAGAACTTTAAAGATAATGAATACTCTTTCGAAGGAGAGCTGTTCTATAAAAAAATCAAAAACCGTATTGATTATATTGACGGAGCCGATATTTTGGCCAATAACAATATAGAACAGGTGATTTTGAATGGTAAAGCCAGGTCTTATGGTATGGAATTAATGTTGCGAAAAAATACGGGAGCATTAACCGGTTGGGTTTCTTATACCTTATCCAGAGCTGAACAAAAAACACCCGGAAGAACACCGGAAGAACCGGGAGTCGCAAATGGTAAATGGTATTTATCAGGATATGATAAACTGCACAATTTAAGTGTTGTGGGGAATTATGAATACAATAAAAAATGGTCTTTTAATGCAAATTTCAGTTTGCAGTCAGGTCAGCCAGTAACCTATGCCAATGGGTATTATGAGTTTGGGGGGATTAATGTTCCAAACTTCTCCTTAAGAAATGAAAACAGATTACCACTTTTCCACCATCTGGATCTGGCAGCAACTTATACGCCAAAACCGGATAAAAAGAAAGGATGGCAGAGCTACTGGGTATTTAGTCTTTATAATGTTTACAACCGAAAAAATGCAGCTGCGATGACTTTTGCAACAAATGAAGACACAGGGATGAATGAGACGAAAAGGCTTTCTATTTTTGGGGTAGTACCGGGAGTTTCTTATAATTTTAAATTTTAATGAATATGCAAAGGATTGATATAAAAACGATAAAGAAGAATACAATAGCTATTTTGGGTTTTGTTTTGGTACTGTTTTTCTCCTCTTGTGATGATGTGGTAAAACTTGATTTAGAAACCGGAGAAACGAGAATCGTAGTCGACGCCGAAATTATCTGGAAAAAAGGAACCTCCGGTAGTGAGCAGGTCATCAAGGTGAGTAAAACGGCTCCTTATTACAACGATAAAACTCCAAAAGTCTCAGGAGCTAAAGTAAAAGTAACCAATAGCAAAGGAGATGTCTTTACTTTTAATGAAACAGGACCAGGACTTTACGTATGTACTAATTTTGTACCTGTGATCAACATGGATTATGTGCTTTCTGTAGAGGCAGAAGGGCAAACTTTTACGGCAGCCGAAAAGTTAATTTCAGTAGCACCTATTGATAAAATAGAACAGAAACGCGTTCCGGATGTAGCCGGAGACGACTTGTATGAGATATCGTTTTATTTTAAAGACCCGGCGGATCAGGTCAATTTTTATCTTACCGATTATAAGAGTGATGTTTTTCGTCTTCCTTCACACACGCTGTTAGATGATGAATTGTTTAATGGAAATGAAATATATCCAAGATTTTCAGATCCCGATTTGAAACCGGGAAAAAGTCTTTCGGTGATAAATCGAGGTATTTCTAAGAATTTTTACAACTATATGAGTTTAATTTTAGAGATATACGGAGGAAGTCCTTTTTCTATTCCTCCCGGAAATATCAGAGGGAACATTGTAAACACTACAAATGCCAATAATTTTGCTTTTGGTTATTTCAGGCTTTGTGAAGCAGATAGCTTTTCCTATACCGTACAAGAGAACGATAATATTGTCTATCCGGGAAAGTAAAATTTTAATTGAAGGTTGATTTGTGACTACATCTGGCATATAAATAGTTATGTCAGATGTTTTTTTTATGCGGTAATTTTAGGTTATAAAAAAAAGGATTTTAACAAAATCCTTTTTTTTAAATCTGATAAAAGATACAGCTGTTTTTAACTAAGATTGGGATGAATCAAGAAGTTACCGGACTACTTTCTTTTGAAACGCATCATCGGAACATCGTTAAGCAATAAGTTTAGTTTGCCTTCTTTATCAATAGAATAAGAGGTGATTTTTCGGATCATCTCAGTAAAAGTCTGTTCCCCGCCGCCTTCGCAAAACATCATCGTGGTAGGCCCCTGTTCGCCAAAGCTGATCGTTTTTCCCTTTAAAGTATAAGGAGCACTGTACCCATTGCAACCCGCATTTCCGAAAACCTGACCGGTATTCTGGTCAAACTTGATAAAAGGTTTTTTGTTGGGATATAAACCCTCAAAAGCAATTCTCGGACCCGAAATATATTCGAGCTCCCAGGTAGTATCAAAAAGAGCGGTATTTTTTGTAGTATCCTTTGTAGCGTTGCAGGAAGTAAAAAATAGAGCAATTGCAGCAAGCAGTAGTGTTACGTAGTTTTTCATCTGTTTTTTTGAAGATAAAATTAACAAGTTTTGGGTTATGAAAATCGTTTTTCGGATAGAACTTCGTTTAAAATTTTAAAGCTTTATGAAACAGCAATGTTTTCAAAAAACATTCGGAATCAGGACTGGATTTTAAAAAAGCAAAACATAAATCAGGAATATTGAACTTACCTTGTGTGTTACACTCTTCTGGGATCTCCTTTTAAATAAGTTTTGCTATATTTAAAATATTCGGTTGAAGTTCTTTCTCCTGCTTTCCCGTCAATTCTAAGAACACTTCCGGCACTATTAAGAAGTTTTTGAAGCTCGACAGCTTCGTTTGTAACCTTCCCGGAATAGTACATCGTTTGGTTTCCCTGCGCTATGATTTGTTCTACAATATGCGTGTTGGGCAGTGTAATTAGATGCTGTTCCATCATACGGCGCAACAGAACAGCGGCACCACATTGTTTGGAGACCGCATTGGGATCGTATTTGCCGTCCTGAACATATTTACCTTTAGTGTACTGATTCGAATAACTCCATAAATAAGGCGAATTTATTCCCTGCTTGTAATATCCTAATCCATTAAACAATTCAAGTCGGTATAGAATTCCGGCAATGCTCCAGTCTGTCCATGAATTTAGCTTGTCGTAAATCAAGGCGTCATTTGCGCTCACTTCCCAGGTAAATGGAGGATTTCCTGCTTTCGGACGACCTGCTGGTACGTTAACCGTACGCTTAGTAAGTGGGTCGCCATTGTGCAAATGAGTAGTAAAGTTCAGACTTCCTTCCATACAATGTATAATAGAAATCATGTACCAGGGAATATTTAAGGGATCACCAACAGATTGATATCTGCTTTTGTTTGAAACTATTTTAGCCACCAATGCATCAATTTCAGAATATTTGACTTCTTTTATAATGCAGGATGCAAACAACTTTTCGTAATTGCTTTTTTTGTCAGGGGGTACTGTTGTTGCCATAAGTATAATTGGTTAGTGTTGAGTTCTATTCAACGGATTAGTTGGATTTAGATAGTATAAAGTTAGTTTAAAAATGCTATTTTTGTTTTAACAGGTTTAAAAACAGGTATTTATACTTGTTTTTGAAAAGGTGGCCAGGATTATTTTTGATAAAAAACGAAGAGAACTAGTTGCAATTGAAAAAAGAAAAGGATATCGAGCGTTGATAGAAGGTGTTGAGTCGGTTTTTATAAGAGTACAATAGGTGCTAAAGTTCTAAATTTAGAGTTAAAGTCGTCAAAAGCAAAAAATCAGCTCTGTTACATTTTTTAGAAAACAGAAAGTTTTAAGTTAATGCAATCGTAACCCTTTCAAAAGGATTTACTTAGAGTATTCGCAACATTTTTTGATAAAAAGGAAGAAGTAGAAAACAATTTTACGTTGATTTTTATAGATTTGTACTATCAATAATATGCCCAAAAACGGATTGGGATTAATTATAAAATACTAAGACAATGAAAGCGGTTACTTCACTATTTTTATTTTTAATATTTGTCTACTCAAATTCTTATTCACAGTTAAGCTCAGATAAAATATTCGAAAGTTTTAAACAGGGAGAACGGACCAATTGTTCGTCGATTGCCTTTATTAAAGCCTCTTTAAATGTCTATGGATTAGACAATCTTTTTGTAAACGAAAAGACCGGTGAAAACACTCACAAAATCACCTTAAAAAACAATGCATCATTCAATCTGCAAGAGGACGAAATCAGTAAAGCTAAAATATCGGCCGGGTTTATTTATATTAAAGACAATCCTGAGAGTGAAAAAATCACCGATTATGCAATACTGACTTATGCTGTAATGGCGAAATACAAACAAATTATTGATAAGGTCGATACTTTTGACAAAGCATTAGAAGATTTAGAAGATGGTTCAGTATATACTCCTACCATTTACAAATATTTAGGATTCAAAGAAGGTAAACAAGTGCTAAAGTTAAAACGACAATCCGGAAGTGAATACTGCGGAGTAGTGGCGTGGTCTACTGCTCACGCCGTTTTTGTCTGTGAAGATTTTATGGACTATTATGGCAATAAAAAAAGCATCTGGATCAAGTATCCGGGACGTTTCAGAGTCATTAAATCGTAAGCACAAGTAAAGATTTACGGGGAAATGTGGGGATTTCCATAAAAAAACAAACAAGCATTAAATTCCTGAAATGTGCGCTCCAGTACCTCAGAATTGTCTTATAGATTGACATAAAATAAAATGTTAATTTTTTTTAAAAAAAAGGAATCATTAAAGTTGCGGCTTAAGTTAATTTGTATACTTTTGTGTTCCTCAAACAACCAATTACATTAGTAAAATGAAAAGTAAAATAATTCTAGTAAGTTTCTTTTTCTTTTTTGCAACTGGAGCTATTTCAGCACAGGCGAAAAATGCTCCAAGAAGTATAATCAGTACAACTGCTATTATTCGTAAATACCATGATCAAAAAGAATTGAGTGGTATGCAAAAAGGAGAACTTTTAGAATTATACATCGAGCGTATTAAAGTTTTAGTAAAAACACTTCCTTATATCGCTTTGGTTACTAAACCAGGTGTTACTATGGCAGACTTAGGTATTCCGGACGATAGTGAGCACAAAAAAGTGTTAGACGGTCAGGCAGAAGGAACAACAGTATTTTTGGATACTACTGTAGAGTTTCAAAGAAAAATGATGCCTTACTCAGATAAAGGAAATTTAATTGCTGCAATTTTATTCTACGAAAGTACATTGAAATCATTACACGAGTTCAATGATATCATGAACTAAAGTTATCAGGATCTGATTCCTATAAAAAATAGAAACCTCCAAAGTCATTTGATTTTGGAGGTTTTTTTTTGTTTTTACAGTATAAAACGGGTATTAATACGGGTTTGCAATCACCATAAATTGGGTTACTTTGATTGCACAAGTTATTAACGCTAAAAAAAAGTTTATCATGCTAAAACGTAAAAACCCTGATGAAGAAGGGAATTTAAATCAGCTGACCTCTGATTTTGCTCAGCAGGCAAATGAGGCCCTATTCGAAGCACTTCAGGAAGAGAAAGGTGTATTGGATAAATTGATGTCCGGTTATCAAAAAGTTCAGATTGAAGATCCAATCAGACCTTTTTATGAAGAAGACCTTCAACAAATTGTAAAAAATGTAGATTACGGTATTTTACAGGTATTAGAAGGGACCTGGGTAAGCTACAATAATAACAGTGACAATCAGAGTCAGAAAAAACTCATTGGCAGCGGTATACATACCACCATCATGCCTTCTCCGGGTACTAACGCAGGAACCATTCCCGGAAAATACAGTTTTGAGTGCGAAGAATATATCGAAAAACTTACTTTTAATCTGGTGCCGGGTGGTGTTCGAAACCGTGGCGGTGCAAACGAGCAGTTTTGCGGAGCGGTGAAATACGAACAAAGCATCAAAAGTGTAAACCGTGTAGCCGGTCAGGAGGCTTTGCAATACACTCCAATTCACGAAGAGAATGGGATGTACCTGTGGCTGAGTGATATCTTTAACTATGCGGCAACAGAAAAAACGATTAGTGAAGACCGCGGTATTCATGCCATATCACCGAAGAACCCGAATAAAGATTTATACAAAAGCGGTTATCAGGACGAAACCCTGTTTTTAATCAAGAATGATCAGGGAAACAAAGAATATGTGACGCTGGAAAACTTAAACGGAAGAAAATATTACGAGATTATTGCTTCAAAAGAACTTAAAGCAGGAGCAGGGCAAACCGGACCATATTTTATACCCGATTATTCGATTTCGAGAAGTGGTGTAATTCCCCATGGAAGTACAATTACTTTACTGGGAGATTTAAAGCCAAATAAATCGGGTTATTTGATTAATGGCGCTCCGCAGTACCCGGAAGGATTCGCGGACTGGGACTATAAACATCTTTCTATTTCGCAAACAATGGGAGGAGCAGATGCCAGCAATGAGCCTATAAATCTGGATGCACCTCCACCACCTTGGGTATTTGAGACGTTGGATGATAAAAACGATGAACGTGAAAATAAAATCTATACGCAGAGAATATTAGCCCATCCTTTATATCCTTATTCGGTACGGCCAGATTTACGTCTTCGGGATACGCTTAAAAGTGATGTGGTAAAAAACCATGTACTGATCGAGATGTCCTCTAAAAATAAAACCGGAGCTCAGGGAGGAATCCTAAATGTTCCGTTTGTCAATCGTTTTGTTCCTACAGTCGAAATGAACATGAGAATGTGGATTGAAACTGTTGTCGAAAACAAAAAAGAAATTCTTCAATTGCAATACGAGCAGGTCATATTTTTCGAGTTTGATTTCGGAGACGATGGCGGTACGACAAGCTGGCCACACATACAAGTCAATACACTTCGTAAAATGGAAGATGTATCACCTGATCAGAAACGATTAATAGAAGAGCAATTCCCGGGAACTTATAAAATGGGATCTTCGGGGGAGGCTTCGGGCTGTCCGCATCACAAAGAGTAACTTACAATAAATGTTGACAAGCAGGAAGTGAGTTAATAGCCTATAACCGATTTAACAGATAACATAGTGCTGTAGGGCGTTACTGTTTATAATGTGCAATGATTTTTGATCATTGCACATTTTTTTTGTTTAAAAAAGCGACGAAGGTTCTCCTGGTCATTCAGAATTTGTGACTAACAATAGGGGATTCTGTAATCAAAATTTGCAGTTGTTTTATATATAAGTCCGTTTATGGCATGAATGCTGTCATTTGTTGAATTTGTTGACTATAGTTTGTTTTATTGGGATAACTTTTGCATAAATATCAGCGGAATGTGGAAAGCCGTAAAGAAAATATAAAACAGAGTGTTAGATTTGGCCTCTTAATTTGATTACCCAAAAGACTAAACCGGAATATCTTATGAAAAAACGACACCTATTACCCTTTTTAATTTTACCATTCTTTGCCTATTCTCAGGACATTCTCTGGGAGAAATCATACGGCGGACAGCATGCCGATTATTTGTTTGACGCACAGCCCACAGCCGACTACGGCTTTATTCTGGCAGGTAGTTCCTTATCTAATAAAACCGGAAATAAAGACGATGACAATCATGGAGATCTGGATTACTGGATCTGGAAAATGAGCGAAAAAGGAGATCTGGTCTGGCAGAAAAGCATAGGCGGAAGCGGATTTGATTTGCTTCAGAGTATTAAAAATACAAAAGATGGCGGCTTCATTCTGGCAGGAACTTCAGATTCGGGGAGAGGTTTTCAAAAGAATGAAAAATGCAAAGGCCTTACTGATTTTTGGGTCATCAAATTAGATGCATCGGGTACTGAACAATGGCAAAGAACTATTGGCGGTAAAGGAAAAGACGAACTCTTATGTGCTTTTCAAACCAAAGACGGAGGGTATATGTTGGGAGGTTCATCCAGTTCGGATTATTCAGGTAATGCACTTGCTGCTACAAACGGAATGTCCAAACCCACCACAAAAGCGTCTCAGTTTAATAAATCAGATAAATGCCGTGGCAATATGGATTACTGGATTGTTAAACTGGACCAACAGGGCGATGTCGAATGGCAAAAGACCTATGGAGGAAGTTATAGCGATGTGCTGAGGAGTATGGAACAAACCACAGACAACGGATACATACTGGCAGGCTATTCCAATTCGCCTGTTTCAGGCGATAAAACCGAAAACAACAAAGGAATAGGTGATTACTGGATTCTTAAAATAAATGATACCGGTGAAATTCAATGGCAAAAGACCTATGGAGCTGAGGGAGATGATCAGCCTTATGTGATTCATCAGACTGCCGATGGCGGTTATATTGCGGGCGGAAACTCCAACAGCAAAAATGCCCTGACCACTTTGGGCGGTATCGTAGGAAACGGAACCGACTACTGGATCCTGAAACTCGATAAAGACGGAGGTGTGGTATGGAGTAAAACCTACGATTTTGGAAAAACAGACATCTTAACCTCATTGGTAGAAAACAAAGACCAAAGTTACCTCATAGGCGGTTATGCGCAAAGCGAAAGCAGGCGTCCGCGTGAAGGGATCGTAGCCAAAGCACTTAACGCTGTCAGTAAAGAAAAAGAAGGCATCAACGATTACATCGCGATGAAAATAGACGACAAAGGCGAAGAAATCTGGAACAAAACCGTTGGCAGCGCCGGAGAAGATATCCTTAGGAAGTTAATCGAAACCCGAGACGGAGGATATCTGATGGCAGGAACCTCCAATTCGGCAGCCTCAAGAGATAAAAACGGCAGTATGGGAGGTAATGATTTTTGGGTGGTGAAACTCAAAGACAAAACAAAAGTCGAAAAGGTAAAATCCAGTACCGAAGTCATTCCTAATCCTGCTTCAAGCTATACCAACATTATCATCGGTTATGATTTTAAAGAAGGCACCGTCACACTGATCGATATTGCCGGACGGACCTTACTGGAGTTTGACATCAACAGCAGGACCGTTCCCGTTAATCTAAGCCAGTACCCTGAGGGAATCTACATCATCAAAGTCAGAACAGATGTGAAAACAGAATCTGTAAAAGTGATTAAATCTGTTAGATAATTCAGGAGCCTTTTAATTATTATATCAAGTTACAAATCCATATGAAATCAAATATATATCACTTGCTGTTCCTCGTTTTGTTTTTGAATACTCAAAATGCGAAATCTCAAACCGACGATGGAGCCAAAAAATCTTATATTCCCAATATTAGTATAGCAACGCCACAAGTGACCGCTATGAGTAAAGTAAACGAAGTACCTGTAGATATTGCCACAGGAAGAATCAATTATACCATTCCGATATTCGAAATTAAGGAAGGCGAATTTACCATGCCTATTAACCTATCCTATAATTATTCCGGTCTTTTGGTAGATGAAACTCCCGGATATGCCGGAGTGGGCTGGACTTTTAACGTAGGTGGAGCTGTTATGCATACGATTAAAGGACTAAATGATGAAGGGCATGAACTCGACAGAAGCATGATGCACAACTATTTTAACAAGCTGCCTCCGTATCAGGATGAGAATGTACCAGCATCAAAAGCCAGAATTTTAGATCTGTATGAAAAAATAGCAGAAGGAAGAATAGATGGCAGACCCGACAAATACTCTATTAATATTGGAAATATTAGCTGTAATTTTTATTTAGATAAGAATGATAATCCGATCTTCATGAAGAATGAAAATTACAAACTGGTTAAAAATGGCTCTTCGGGATTTACATTAACTGACGACAGAGGCATAAATTATATTTTCGGTTTACCTCAAATGAACACAAATACCGGTTCAAGTATTGAGGGATATGGGTATAATTCTTCTTTTTTGATAACGGAGATCAACTTTCCGTATACCAGTAACAAAATTACATTCAATTACACAGCTCCAAACACGCTGTATGATATTTATGACAGTTATACTTCCACTAACACAATTATGAATGGCCATAATAATTGGTCTACAACAAAAACGAGGACAGAAACAAATGCATCGGTCACCAAACTTTCTAAAATTACAACCGATAATTACACGATCGAATTGCAATACGATGATAACCCTGCTGAGCGTGCGGTAGCTGTTGTCACTAAGTTAGAGATAAAAAACAGAGCCGGAATCACGGTTAAAACTTATGATTTTAACTATTCACAATGGTCCGGAAGAAGAAAGAATCTGTTAAATGTAAAATACAATGGACAGGTCATTAATAGCATGGAATATGATGAAAGTTTGGCTTATCCTAACTTTTCTGAAAGTGATTTGGCAAAAAAAGATTTATGGGGCTACTACAACTCCAATGGTTCACTGCCTCTTAATAATGCGCCGCTAAATCCCTTAGACAATCCGGGAATCAAACCAAGTTTTACCAGTACTAAGATTGGAAGTCTTAAAAAAATCACCTATCAGACAAAGGGCTATTCATTAATTGAATACGAGCCCAATTCGGTTTTTATGAATGTGACCGATTATAATTTTCCATACCCTAATGACTCCAACTCCTCTAAACCTTTATCAGCAACCACAACAAATATTGTAGAACCCGAACCTACTGAATTCGACGTAATTTCGGTTCCTGTAACATTAAATCTTTATAATGTACTGTCTAATGATACAGGAAAAAACGGCTGGGAAGACAGGATTTCTATAGTTAAACTATTTAAACAAGGTGAAGAATCGAATCCAATTTTTATAAGAAGCCAGACCTGGAGAAAGGATGGACGATGGGAACCTACACAAGCCTCATTTGTCAATCAAACTACAGTTACAATAAACACGCCCGGCAAGTATTATTTAAGGGCGATATCAAGTGTGGGATCTACAGCGCATATAGCCACCACACTTCAGCAATCGGCACAGACCTTTAACCAAACTGTGGGAGGAATGCGGGTAAAAGAAGTAAAAAACTGTGATTTTAACGGGGCTTGCATCACGACTGCTTACAACTATTCGCAATCGGATAAAAGTACCGGTATCATGCTGCAAAAACCACAATTTTTCTCAGGATCCTTTTTGACAGATAAAGCTGGTTGTTTGTCTTCTATTGGAGATGTAAGCAGTAGAGCATCTTATTATAGTTACAACAGTGTTGCTCCCTTGTCTAATTTTAGAGGAAGCCCGGTATTGTATCAAAAGGTAGAACAAATTGAAGGGAATCAACTTCAAAATAACGGAAGAACCGTGTTTTTGTATTCAGGAGGAAGTGTTAATTTTCTGTATGATGATGGATATAATTTGGGTCAGCTGGACCAAAAAATTATTCAGTCAAAAGCAGGAGATACGATCCAAAAACAAAAAAATACCTATTTAAATAATGTAAAACGCAACAATCGCAGGTTTATCCTGGGTTTAGAATGCAAACCTACCCGCATTACATTTGGTATTTATGGATCTAATCTAATAAATGGCCCCATGACATGTTCACCTATGCCACAAAGACCATTAAGTGATTTTGTAACCGAAACATTTACACATGAATCTAAAAATTATTTTTTGGAGAAAGAAGAGCACACAAGCTATCTGAATGGTAAAACAGTGATACAAAAGACAGTCAATTCCCATGATCCGGAAACAGGAAATCTTAAAAATCAGGTTACAACAAATTCTGAAGGGGAAAATTTAGAGACAAAATATTTTTATGTTACAGATCCTGAAATGACAAATGAGTCTTTTCGAAATGAATTGATTGCGAAGAACATGGTTAGCAAACCGATGAGTACACAAAGTTTTAATGGAGAAAAAATAGCAGAACAGAAAACAGCATATAGCAATGAGGCTTCAACCGCTAATTTGCTACTGCCAAAACATGTTTATGCAAACAAAGGGGCTCAGAACATAAGTATTCCCGATGATAAAAAAATTACCTACGACCAATACGATCAAAAGGGTAATATTTTACAATATACTGTTGAGGGAGGTTTACCAGTGGCTATAATTTGGGGGTACAATAAAACACAACCTATTGCAAAAGTAGAAAACGCCAGTTACGATCAGATTGCCAGTTATGTTTTGAATCTGCAGAATCGATCTGATTTAGACGATGATAATTGTTTGACTGAGGATTGTAATGAGCAAATATTGAGAAGTAACCTGCAAACTTTAAGGACTTCTTTCCCTCAATTTATGATTACTACTTACACTTACAATCCACTGCTTGGTGTTACAAGTATAACAGATCCCAAAGGTATACCTTCTTATTATGAATATGATACTTTGGGAAGATTGAAATTTGTAAAGGATCAGGATCTAAATGTAGTTCAAAAATATTGCTACAATTTTAAAGGGCAGCAAACTGATTGCAGTGATAATACTTCAACCAGCGAGTACTTCTATAAAAGCGCAGCCAGAAGCGGGGTGTTTACCAAAAGGAATTGTGCTGCAGGAGGAACAGGTCAAAGTGTGGCCTATAATCAGGCGAGAGGGGTGGTTACCTCGACCATTTCACAGGCAGATGCGGATGAAAATGGTCTCAGAAAGTTCAATATAGACGGACAGACTTATGCAGACAATAATACGGATGTTAAATGTGTCTTTAAAAATACTGCCAAAAGCGCTTGGTTTACCAGAAACAATTGTGCTGCGGGGGGGACACCCGAAAGTAGTTTATATACCGTTCCGGCAGGAAAACATTCCTCTGAAAGTTCTCAGGCTGATGCAGATACTCAGGCTCAGAATGATATTAATGCAAATGGATTAGCGTATGCCAATGCCAATGCCAGGTG
The DNA here is from genome assembly GCF_903469665.1 of Flavobacterium sp. UGB4466. Lineage (GTDB taxonomy): Bacteria > Bacteroidota > Bacteroidia > Flavobacteriales > Flavobacteriaceae > Flavobacterium > Flavobacterium lipolyticum. The sequence continues at coordinate 980 of NZ_CAGKLC010000051.1, read as the reverse complement.
TAGATTTTGGAATACAGCTCAAAGCGCGGCATTTACCCGAAACAACTGTGCTGCAGGCGGAGCACCCGAGACGGTTTGGTATACAGTTCCTGCAGGGCGATACGATTCTTATGATTCTCAGGCTGCTGCAGATGATCGGGCCTGGAATGAAATCAACGCCAATGGATTGGCTAATGCCAATGCCAATGGTAAATGTACCTTTAACAGCGCTGCAATAAGCGGATCTTTTACCAGGAATAATTGTGCTGCGGGAGGAACAGGCTCAAGTGTTGCCTATAGCCAGTCTTATGGAGTGGAGTACTCTTTTTCTTCACAGGCTGATGCTGATAGTAAGGGATTGGCCAGATTCAATACAGAGGGTCAGGCTAATGCCAATGCCAATGGTAGATGTATTTTTTATAGTATGCCTTTTAGTGGTTCATTTACCAAAGAATATTGTGATCGATTCGGAGTACCTTCCAGTGTATCGTACAGTCAGGGACCAGTAGCTTTTTTTTGTAATTCTCAGGCAGAAGCAGATGAGTTGGGATTGCGAAAGTTTAATGCAGATGGGCAAAGTAAAGCCAATAGCGAAGGATATTGCACTTTTAAAAATTTCGAATCCGGAGGCTCTTTTTGGAAAAACAATTGCCCGCCAGGCAAGTATGGATCTGAAGTAAGTTATACCGTTCCCGCGGGGAAATATACTTCACGTATTTCACAGGAAGATGCTGACAGGCAGGCACAGGCAGATGGACAGGCGTATGCCAATCTAAAAGGGAAATGTACGTTTACAAACCAATAATAGATGGTCTTTATAAAAACAAGAACAGAAAAAAAAGCACTAGTATGCAAAAATATATAGTACAGTTTGTTTTATTATTAATAGCAAGCTTTAGCCTAACCGCCCAGACCTTCAGTGATGACAACTTCATATACACACTTAGCCCTAAGAAACCGGTGCGGGCAGCAAACTTAAATTCGCTCACCAAAGACGAGAT
>NZ_CAGKLC010000050.1 GCF_903469665.1 Flavobacterium sp. UGB4466 | reverse complement strand
GCATATATTAGTTCTAGGTTATTTATGACAGACTATATCAATAAAGAAGATAGACAATTAGCAGCTTCTCTTGTTAGAAAATATTTTAACGGAGAAATATCAATATGTAACTTATTTGATAACTTCCCAAATTTCGAAAATGATTATAAGATACGGGCTCTATTTTATAGAATTGAAAACAAACCTAAAACAGGATGGTTATTTGGTGTTTCAAAGTCAAAATATAAAAAATTCTTAGACGAAACTTACAATATAATTGAAGAATTGGAAAGTGATCAATTGCGTTCTAAAACAATGAAAAGTCTGTTTGAAATGCTTTGGCTACAATCAAACAATTGTACAGAGCAAATACAAAATATGGGGAATTTAATATTCGAAGTGTCAAAAATGACCAATAATTCTAAAAAGGAAGTTGTTAGATACCTAAACTTACTTATGGAGAAAAGCTATATTGAAAATATTTCGACAGAGCCTCTTTTATATCAATTTACATTAAAAGGAAAAAATATAAAAACGGATTCTGAAATAGAAGAATTAATAAAAAACGCCACATAACAGCTACTACAACGAATTTAGACAATACGGTTACTGGAAAAATGTTCTTGTATTTGGGATGTTTTAGAAATCTGAAAACAGGCCTTCATTTAGCCCCAAACCTGGTGTAGCAGCAGTACGTCGACAGTCAGTTGAAGCCGCGTTTACGCAGGAAATAATCTAACAGATTTAATTTCTTTAGACACCAAACTGAAAAAAATAAAAATCTAATCTTAAATCCTAAATTTATAGCATGAGCAAATCATCCAAAATTCAAATATATTTTTATTCAATACTCATATTTAACATAATTTGGTTATTTATATTTCCAAAGCCAATTAAGAATTTCTCTCCAATCATTTTTGCAATTCCAACTTTCCCTGTTTTTGCTTTAAGTTCATACAACAAAGTACACGAATTTAGTACAGCACTTAAAAACACACATCCTGATTTGTTTGAAAAATATGTTATTAATTATGGAAATATATATGACCGAGGTAAAATAGTTGAAATAGGGTATATTACAAAAAATGAGGATTTTGAAAATTTACAAGATGCGAATCTTTACGAATTATATAATTTATGTAAACAATTTGCGACGTTAACGATTTACTCCTTTATAATTACCATTTTTTTAGGAATCGCAACAGTTTATCTATAGAAACGCTATATCAGAAATATTGATATTGAAATAAGAAAATTATCTTTGTCAGCAGAATCGCGTAAAGAAGATACTTAAAAAATAAGGATAAAAATATCAGTTCCATTATAATACCGTAACGCCAGAAGCTACTACAGCGGATTTGGGCAACAGGCTTAATGCGAAAATGCTTTTTTATTTGGATTAGATGTGCTAATCTAAAATAGAGTTCAATTTGAGATTAAACCTTAACTATAAAGCCCTAAAAAAGAATCAAAAAACTTAACAGCCCATGATGGGGTTCGAGCCGAAATCTCCGTAGAATATAGGCATTTACAAAACTCTAATAAAATCTCAAAAAAAATAGAACCACAAAAAAAAGCCTAAGAATCTACATTCTCAGGCTTTTAAAATTAATAGTGACCCCGGAGGGGTTCGAACCCCCAACCCTCAGAGCCGAAATCTGATATTCTATCCAGTTGAACTACGAGGTCTTTTGATTTTAGATTTTAGATTTATGATTTCAGAGTTCAAATTCTGAACTAAACTCTGAAATCATGAAATTATTTACGATAATAACTTTTTTACAATTGTAGAAATGGTTTTCCCTTCAGCTGTTCCTCCCAATTGTGCAGAAGCCAATCCCATCACTTTACCCATTGAAGCAATTCCAACAGCTCCAGTTTCAGCAATGATTTTTGCTACTACTGCTTCTACTTCTTCTTCACTTAACTGAGCCGGTAAAAACTTCTCGATTACAGCTACTTGAGCCAATTCAGGCTCTGCTAAATCAGGACGATTTTGCTCTGTGAAAATTCTGGCGCTTTCTTTACGGGTTTTCACCAATCTCTGAAGCAATTTAATTTCATCGTCTTCTGTTAATTCTTCTTTAGAACCTGAAGCCGTTGCAGCCAGTAACATTTCAGACTTAATAGCTCTTAATGCTTCTAAACTTACTGTATCTTTCGCTTTCATGGCGGTTTTAATCTCGTCCATGATTAGTGTTTGTAAACTCATTTTCTAATTTTATTTAAATAAGCCAAGGCTTATAGATTGATCGATTACCTTTAAAATTATATTTTCTCCTTCGCTTAAGCTGACTAATAAGATTCACTTTAAAAACCTGTTTGGGAAGTCAAATTTTAAATTCTGTGCGAAGATAAAAAAAATAACCCGAAAATTAAATCCAATTTTCGGGTTATCCAATTATTATGATTTTAAAACTAGTCTACGTTGTCGTGCAAAAACGAATTGTTTGAACGCAATTGCAAATCGTTGTTACTGTCTGTTCCAACCGAAATTCTTGAGTTTGTGTTGTTTGCTTGTGAATTAGACAAATCGATACCTAATCTTTTGTAAGCAGGCTCTTTCTCCAATTCATCAATTCTGGACACATTATTATGGAATTTATAATTAAATTCTTTTAATTTTTTTCTTCTTTCTTCTGCTCTTAAACGTAAAGTCTCTTCAATTGTCAATTCCATCGGAGACACATTTGCTGTTGTGGAGTAATCCGGTTCAACAGCGAAATCAGGTCTTGGTTTCATGGTGATATTTAATTCTGCAGGAATTACTTCTTCTACCACTTTTTCAACCGGTTTTGACGTCATTAAATCGTTTTCAACTTCCATGTATTCCTCTAAAGAATACTTGATAACTCCTTTATCAGAAAGCTCGGTTACCGGTACAAATGAAACCGGATCATTTACTTTAATATTACGGGTTTCGTTTGTTAATTCGAATAAAACTTTAGTTTCTTCAACAACTGGCTCTTTCCTAACTTCTGGTTCGGATCTGAAAATTGGCAAATCAAAGGAGAATGTCGTTTGCTCTTCTCTTTCGAATGTTCTTTGCTGCACTTGCTGAACAGGTTTTATATCCTGAAAAGCTTCGGCTTGCGGACTCGTAATCGTAAAATCGATATCGGTTATCGGCGAAACAATTTCAAACGTAACATCCAAATTTTTGATAAACTCAGACATTACCACTAACTCTTCCTGATTCATCGCTGGAGCAACTGCCACCGGAGCAACTTCAAATGGTGCAGCTGCAACTGGTACAACCGGAGTGGGAGTTACGGGAGCAACCGTGTCTTCATCGTCCATTAAATCAAAAACAATTTTTTCTTCTGATTTACTGGTTGGTGTATCAATTGTTAAATCAAAAGAAGTAACTGACTTATTGGTTAGATTATGAACACTTCTTTGCTCATCTTCCAAGGTATGAATGATTTTTTTAGGCTCTGTATTAACGATATCATTTTGCTGTTCAACATCAAAACCTGTCGCAATAATAGTTACGGCAATAGCATCACCAAGAGCTTCGTCTTCACCAACTCCCATGATGATATTTGCATTGTAACCTGCTTCCACCTGGATGTGATCGTTTATTTCTCCAATTTCATCCAAAGTAATCTCATTTGATCCAGAAACGATAAGCAACAATACGTTTTTGGCTCCTGTAATTTTATTATCGTTCAGCAACGGAGAGTCCAATGCCGAAATAATAGCTTCCTTAGCTCTGTTCTCGCCCTCTGCCACAGAAGATCCCATGATCGCCGTTCCACTATTCGAAAGAACAGTTTTAGCGTCACGTAAATCGATATTTTGAGTATAGTGATGCGTAATTACTTCAGCAATACCTCTTGAGGCTGTTGCCAAAACTTCATCCGCTTTAGAGAATCCGGCTTTAAAACCAAGATTTCCATATACTTCTCTTAATTTATTATTGTTGATCACGATTAATGAATCGACCTGCTTACGCAATTTCTCAATTCCTAAAAGTGCCTGCTCCTGACGTACTTTCCCTTCAAACTGAAAAGGAATCGTCACAATACCAACGGTCAGGATCTCTCTTTCTTTAGCTAACTGTGCAATTACCGGAGCTGCACCTGTACCAGTTCCTCCACCCATACCAGCGGTAATAAATACCATCTTAGTACCACGGTCTAACATTTTTTCGATATCAGCGATACTTTCTATAGCAGATTGCTGTCCTACATCAGGATTTGCTCCTGCACCAAGACCTTCTGTTAAGTTCATTCCTAACTGAATCTTATTAGGAACCGAACTGTTCTGCAGTGCCTGTGAATCGGTATTACAGACGATAAAATCTACGCCTTTAATACCTTGTTTAAACATATGGTTGATAGCATTACTACCACCTCCACCTACACCTATTACTTTGATTACATTTGATTGGTTTTTTGGTAAATCAAATGAAATACTTCCAAATTCTGAGTTGCTCATCATCTTTTTGGTTTTTGAAATTCTTATTTAATACATTTTTTACTTCTTGACTTGGGGCCAATAAAGTAATCCTTTTCTTTTATTATCTTATTCTGCGTTGTCTAAAAAATCTTTGATTTTATCGACATATCGGTCAAAAAATGATCTTCTGATTTTTGTTTCTGTAGATTCTTCTTTAGAGACGCTGTTTCTAACTTCTCTGGTTTCTTCGATAGTTTCTACTCTTTCAACGTAGTTTTCTTCAACTTCGTATCGCTGTTGCACCGGCTGTTGTATCGGTGGCGGTACATTTCTGTAAACCACTTTTGGCTGATCGTTTACAATCTCCATTCTAACAGCACTTTGCGTACTATTCTCGATACTATTCATTACTAAACCAACTGCGGTCGCAAATAACGGACTGGAGATTTCTTCACTGGAATTTCCTGCCAGGTGCTCGTTTGGATATCCAATTCTCGTATCCATTCCTGTAATGTACTCTACTAATTGCTTGATGTGTTTTAGTTGAGCACCTCCGCCCGTAAGCACGATACCGGCAATTAATTTTTTACGTGGATCTTCGTGTCCGTAAGCCTTAATTTCTGCAAAAACCTGCTCTACAATCTCCACCACACGGGCATGAATAATTTTAGATAAGTTTTTAAGCGAAATTTCTTTTGGCTCTCTTCCTCTTAATCCCGGAATAGAAACAATTTCATTGTCTTTATTCTCTCCCGGCCAGGCCGATCCGAATTTTATTTTTAAAAGCTCTGCTTGTTTTTCGATAATCGAACAGCCTTCTTTTATATCATCTGTAATTACATTTCCTCCAAAAGGAATTACTGCTGTGTGGCGAATAATACCATCTTTAAAAATGGCTAAGTCTGTTGTTCCTCCACCAATATCAATCAACGCAACTCCGGCTTCTTTTTCTTCCTGACTTAAAACTGCATCCGCAGAAGCCAAAGGCTCTAAGGTTAATCCGGACAATTCAATTCCTGAACTCTGAATACATCTTCCCACGTTTCTGATTGAAGAAGCCTGCCCCACTACAACGTGAAAACTGGATTCTAATCTTCCGCCATACATTCCGATTGGCTCTTTAATCTCAGACTGCCCGTCGATTTTAAATTCTTGCGGCAAGACGTGAATAATTTCTTCTCCCGGTAACATCGCCAGTTTATTTACCTGATCGATCAAAAGCTGAATATCTTTTTCGCCAATTACTTCCTCCGGATTATTACGGCTGATGTAATCGGTATGCTGTATACTTCTGATGTGCTGTCCGGCGATACCTACTACCACATCTTTAATTTTATAACCTGAATTATTTTCTGCTTCAAGTATTGCTTGCTGAATTGATTGAATAGTTTGCGTAATGTTGTTTACAACTCCTCTCGCCACTCCCAAACTTTTGGATTTCCCAATCCCCAAAATTTCCAGTTTACCATACTCATTTTTCTTGCCTATCATGGCAACTATTTTGGTTGTTCCAATATCTAGACCTACTGCAATGTTATCTTTTTCCATTTTCTATTATTTTGTGCAAACTACTTGTTCCGTAAACCTAAGGTCAATTTTATTGTATTTGTATAACGAACTATCTAAAACCGCTTTTTGAAAAAAGGCTTTATAGTTATTAAATTTCTTATCAACATTCATCGTTCTGCCAAAATCGATGAAGTAATTATAGTTTCTATTAAACATTTTTAAGCTGCCATTAGGCATAATTTGTATAGCAATGATGTTTTTTTTCAAAAACGCATCGTCATAAATTGTGCGAAATAAAGCAGCTAAATCTTCGTTATTTTTTTTATTAATTGCCCCCGAAACAAGAGGAACTCTCGCAGTATAATTGTCCGACAAGGGCATTTTATTACCCTCATAGTCAATATAAAAAGATCGATCACCATCATAAACTCTTGCTATTGGTGTCTTCTGTTTTACTACTGCTTTTAGAACGCCGTCAATGCTTACAAAAACATCTGACTTTTCAATCATGTCTTGCGCATTGAGGGTTTTCTCTATCTTATTCAAATCTAATTCATCTTTTCTAATACTGGAAGCGTCTTTTTTATTTTCTATCAACAATTTATTAACCGTTTCAGGCTTTACAAACAGGGTGTTTTCTCCTACAAAAACGACCGTGGATTTTTTTAATTTTCGATCTCCATTTCGATGTTGAGCGAAGGAATATAAAAAAATAACCAACCCAAAAATGAGTATCAAACGAATATTTGTCCAATTAAATATTTTCATTCAGCATTTTTTTAATTGAAGGAACCATCTCACCAAGATCACCAGCTCCTATTGTTACAATTATTGGCGCATCACTGGCTTTGATCTCCGCTAATAAATCCTCTTTTGCAACAATTTTTTTGTTCGAATTTGTCATTTTTCCCAACAGCCATTCTGATGTAATCCCTTCCATCGGTAATTCACGTGCCGGATAAATATCCATCAGAAACACTTCATCAAATGCTGATAAACTCTCCGCGAATCCATCGGCAAAATCTCTGGTTCTGCTGAATAAATGCGGCTGAAAAATAGCCAGTACTTTACGTCCCGGATACAATTCCCTAACTGCCTGATGTACTGCATTTAGCTCTGTTGGATGATGTGCATAGTCATCTATATACACTAAATTTTCAGATTTAATCTGATACGAAAAACGTCTTCTGATTCCGTTGAATGAAGCAATGGCCTTTGCAATGGAGTCGGTCGGGGTGCCGAACGTTTTAGCCATCGCAATAGCCATTAGTCCATTCATTAAATTGTGTTTCCCCGGCAATCCAAAACGCAGGTCTGTCATCACTTCTGCTGGCGTCTGCACATCAAAAACATAACTTCCGTTGTCGATACGAACATTAAAAGCCTTGTATACAGCTTCTTCGTTTATAGCACACTGAACTCCTTCAAGAGGTAATTCTTTGGTTATAAACAGCTTATTTTTATCTTCTACTTTTGAAGCAAATTCTACAAACGAAGCCTCAATTGCATCACTGGTTCCGTAAATATCCAAATGATCTGCATCCATTGAAGTGATACAGGCAATATTAGGATGCAAGTGCAAAAACGAACGATCAAATTCATCTGCTTCCACTACGGTAACCGTTTTTCCTTCTCCAATTAAATTCGAATTGTAATTCTCTACAATGCCTCCCACAAAAGCAGTCACATCTGCTCCGCTTTCATACAGTATATGCCCCAAAATACTTGAGGTTGTGGTTTTTCCATGTGTTCCTGCCACAGCAAAACAAAACGTATCTTTAGTGATAATCCCTAAAACTTCAGCACGTTTTTTAACCACATAATCTCTTTCTGTAAAATAATTCCATTCAGCATGTGTTTTGGGTACAGCCGGTGTAATAATCACCAGTGTATTCTCAATATAATAGTCCTTTGGAATTAAACCAATATTATCTTCAAAATGAATATCAATACCGCTTTCAATCAACTCGCTTGTCAGCATAGATGGTGTCTTATCGTAACCGGAAACCTGTTTCCCTATATTTTTAAAATAGCGGGCCAGGGCACTCATACCGATGCCTCCAATACCAATAAAATAAACGTTTTGTATTTGATTTAAATTCATTTTTTCTTTTGCTTTTTTTTTCTGCTTTAAGCATTACGCTTTAGGCTTTAAGCCTTCCACTTTTGTCTTTATTTTTTATTCTCTTCTTGCTTTAAGCAATAGGCTTTAGGCTTTAAGCACTCAACCTTTGTGTTTATTATTTATTCTCTTCTTGCTTTAAGCAATAGGCTTTAGGCTTTAAGCACTCAACCTTTATGTTTATTATTTATTCTTTTCTTGCTTTAAGCACTCAACCTTTTGTGTTTATTATTTATTCTCTTTTGTGTTTTAAGCTTTAGGGCAAGCTTAAAGCTTACTGCCTATAGCCTATAGCTGAATAAGCTTCACAATCTCTGCTACAATATCCTGTGTCGCTTTTGGTTTTGCCAATTTTTTAATATTTGCACTTAATTGTTTTTGCTTCCCTTCATCTTTAAGCAAGGCTTCAAAAACAATACTAAATTCATTATCCAATTCTGATTCCTTCAGTAAAATAGCTCCTTTAGCATCTACGATTGCCTGTGCATTTTTAGTCTGATGATCTTCAGCAACATTAGGCGACGGAATAAATATAACCGGTTTCCCTACAATACACAATTCGGAAACCGATGAGGCTCCGGCACGTGAAATAATCACATTGGCAGCCGCATATACAAAATCCATTCTTTCAATAAAATCAACTACCTTAACATTTTGCTGATTGTATTTTTTATATTCTTCAAAATACAACTTCCCGCATTGCCAGATTATCTGAACGTCCTGCGAAAGAAAATTTTGCAATTCTTTTTCGATTAACTGATTGATCCTTCTCGCTCCTAAACTCCCTCCTAAAACCAACAATGTTTTTTTATTCGGATCTAATCCATAAAAAGCAACCGCTTCATCATGCTTGCTGTCAATATCAATGAGATCCTGACGAACCGGATTTCCGGTTAAAACAATTTTTTCTTTTGGAAAAAAACGCTCCAGATGATCATAAGCTACACAAATTGCATTGGCTTTTTTACTTAGCAGTTTATTCGTAATTCCCGGAAACGAATTCTGTTCCTGAATGACTGTTGGAATTCCGGCCGAACCTGCTGCCTTTAATAAAGGTCCGCTGGCAAAACCTCCGGTACCAATTACAACATTTGGCTTAAATTGTTTTATGATTCGTCGTGACTCCAGCAAACTTTTTGCCAATTTTAACGGAAACATTAAATTTTGCAACGTAAGTTTTCTTTGCAAACCTGCAATCCAAAGTCCTTTGATTTCATAACCCGCCTGAGGCACTTTCTGCATTTCCATTTTATCTTTGGCACCTACAAAAAGAAACTCAGCGTCAGGGAATTGTAATTTTAATTCATTTGCAATAGCAATTGCAGGATAGATATGCCCTCCTGTACCACCACCACTTAATATGAATTTATATTTTGTCATGTTTTTTTTGAGTTATGAGTTATGAGTTATGAGTTGTGAGTTCTCTCAATACTTATCAACCTATTTCTCTATTCTCTTTCTTCTATTCTCTTTCTTCTATTCTCTTTCTTCTATTCTCTTTCTTCTATTCTCTTTCCTCTATTCTCTTTCCTCTATTCTCTTTCCTCTATTCTCTTTCCTCTATTCTCTCAGCTCTATTCTTACTTATTTAAAACTGCATTCATCGGATTTCTGGAATTGTCTTCAATGGAATACAATCCCTCTTCTTCGTATATCTTTTCGTCAGCAGGCAGATCTTCTTCTGCTAATTCTTTATCAATTAATCTTTGAAGGGCTTCTCTTCTTCTTTCTTTTTCCTCCTGTTCTTCGGCAATTTCTTCTTCTTTTTTTGTCACACTAATGATAATTCCGAGGGAGAAACAGGTCATCCAAATCGAACTACCTCCACTACTGATCAACGGAAGTGTTTGCCCTGTTACCGGAAGCAACTCCACTGCAACAGCCATATTGATCATTGCCTGAAAGATCATCGGAAACCCAAGTCCGACGACGACGAGCTTTCCAAATAATGTATTTGCCTTGTGTGAGGCGATCACAAATCGGAACAATAATAATAAGTACAAAATCAATATTGCTACCCCACCTACTAAACCGTATTCTTCTACAATAATCGCATAAATAAAATCGGAAGAAGACTGTGGCAAAAAGTTTTTCTGAACGCTTTTTCCCGGACCTACTCCTCCTAATCTTCCTGATGCTATTGCAATTTTTGCTTTCTCAATCTGATAATCATCTTCATCCGGTTTGTCGGTGGTAAAGTTTTCAATACGACTTCCCCAGGTACTAACCCTGCTAAAGAATCTGGAATCCGGGAATGCTTTTGCAACCAAAAGGAAGAACGCAAACATGGCAATTCCGGAACCGATAATAAAACCAATATATTTTAATGGATACCTGCCAATAAATGTCAGCATAATTACCATTGCAAAAATCAACGCTGTGGTTGAGAAGTTCGCCGGTAAAATAAGTGCCAGTGTTATAAAAACCGGCAGCCAAAGCTGTATCAGCGATACCTGAAAAGGTTCATTTTCTTCTTTCGTTTTCGACAGATAACGCGCCACAAATATGAATAATATACTGGCCGCCAAAGTCGACGTTTGAAACGTAATTCCGATAAAAGGAACCTGAATCCAACGGCTCGCATTTGCACCTGCAATAACAGTTCCTTTCAACAAGGTATAAAGCAGCAAAAACCACACTATAGGCAGTGCAATTTTCGAAATCGCCCTGAAATAGTGATACGGCACGCGATGCACCCAGTAAATAATCAGAAAACCAATACAAACGTGAGCCAAATGCTTCACTAAATAACCTAATGTATTTCCGGTCCCATGACCGATATAGGCCAGATTACTACTCGCACTAAAAACAGGCATAAACGAAAACAATGCCAATAAAGCCACGAATGACCATATTACTCTGTCTCCTTTTAATTTGTTCACCAGCTCTTTCATAATGCTATTTTAGATTTATGAGTTTAGATTTTAGATTTTTCTAAACCTTAGTCTCTTTATTAATTCTGTTATTTACTGTTTTTAAACTACTGACAAAAATTGCCGTCAGTTCATTACCTTCTTTCCAAACTATTTCTAATTCAGATTTATCGATCCATTCTTTTTCTCTTATAATTTCAAGCCAGAATAAAGTTTCATCTGCTTCTTCTAAAACGATATTCATTTTAGCAACAAACTCCTTATCACTTCTGGCTCAGCATACTGCCCGATAATTTGCTCCAACTGATGTTCCACTCCTTACCATCTGATTTGTAATTGATCTCGTAACATTTGTACTTGGCATTTTCTCAGCTAAATCAATCACCATCAAAGAGAACTTTTTTGTTCTCAACTTCATTTCATCCGTCGTCATAATCAAAAAGAACTTAAAAATTCATTAATCTTAAAGTCTAGAAAAATCTAAAATCTAAACTCATAAATCTAAAATTACAAATTGTGAACGGCTTGTTTAAACTGCCTTCCTCTATCTTCGTAGCTTTCGAATAAATCGAAACTTGCGCAGGCCGGAGACAATAAAACAGCATCGCCTTTTTCTGTTAAACGCTGTGCTGTTTTTACAGCATCGTTCATGTTATTTACTTCGACCATAATGTCAACCACATTTCCAAAGGCGCTGATAATTTTATGATTATCAATTCCAAGGCAAATAATAGCTTTTACTTTTTCGCGAACTAATGACATCAGTTCGTTGTAATCGTTTCCTTTATCTACTCCACCAACAATCCAAACTGTTGGAACGTTCATACTGTCTAAAGCAAAGAAAGTCGCATTAACATTTGTTGCTTTTGAATCGTTGATATATTGTACATTCTGAATTTTAAGTACTTTTTCTAAACGGTGTTCAACACCCTGAAAATTAGATAAACTTTCGCGAATTGTTGCATTTCTAATTTGCATCAATTTCGCTACAGAGCTTGCTGCCATTGCGTTTTTCATGTTATGTTTTCCTTCTAACGCAATGTGTTCTGTGTCCATTGTAAACTCTTCTTGGTTGATCTTTATTTCCATTTTGTTGTTATTTATAGAAGCTCCTTCATCGAATGATTTCGTCAATGAGAAAGGAATTAATTTTGCTTTTGTTTTGTTGTTTTTTAACCATTCTGTACTTGCCTCATCATCTGCATCATAAATGAGATAATCACTTTCGGTCTGGTTCATCGTTATTCGGAATTTCGAATTGATATAATTCTCATATTTATATTCATATCTATCGAGGTGATCGGGACTGATATTGGTTATGATCGCAATATCCGGTCTGTAATCTATTATTCCGTCTAACTGAAAACTGCTTAATTCAAGAACGTATGCATCGTATTTATTCTCGGCTACCTGCCAGGCAAAACTCTTTCCTATATTCCCTCCCAAACCTACATTCAAACCTGCTGATTTTAATAAATAATGGGTCAGCATAGTGGTAGTCGTTTTTCCGTTACTACCTGTGATTCCAATAGTCAATGCTTCGGTAAAAGGTTTTGCAAATTCTATTTCCGAAATCACTTTTACTCCGGCCGCTACCAACTTCTTTACAATTGGTGACTTTTCAGGAATGCCCGGACTCTTCATAACCACATCAGCATTTAAGATCAGATCTTCGGTATGCTGTTCTTCTTCCCAGGGAATTTTATTAATGATAAGAACTTCTTTGTAACTCTCTTTTATCTTTCCAAAATCTGATACAAAAACATCATATCCTTTTTTCTTTCCGAGAATAGCAGTACCTACGCCGCTTTCTCCTCCGCCTAAAACCACTAACCTCATACTTTATAAAATTAAAAATTGAGAATTAAAAATTAAAAATCTGCTATACTCAAGACCTCTAATTATTTGCATTTTTCCCTTTTAAGGTTAATATAATTTTCGCTAATATTTTACATATCTCCTCTGCTTCCTTATGAATGCTTTCGAATTCAACTGCAGAAATATAATCTGTTGCTTTCAAGAGTTTCAACCAATAAATTGTTTCTCTTGCTTCTTTATATGAGATTTCCAGTTTAAACAGAAACTCCTTATCAGAACATCCTCCGATTGATTCTTCGATGTTGGCTCCAATAGAGGTCCCACATCTTAGAATCTGCTTACTCAAAACAAACTCTTTCTTTTCGGCCGTCAGATATTTATATAAATTGACAATTCTAACCGCGAAAAGAAAGGATTTACCCTGAATAATATTTTCTTTCCTTTCTAAGAACTTTCAATTTTTAATTCTCAATTTTTAATTCAAAACTATCTTAGTTTTAAAGTAACGATTGACAATATGGCTAACATTACAGCAACAATCCAGAAGCGGGTCACAATCTTACTTTCATGATATCCCTTTTTCTGATAATGATGATGCAGCGGTGACATCAGGAAAATTCTTCGTCCCTCTCCGAAACGCTTTTTTGTATATTTAAAATAAGTCACCTGAATAATTACGGAAGCACTTTCGGCAAGGAAAATTCCGCAGAATAAAACAATCAATATCTCTTTACGAACGGCAATCGCTAAAACAGCAATAATTCCTCCAATGGTCAAACTTCCTGTATCTCCCATAAATACAGATGCCGGAAATGAATTGTACCACAGAAACCCAATTAAAGCTCCCACAAATGCGGATATAAACACGGTCATTTCTCCCGAATTGGGAATGTACATTATATTCAGATAGTTGGAGAAAATAATATTCCCGGAAACGAATGTAAATATCCCGAGTGCGAGTACAGAAACCGCCGAAGTTCCGGCCGCGAGTCCGTCAATACCATCCGTTAAATTAGCTCCGTTAGAAACCGCTGTGATGATAAAAATAACCACCGGAATAAAAATCAGCCAGGCCCATTTTTCATACCCTTCACCTGTCCAGGCTAAAACTTCAGCATAGTCAAATTCATTATTTTTTACGAAAGGAATTGTAGTTGCTGTAGATTTTTCTTCTACTGGTGCCGGCAAAACTATAGTTGAATTGTTCGTAGCTGTTTTAAAAACATCGGTTCTCCCTGTATCGGTTCTAACGGTAACAGCAGGATTAAAATACAAAACAGATCCCACAATGATTCCAAGACCAACCTGTCCGATCACTTTAAAAATCCCTTTAAGTCCTTGTTTGTCCTTTTTGAATATTTTGATATAATCGTCCACAAAACCAATACTACCCATCCAAAGCGTCGTTACAATAAGCAATACGATATAGATATTATGCAAACGAGCAAATAACAAAACCGGTACCAGCGTTGCAAAAATGATAATCAGTCCTCCCATTGTTGGAGTTCCTGCTTTTTCATTTTGACCTGCAAGACCTAACTCACGAACGGTTTCACCAACTTGCTGATTACGTAAAAAGTTTATAATTCTTTTTCCGTAAATCGTTGACAAAAGCAACGAAAGCATAAATGCCAAAGCCGATCTGAAAGTGATGTACTGAAAAACACCCGTTCCCGGTACATCTAATGTTTTGTCTAAATATTCAAATAAATAGTATAGCATATATCTTTGTTTATTTGGTTAATCGTTGATTTGTTTATTCGTTTATTCTTGATTTAATAATTATTCGATTAAACGAATAATCAATTCATCGATTAAACTTTTATTTTCCTAGTTGTTCTAAAATTTCCTTTACCGTTTCCATATCATCAAAATGATGACGCACCCCATTTATCTCCTGATACGTTTCATGCCCTTTCCCTGCAATTAGGATAATATCATTGGGCTGAGCCAACTGACAAGCCGTTTTAATCGCTTGTTTTCTATCTGAAATTCTCAATATTTTTTTATAATTGTGAGCTTCAACGCCTTTCTCCATTTCATCTAAAATCACTTCAGGATCTTCATTTCTTGGATTATCTGAGGTTAAAATTGCCTTATCGCTCAAATCTGTAGCAATTTTTGCCATTATAGGCCTTTTGGTTTTATCTCTGTTTCCACCACAACCTACAACTGTTAACAGCTGCTCGTTTTTGGTACGGATATCATTAATCGTTTTTAAAACATTATCTAAAGCATCGGGAGTATGTGCATAATCAACTATTGCTGTAATGTTTCCTTCTGAAACGATATACTGAAAACGCCCCGAAACACTTTCTAAATCAGACAGTAAGCGCAACGCTTCGAGACTATCCATTCCTAACTCTACAGCCGTTCCGTAAATTGCCAAAACGTTGTAAGCATTAAACGTTCCGATTAGCTTTACCCAAACTTCATTATCATTAACTTTCAGTAATAAACCCGACAACTGACTCTCCAGAATCTGCGCTTTAAAGTCGGCATACGTTTTTAAAGCGTAGGTAAACTTTCTGGCTACTGTATTTTGCAGCATTACCGATCCGTTTTTATCATCGATGTTAGACAAAACGAAAGCTGTTTTAGGCAAAGAATCAAAAAACGATTTTTTCACATCTCTGTATTCCGCAAAAGTTGGGTGATAATCCAAATGGTCGTGTGACAAATTCGTAAAAATTCCTCCAACAAAATGCAGTGCCTCTGTTCGTTTTTGGTGAATCCCGTGTGAACTAACTTCCATAAAACAATGCGTAACACCCGCTTCGATCATTTCATTCAGATAATGATTGATTGTAATCGAATCCGGAGTGGTATGTGTGGCAGGAAATTCAGTCTCATCGACAATGATTTTTACGGTTGACAATAAGCCAACTTTAAAACCTGCTTTTTGAAACAACTGAAACAACAATGATGCAATGGTAGTCTTTCCGTTTGTACCGGTAACTCCAACCAACTTTAACTTTTCGGATGGATTTCCGAAGTAATTGGCTGCCATAAAAGCCAGAGCCGCATTAGTATCTTTTACTTTTATATAGGTTATTCCTTTTTCAATGTTTTCAGGTAGCGTATCACAAATAATCGCAATTGCACCTAATTCGATTGCTTTTTCAATATAATCATGACCATCTGAAAGTGATCCGCGAATAGCCACGAAAACATCATTTGCCTCAATTTTTCTTGAGTCAAAATCAATTTTATGTATATCGATTTCCGTTGAACCTGTTACAGACTCAATCGCTACTTTGTATAATATGTCTTTCAGTATTTTCACGATAATTCTAATACTATGATTGTGTTTTTACTAATATTTTGTCCGGGTTGAATAGACTGTTTTTTAACCTTTCCTACTCCGATAACTCTCACTTTTAAATCAAGGTTTTCTAATAATGCCACTGCATCCATACCCGGCATACCTTTTAAATTAGGAACCTGATTTATTTTTTTATTGGCTTCTGCCGTATATTTATTATAACTGTCATCTTGTTTTGGAATTCTTGAATCCAGTCTTTTTATTCTATTGGTTGACGGTGCATCTGTAAATATTTTTTGGGCGATTCTTTTAAAAACCGGCCCGGCAACATCTGCTCCGTAATAATTGTTTTTTGATGTATTAGGCTTATGCACTACTACTATACAAGAATATTTAGGATGTTCAGCCGGAAAGTACCCCACAAATGAAGAGGCATAATACAAGCCTGATTTTCCTTCTTTTCCACCATAATTCACCTGTGCTGTTCCGGTTTTTCCTGCCATCGAAAAATCTTTCGAATACAGCTTAGAGCCCGTTCCCTTTTTTACCACATTGAGCAATACTGCTCTTACTTTGTCGATGGTTTCCTGCGAACATATTTTCGGATTGATAACTTCTACCTCAAACTTATTAATCGTTTTGTTCCATTCTTTAATTTCCGAAACAAACTGTGGCTTAACCATCACTCCATTGTTTGCAACGGCATTATAAAGCGCCAGTGTTTGCATTGGCGTAACCGAAACTCCATAACCAAAAGCCATCCACGGAAGTGAAACTCCTGACCAGTGTTTGTCTCCGGGTTGTGGAATATATGGCCTTCCTTCCCCTTTAAAATGCAATCCTAATGTTTTATTTAATCCGTACGAATTAATATGATTTACAAACTTTGACGGATTGCTTTTGTAATTGTCATACACAGCCTGAACCATTACGGTATTAGACGAAAGTTCAAATCCTCGTGCCAGCGAAATTTTCCCGTAACCACCTCTGTGCGAATCACGAACAGCACGTCCGTAATACCTCATTTCTCCTCCATGACTGTCAAAAACAGTACTTGTATCGGCTACTTTATCTTCTAAAATCGCCATTAAATCGACCAATTTAAATGTCGATCCCGGCTCATGGGACTCGGCTATAGCGTAATTTGTAGTTTCATAATACGATCCGTCTTCTGATCTTCCCAGATTCGAGATTGCTTTTACATGCCCCGTTTCGGTCTCCATTACCACCACACAACCGTGATCGGCTTCGTAATCTTCCAATTGCTTTAATAAAGCATGATGTGCAATATCCTGAATAAAAACATCAATGGTCGAAATCACATCATAACCGTCTACAGGATCTACTTCATTTAAATCGCGAATAGGCTTCCATTGTCCTTTTGCAATTTTTTGCTTTAAAATTTTTCCGTCTTTCCCGTTCAGATAACTTTTATAGGCCCATTCGATTCCTTTACCAACTTCGATTCCGGTTGCAGGGTCAATTCGATCGTAACCAATGGTTCGTTCTGCAATTTTACCTATCGGATGTTTTCTAACGGTTTCCTGTTCAACAATTATCCCTCCTTTAAAAGCGCCCAGATTAAACAAAGGAAAACCTTTAATTTTCACATATTCGGTATAACTCAAATTGCGGGCAATCAGATAATAACGATTTTTGTTGGCTCTGGCTTTTCTTAATTCCTGCTGATAATAACCTGCCGGTCTGTCTAAAACGGTAGCCAATGAATCGGATAATGCTTTTACGTATTTTTCAAAAGTCTCTGTTTTTGGCGCTTTAGCATCGAAACGAATTTCATAATTCGGAATAGATGTAGCCAATAAACTTCCGTCAGCCGAATAGATATTTCCTTTGTTTGCCGGAATTACAAAATTTCTAACGGTACGCTGTTTCGCCAGTTTTCTGTAATAATCTCCTTCTACCCATTGAATATTGGTTAACTTAACAACAATAGCAATTGCCATCACAAAGATGAAAACTGCTACGAGGTAAATTCTGTAGGATATATGTTTATCTTCTACTGCCATATTCTTTTAAAGAAACTTTTTTCTTCTTCTTTTTTTACTTCTATTTTAATCGGAGGAACTGTGGATGGGAAAATTTTCTTCTCCAGCATTTTATCCGATATCGTCGATTCCATTTTTAACTTCATTAACTCTGAACGGCGGTCTACAAATTCAGATCGCAATTCTTTGACTTCATTGTTCAGTTTTGCGATTTCAAAAACCTTCTGTTCGTAACGCTGTGTATTGGCGATCATCAAAATGGCAAGCAGAATAATAAAAACAATGAAACGCCAGTTTTTTACTGCATCATCGTTGATCAGAAACCTTGCTTTTAATATATCAAATACACCACTTTTCATCTTTTCTACCTATATATTATACTAATCTGTTTAATTGTTGAATCGTTCGACCGTTTAACTGCTTATGGTCAAACTCACATTTCACAACCAACATCTCACAAACTATATCTTCTCAGCAATTCTTAATTTAGCACTTCTTGCTCTGTTGTTGATTTTAATCTCAGCCTCATCCGGAACAATCAGTTTCCCTATCGTTTTAAACGGAACTGAAAAGTTTCCGTAAAAATCTCTTTCTGGTTCTCCTTCAAACATTCCGTTTTTGATGAATCTTTTTACCAGTCTGTCTTCTAAAGAATGATAAGAGATGACAGAGAATCTTCCGCCTGGTTTTAAAATTTCCAAAGACTGCTCAATAAACTCTTTTAGAACATCCATTTCCTGATTCACCTCGATTCGAATCGCTTGGTAAATCTGAGCCAGTATTTTGTTTCGAACTTTTTCCGGCAGATATTTCTTCAGAACTTCTTTCAGTTCATCTGTCGTTTTGATTGGATAGCCTTGTCTTGCTTCTACAATTGTTCTTGCTAAAACCGGCGCGTTCTTCAACTCCCCATAATCAAAAAAAACACGACGTAAATCCTGTTCTTCATATTCGTTAACCACCCGATAAGCATTTAAATCATTTTTCTGACTCATCCGCATATCCAGTCCGGCATCAAATCTTGTTGAGAAACCTCTCTCCGGAACGTCAAACTGATGAGATGAAACACCCAGGTCAGCCAAAATTCCATCTACACCTTTAACACCATGAAAACGCAAAAACCTTTTTATGAATCTGAAATTCTCATTAATTAAGGTAAACCGTTCATCCGGTAGTGCATTGGCAAGCGCATCTTCGTCCTGATCAAAAGCAAATAATTTCCCGTTTGGCCCTAATCGTCTCAAAATTTCTTTTGAATGCCCCCCACCGCCAAACGTAACATCTACATAAATGCCGTCAGGTTTAATATCTAAACCATCAACTGTAGGATGAAGCAAAACCGGATTATGATATTCCATTGTCGTCGTCATTAATATTTCCCATTACTTCTTCGGCTAAATCTGCAAAATCCATATCTTCGCCGCTTATTGATTTTTCATATAAATCCTTATCCCAAATCTCCACAATATTAACCGCAGATGAAAAAACCACATCTTTAGAAATACCCGAAAAGGTCACCAAATCTTTCGGAACCAGCAATCGCCCCAATGCATCAATCTCTACCACTTTCACACCTGCCGTAAATCTTCGAATGAAATCATTGTTCTTTTTTACAAAGCGATTCAGCTTGTTGATTTTTTGCATCATCAGATCCCATTCACTCATTGGATACAATTCTAAACACTGTTGAAAAACCGAACGCTTCAAAACAAATCCGTTCTGAAGAGAGGAAGTCAATTGCTTTTTCAAAGGTGCAGGCAACATCAGCCTCCCTTTAGCATCGACTTTACACTCATATGTTCCAACAATTGTGTTCAAGAAAATTCATTAATATGTTATAGGACAAAAATATAAAAAATATTACCACATTTTACCACAATGTACCACTTTGTTAATAAGTTTAACCACTTACGCCCCACTTTGCATAACAGATAGAAGATCAATACATTAACTTATTATTAACGAATTATCAATAACACTAATCATTCAAAAAAATTACGCGCTATTTTTCTTAAAAATTTAGCTATTCTGCCGATTTCTTAACATTTAAAAAACCGACAAAAAACACCACTTCATACTGATTTCTAACCACTTATAAATTATACTAAAATTATCTAGTTAAAAAACGACAGCAAAAATCCTTTTTTATTTATTAAACCCTATATTTGTCCAAATTGAAATTGGCATTAAATTAAATGGACAAACACTACAAAAAAGAAGGCAAATACAGCTATTATGAAGCTGGAGAAGGAACTCCTATCGTTATTTTACATGGCTTAATGGGAGGCCTTAGTAACTTTGATGCTGTAGCCGAATATTTTCCAACAAAAGGATACAAAGTTGTGATCCCGGATTTGCCAATCTATACTCAAAGCATTTTAAAAACAAACGTAAAAAGCTTTGCCAAGTATGTAAAAGACTTTATCACTTTTAAAGGATTTGATCAGGTTATACTATTAGGCAACTCTTTAGGCGGTCACATTGCACTGTACCACACAAAGCTATATCCTGAAAAAGTTGCCGGACTGGTAATTACAGGAAGCTCAGGACTTTACGAAAGCGCAATGGGTGACAGCTACCCCAAAAGAGGCGATTACGAATACATCAAAAAGAAAGCTGAAGATGTTTTCTACGATCCTGCAATTGCTACACCAGAGCTTATTGACGAAGTGTACGCAACCGTTAATGACCGTATCAAACTCATCAAAACTTTGACGATTGCCAAAAGTGCTATTCGTCATAATATGGCCAAAGATTTACCAAAGATGACCACAGAAACCTGCATTATCTGGGGTAAAAATGATGCCGTTACTCCCCCAAATGTTGCCGAAGAATTTGATAAATTATTGCCTAATTCAACTTTGTACTGGATAGACAAATGTGGACACGCTGCTATGATGGAGCACCCTCAGGAATTCAACAAAATCCTGGAAGAATGGCTCGTTAAAAAGAATTTATAGCATCTAACTTTCGACTTTTAGGAGGTTTTAAAAATAAAAAACATGAAAATTAATACCGCCGAATTCATTGTAAGTAATTCTGAAGTATCAAAATGCCCGAAGGATTTTTTACCGGAATATGCTTTTATCGGAAGATCAAACGTAGGTAAATCCTCTTTGATCAACATGCTTACGAATCATAAGAATTTAGCCAAAACATCAGGGCGACCTGGAAAAACACAGTTAATCAATCATTTTAAGATTAATAACAATTGGTTTCTGGTCGATTTACCGGGTTATGGTTATGCTAAAGTATCTAAGAAAACCAAATCCGTTTTCCAGCAATTCATCACGGATTATTTTGAAACCCGAGAGCAATTAGTTTGCGCTTTTGTTTTAATTGACATTCGTCATGAAGCACAAAAAATCGACATTGAATTTATGTCTTACATGGGAGAAAGCGAAATACCATTTTGCATCATTTTTACCAAAGCAGATAAAATCAGTAAAGTAAAAATCGATTCTCACGTCGCAGCTTACAAAAAACAAATGTTTGCCAATAACTGGTCTGAAATGCCTCAATATTTTGTAACTTCATCTACTGAAGCTACAGGAAAAGAAGATCTTTTAACCTATATTGATGAAGTAAATCAGGAGGTTTTTAAAAACAACTCGGAATTTTAGACCCCAATAGAGGAAATTCCAAATCCCAAAATAATCAATAAAAAATCCCAAATTCCAAGTTTTACTATTGGAATTTGGGATTTTTTATATTGGAATTTCAACTACTTATTTCGTCAGCTCCAGTTTCTCTGCAAAATAATCACAAAAGTCTTTCATAGTATCTGACATCTTCTCGTCGTCAGTGGCACGTTTAAAAGTATCCGCCATAGCCACCAAAGTCTGGTGAAAGAAAATTTTCATTTCGTCTACCGGCATATCTTTGGTCCACAAATCGATACGCATACTTTCTTTCGCTTTACTGTCCCAAATTGACAGCATAATTGCTTTTGCTTCCTCTGCTTCTACTCCACCGTCCTTTGCCGTCCATGATAATCTTTCCGGAACACGGTTTTCGTCTAATTCTATATTGAATTTAATTTCTGATTTTATTGTATTTGACATTATTTCTTAGGTTTATATTTTGACTTTTCAAAGATTACCTTTGCTTCTGTTTTTAATAATTCCGGCAAAGTTACGTTATTATTCTTCATATACGACCGTACAATTTGCCATCCTAACCAAGCCCCTATTCTTCCCGGAGAATCGTTGTCAATTTCTAAGTAGAATTTAGAAAACGGAGCAGGCACTATAAATCGGGTAGTTAGTTTCGGATCATCGCTGTACAGCATTTCGCTTTCAATAAAATAGCGCCACATATAGGCTTCATTTTCCTGGCTCCATTTTATTTGTTCAGGTGTGTAACCTATTTTTTCAGCATCAGTATAATTGGGCAACAACAAATCTTTCGCATACAATTGCTTCCCTTCAAAAATCATTTGGGAAACTAAATTTTTATCCGGAAATGCCGGGATATTTCGATAAGCGAAACTCGAAACCACGTCGGGCATAATTTGCTTCTCTTCAAAATTTTGTTTTAGATAATTTGGGAATTCATAAAATTTATGATCTTTCCCCAAATACAATTCCAACGCTACAATTACCAGAGTGTCTGCATATATAGCCTTGGCATTATAATCCATTTCCCCAATTACAGTGATAACTTTTGGCGTTTTCGTTTTAGGGAAGTAATATTTTACATGCTGAAAAAGCGCATTGAATTCTTCGCGGACAGGCTCAAAATTGCTGTATTTTTTCTGAACCTCGGTATAAACTTCTTTCCAGATGGGATCCTGCATTTTCTTAAGCCAGACATTATCATCATTTCCTGCCGGAAAAAAGAAAGGATACTGTTTTTTTACTTTAGCTAAATCCTCTGGTTTAGTCTCAAAAAACACCTTATCAAAACGCTCTACTTTAATGTCGACCGGAATTTCTTCTACTGCTTTTTCGACTTTGGTTTTCTGGTCACAAGACAAAAAAAACAAGCACAGAACCACTGCTAAGCGATATATTTTCATTTTATTTTAATTAGATTTGTGTTGCTCATATTTTAAACAAACTATGCTTAAAAATATTTGTGCAAATATACATCCCTGTATCTTAAATCTTGAACTATTATGGCTAAAAAAAGCACTATTCAGACAGAAAAAGTAAACGCCCACATTGTAGAGTGGTTAAAAAATTATGCAACCCGAGCAAAAGTTAATGGTTTTGTAATTGGGATTTCAGGCGGAGTTGACTCTGCAGTGACTTCTACCTTGTGTGCACAAACCGGCTTAACCGTTTTATGTGTTGAAATGCCAATTCATCAGGCTGCCAATCAGGTTTCAAGAGGAAGAGAACATATTGAGCAATTAAAGAAACGTTTTCCAAATGTTTCAAGTGTAGAAACGGATTTAACCGCCACTTTTGAAGCTTTTAAAAGCGCTGTACCTCAAACGGACGATGAAGCGAAAGTAAATTTATCCCTAGCCAATACGCGTGCCCGTTTAAGAATGACCTCTTTATATTATTTAGCAGGAATTCATGGTTTGCTTGTAGCGGGAACAGGAAATAAAGTAGAAGATTTTGGGGTAGGATTTTACACTAAATATGGAGACGGAGGTGTCGATTTAAGTCCAATTGCCGACTTAATGAAATCAGATGTATATGCTTTAGGGGCATTTTTAACAATTCCGGAGTCAATTTTAAGCGCAGCACCTACAGATGGATTATTTGGCGATAATCGCACCGATGAGGATCAATTAGGCGCCAGTTATGACGAACTTGAATGGGCAATGTTAGCCTCGGATTCAGGAAATACGGGGGATGACTTTAGCGAGAGAGAGAAAATTGTCTTCGAAATTTATAAACGTTTAAACACCAGTAACAAGCATAAAATGGATCCAATTCCGGTCTGTATTATACCAAAAACGTTAAAATAATACTTTTTAACATTTGTCTGCAATTAATTACAGAATTTATTTATTAATTTTACAGTTCCAAAAACATGAACAATTCTAAAAAAGGTAAAAATTATGATTAAAGTATGTCTTGCAGACAATCATCCTGTGACTCACTTTGGCGTTAAGTCTTATTTTAAAGACCACGATCAAATTTCAATTGTTGCCAACGTAGGCAATTTTTCAATGGTTAGAGATATCCTTCAGACGAAAGAAATCGATATCCTGATTCTAGATCTAGAACTGGAAGGACTTTCAAGTATCTTCGAAGTAAAATCCATCCTGAAGAATTTCCCAAAAACAAAAATTGTAATTTTTAGTGACCTCGCTGAACAAATGTATGCTCCAAACGCTATTAAAGCAGGAGTTTCCGGTTATGTACACAAAACAGAAAAACTTGAAACTTTAGGTATTTCTATTATTAAGGTACACGAAGGAAAAATTATCATCAACGAAACCGTACGTAAAAACATGGCCCTTATTGCTAAACAAAGCAAAAGCGAGCGTTTGTACAGAAAACTTTCAAATCGTGAGATCGAAGTTTTACGTTATTTAAGCGATGGTAAAAAGAACAATGAAATCTCTAAAATCTTAAACCTGAACGAAAAAACAATCAGTACTTACAAATTAAGATTATTGACTAAATTAAATGTTACTAATTTAGTTGACTTAGTAAACAAAGCTAAGACTTTAGAAATTATTTAATGGTATCGCGACATTACTCTTCCTAGTTTTTTCGCGAATGAATTAACTAATTTTGAGTAATCGACAACCATAGACAAAAGCTCTGTATTATCTGAATTATCAGGTTTTATAGAGCTTTTTAATTCATCAATGATTTTGCCTACCAAAAACCAACGCATTGACATAATCGTTTCGGTAACGTATTGCGCAATCGTTTCATGCTTCATTTTTGAAAAGATATTCTGTCCTTCCCAATCGTGAAGAGCCAATCTTTCATCTTCCATTAAAATATCCGTAACTTCCTGAGCAAAATCAGGCTGCAGGCGCATTAAATATTGCTCGAGACTAAATTTTTCATGCTGATTGTAAAACCCGATTAAGTCTGTAAAGATATCACGGAACAAATTATTAGAAAGTTCTACCTCATCTTCCTGCAAACTCAAATAAATACGCTGATAGACTTTATAATTTTTCATTTCAGAGACCATTATCACTTCGCCCTCTTCATTCGTTTTTAAAAGTACATCTTCAAACTCCTCCGTCTTATCACCATAAAGCAGCAGGATTTCGATTACTTTTCGTTCTAAACGGTATAAAATATCAACTTTCTCCGTCGGCTCTTGTGCATACGACGGTTCTCCCGGATAATAATCCTCAGGCGGCCCTGTCCTTGGGTCTTCGGGATCGCCCCCGGAATAACCGGTCTGTTTTGCAGGCTGATTCCTGTGTACTTCAAAAGGTCTTTGCTCCTGCTTTTGCTTTTTGCCTGCTTCTGCAAGATCTTTTTGAATTAATTGTGCCAAAGTACTCACCAATACCTGCTCAGAAATATCCATGATTCGGGCACATTCCTGAGTATAAATTTCACGCTGGATACGATCCGGAATCTTCGAGATACTATTGACCATATCCCGAATCAGGTCGGCTTTTTTTATAGGATCGTTTTTCGCTTCTTTCATTAAGAGAGAGGCTTTAAACTGTATAAAATCTTTACTGTTTTCTTCTAAATAAGCAACCAGATCATCGTGCGAATTTTTTCGTGCAAAACTGTCCGGATCTTCTCCATCGGGAAAAGCACAAACTCTTACATTCATTCCTTCTTCCAGAATCAAATCGATCCCACGAACAGAAGCACGTAATCCTGCAGCATCTCCGTCAAATAAAACGGTTATATTTCTCGTTAATCGGTTGATCAGACGAATTTGGTCCGGTGTTAAAGCGGTTCCTGATGAAGCTACCACATTCTCGATTCCAGCCTGATGAAACTGAATCACATCCGTATATCCTTCAACCAGATAACAGTTATTTTGTTTTGCAATCGCTTGTTTGGCCTGAAAAATTCCATAAAGTACTTTACTTTTATGGTAGATATCACTCTCAGGCGAGTTTAAGTATTTAGCGGCTTTTTTATCATTGGTCAGAATACGCCCTCCAAAACCCAAAACACGTCCGGACATGCTTTCTATGGGAAACATCACACGCCCCTTGAAACGGTCAAACGGACGGTCTTCTCTTGGAATGGTCAAACCGGTACTTTCCAGAAACTCCAGCTTATACCCTTTCCCCAGAGCTTCTTTGGTAAGAGCATCCCAGGTTTCAGGTGAATATCCTAAACTAAATTTTTTGATGGTTTCATTGGTAAAACCTCTTTCCTTAAAATAAGAAAGTCCTATTGCTTTTCCTTCTTCTGAATTTAAAAGTATTTTATGAAAATAGTCTTTCGCAAATTCCGAAACCAGATACATACTTTCGCGAACATCTGTCATTGCTTTTTCAGCATCCGTCTGTTCTGTTTCTTCAATCTCTATATTGTACTTTCTGGCCAGATATCGAATGGCTTCCGGATAGGTAAACTGTGAATGTTCGATCAGGAACTTAACTGAATTACCTCCTTTTCCCGTACTAAAATCTTTCCAGATTCCCTTTGCAGGCGAAACCATGAACGACGGAGAGCGCTCATCTGAGAATGGACTTAACCCTTTAAAGTTACTTCCGGCTCGTTTTAAATTAACAAAATCACCAATAACCTCCTCTACTCGAGCAGCATCAAAAACAGCATCAATCGTACTTTGTGAAATCAAAACGTAAAATATTTATAAAATTTGAAGGATGTAAAATTACACAAATCCCCCATGAAATCGGGCAATTTTAAATAAAAAAAAGCACCTCTTTCGAAGCGCTCTTTCCACTAACTAATCAATTGTATTCTTAATTAAAATCAAATCTTAATCCCAATGAAATATTATTTTCTTTTACAGTATTATTCCTAAACAATGGGTTTAAATCGTATTTCAAATACAAACTCATTTCTTTATAACCAATGTAAGAACTCAATCCGTAAATAAAATTATTCACATTGTAATCTCCTTTTATAGTTGTCTTATAATCTAAATCATCCTGATCGTATTTTAAGATTTGTTTGGATTTTACATTGACTCCTGCGTAACCTCCAATTCCAAAGCGAAAACTATCATGTGTTCTAAAATACGTTTTTCCGTTACTCACTTTTGGTCTTGAAAAATCAAACTCTAAATGAATTGGCACTGCGATGTACACATTTCTAAAACGGGATTCCTCTAAATGAATCGCATTGGTTTGCAATTCTGTCTGGTTTCCATTGACTACAAAATATTTATTATCTCTCGGGCGAATATTATTATACATTAAAGACAATCCGTATTTAGCGTGTAATAAATTATCGTTTTTCATTAACCTGGTGTTATAGGTAAATCCCCATTCGTAAAAATGCGATCCTGTAAACCTATATTTAGCATCCTGCAATTTACCATCAACCATCATATTATTCAAACCTGCTGCAAATACAAACTGCGATGTCGTTCTTCTTTCGCCGCGTATAGAATCTTTTCTTTTTTTATTATTGTCCTTCCATTCTATGTCATTCCAATGAACAATCAAAGCACGTCCACTTTTATAATTCCCTTCCTTGATTTTTCCGTCTACTTTTTGCTGCACCAAATCATTTAACTCATTTTGCGCCAGTGTTACTTTTTCTTCGATAATAACCGCTCTGGCTTCTGCTAATTCCTTTTTACGCTTGTCGGCTTGTTCCTGAGTGATTTTCCCTTCAGACAACTGAACATTAATTGCTTCAATTTCTTCTTTCAAAGCTTCTTTTTCCTCTTTGGTAACTTTCTCTATTTTGTTGGCAATTTTTCTCGCTTTTAATTCAAAAGTTTCCTGTCCCATAACTTTACTTACAAATAAGAAGACGAGGATAACGAGGTGAATGGTAAAATTTTTCATGACTGTTTTTTTTAAAATTTGATTGTTGATTGATGTTTTTTTTCTAATTGCGAAATGTAAAATGTAAAATGTGAATTACAAACAATTATTTTTTAATTCTCAATTTTTAATTGGATTAAAAATTGGCACTAAAAGCCTGCCCGACAACTATCGGAATTATTTTTTTGATCTTTAATTTTTGATTTTCTCCAACAGCACGTTCCTGATTGGAGTTGGAAACTTTATTCCTGCTGATTTCGATTGGCCAAAGCCACTTTTACCGTTTGGTAATTTTTATTGACTTTTGTAATTACCTTTTCACGAAACGAAAGCTCTAATTCACCATCGACCTGTTGAAGCAAATCATTGGCATTAATTTTTACTTTTGATTTTGGCTTGACAGCATTCTCAGCGACGATTACTTTTTCAGCTGTTCCCAGCAACTGATCTGCCGTTTCTTTTTCAGGATTTTTAGCCATTAAAGGCTGTGGATTGATTGATTGTTTTTCAGGATTGTTTTTGATGATGATTGAAGACTCCGCTATTGCATTGGGTTTATTTGCAATGATTTTATTCGATTTTGATTCCTGATGCTTTTCTTGTTGAACTGACTTTTTAATTGTTTTTTCTTCTGAAACTGCTACTGCTTCTTCAACCCCTATATTGGTATCAAAAGTTGGCTTTACAACCGAATCTTTCTTAGCATCTTCCTTAACCACTATAATGTCTTTTGGTGTTACATCTGTATTTTTCTTTTGGTTAAAAAAGAAAGTTCCAACCCATAAAAAACCAACCAAACTTGCCGCAACATACATCCATTTCTTTTTCCCGGCTTGTCGTGAACGAAGATCGATCGTTGTTTTCTTTTCTTCAGCAACACTCAACATCGCATCCAATCGATCCCAGGCTTTATCACTTGGTTCAATTTTACGTTGGTTTAGTTTTTCACGGAAATCCTTTTCAAAATTATTCGGTTCCATTATCTTGTTTTTTTAGACTATTAATTTGTGTTTGCAGCATTTTCCTGGCATGCGATAATTGCGATTTCGATGTACCTTCATTAATCCCTAACATCTTAGCAATTTCATTGTGTTTGTAACCTTCTATGGCGTATAAATTAAAAACCATTTTATAACCTTCCGGTAAAGCATCAATTAAGAACTGAATCTGATCGATCGAAAACTGACTGTCAATGGCATTGAAACTCTCTTCGATATAAATTTCTTCTTCACTAAACTTTACTTTTTTATGAACTCTTAAATATGAAATACATTCATTTACCATAATCCGCCTGACCCAACCTTCAAAACTTCCTTTGTGCTCAAATCTGCTTAAATTGGTAAACACTTTCATAAAAGCGGTTATCATCACATCTTCGGCCAATTGAATGTCTTTTATATACTGTCGACAAACACTTAACATTTTTGAAGAAAACCGACTGTAAATTTGTTGCTGTGCTTGCCGATTATTCTCGACAGCCAACTTTATAATTTCGGTTTCTTCCTGATGTAAATGAATAATTTTCATTAATAAGCGGTTGGTTTTGGTTTAGTAACAGACTTCTATTAGCATAGACGCATAACGTTTTGAAATGGTTGCATGAGAATGGAAAAAAAATCAATAAAAAAATTACAAATTCCAAAAAAAACACAATTAAAACATTCATTTACAACAAAGTAAATCAATTTTCTAATTAACAAATTTCCTGATTATCTAATTAAAAAAAACTATTTCTTTCTTTCAATAACGTAGTTTACCATTAAAACAAGGGCATCTTTAAACTCAGAATCTAAAAAATTATCCAACAACAAAAGTGCTTCCTGCTGAAATTGTACCATTTTCTGTTCGGCGTAAGCCAATCCATTATTACCTTTTACGAAAGCAATAACTTCTTTGACGCGTTTTTTGTCTTTATTGTGGTTTTTGATGGAGTTTATCAACCACTTTTTTTCTTGCGGGGTACAAGTATTTAAAACATGAATTAAAGGCAAAGTCATTTTTTGCTCTTTAATATCGATTCCGGTTGGTTTACCGATCGCTTCTTCGCTATAATCAAATAAATCATCTTTGATTTGAAAAGCCATTCCGATCAGTTCACCAAATTTTCTCATATTCTCGACCTGAGCATCATCTTCAATTACCGATTTTGCACCAAGTGCACAACAAGCCGCAATAAGTGTCGCTGTTTTCTTTCGGATGATTTCGTAATATACTTCTTCGGTGATGTCCAGTCTTCTTGCTTTCTCAATTTGAAGCAATTCGCCTTCACTCATTTCGCGAACAGCGACAGAAATGATTCTCAATAAATCAAAATCGCCATTATCAATAGAGAGTAACAGTCCTTTTGACAACAAATAGTCTCCTACCAAAACGGCAATCTTATTTTTCCAAAGTGCATTGATTGAGAAAAATCCACGACGGCGATTGCTATCGTCTACCACGTCATCGTGTACCAAAGTAGCGGTATGAATAAGTTCGATTACAGAAGCTCCGCGATAGGTTCTTTCGTTTACAATACCTTCAGAAACCATTTTAGCGGTTAGAAAAACAAACATAGGACGCATTTGTTTTCCTTTTCGGTTTACGATATAATAGGTAATACGATTCAATAAAGCCACCTTTGAGGTCATCGATTCATGGAACTTTTTTTCAAAAAGTTCCATCTCGTTAAAGATGGGCTGTTTTATTTGAGAAGTAATATTCATTTCGATCCCAAATATACTATTTTAAATAAAAAAATACGGTGTATTTTACATTAGTATATCAATAATTTAAATACTAATGTAAAAAAAACGGGCCGAAAACTTTCTTCTGTCTCAATTTGAATTCGTTATCAACAAAAGTGTCGGCTCTCAGGCAATGCTCTATAAAAAATGCCTTGAAGAACAAGGCATCTTTAAAAATTTATTAAACGGTTTGTTTGCAGCACAAAACCGCCAAACATTATTTATCCTTCTTTATTGGCCAATTGTCCGCAGGCAGCATCAATATCCTTTCCTCGGCTTCGGCGTACTTTTACGACTACTCCGATATTTCCCAATGCTTTTATATAAGCCAGAATTGATTCTTCTGAAGCTTGTTGAAACTCGCCATCATCAATTGGATTGTATTCAATTAAATTGACTTTACATGGAACATATTTACAAAACTTTACCAAAGCATCAATCGAAGCTTTGTCGTCATTGATTCCTTTCCAGACTACATATTCGTAAGAGATTTTACTTTTGGTTTTTCTGTACCAATATTCCAAAGCTTCACGCAAATCTTTTAACGGAAAATTTTTACTGAAAGGCATGATTCGCGCACGTACGTCATCAATAGCCGAATGCAGAGAAACTGCCAGTTTGAATTTTACATCATCATCGGCCATTTTTTTAATCATCTTCGGAATTCCGGAAGTCGAAACCATAATACGTTTTGGTGACATCCCTAATCCTTCCGGCGAGGTAACCATATCAATAGCTTTGATGACGTTGTTGTAATTCATCAAAGGCTCACCCATTCCCATAAAAACAATATTCGAAAGCGGATGATTGTGATACAATCGACTCTCTTTGTCTATCGCAATAATCTGATCGTAGATTTCTCCCGGTTCCAGGTTTCGCATTCTTTTCAATCGTGAAGTGGCACAGAAATTACAATCCAGACTGCACCCAACCTGGCTTGAAACGCAGGCTGTTGTTCTGGTTTCTGTTGGAATCAATACGGACTCTACCACTAAACCATCATGCAGACGAACGGCATTTTTTACGGTTCCGTCACTGCTGCGTTGCATGGTATCTACCTTGATATGATTGATTACAAAATTTTCCTCCAGCATCGTACGAGTTGTTTTGGCAACATTGGTCATGTCTTCAAAACTGTGTGCTCCTTTGCTCCATAACCATTCGTAGACTTGATTTCCACGAAAGGCTTTGTCATTATTAGCGACAAAAAAATCGCGAAGCTGATCTTTTGTTAAGGCTCTTATATCTTTTTTCTCCATTTGCATGCTGCAAAGTTAATCACTTTTTAAAACATTTCTCAGAAAATGTATTTTCTCTCTATTATACGCTTTAAATAAAAACCTAACCATGATTTTTATCAGGTCTTTTGCTATTCGTTCGTAATAAATTTGACATAAGAAAAAGACAGTAACTCATTATCAAAAATCAACTGAACCGCAAACTGATCTTAAATTTAACAAATACCTATACAAATGAAAACGATCCAATCTATTTTATTAGCAGCAGTACTGATGTTATCTTTACAAGTAAACTCACAAAAAAGATATAGCTTATCAAAATCGGCCTTTGAAGTTGCAGGAACTTCCAACATACACGATTGGACGATGAAATCTTCAGACGGAGTGGGAAGTGCTTTTTTAACTGTTACAGATTCGAAAATTACAGATATAAAAAACCTGACTGTTTCCTTATCAGCAGAAAGCTTAAAAAGCGGCAAAGGCAGCATGGACGATGTTGCTTATAAAGCTCTGGAAACCGAAGACCATAAAAACATTAAATACGTTCTAAAATCTGCCGAAAAAGTAAACGAAAACACTTGGAATCTTACCGGAACTTACACTATAGCAGGTGTTAGTAAAGATTATAAAACCCAGATCAGAGTAACAGCCTATAAAGATGGTACTTTTGCGCTGCAAGGCTCTAACCGAATGACTTTTAGTGATTTTGAAATGACAACCCCATCAGCAGCACTTGGAGTTGTTAGAGCCGGGAAAGAATTAACAGTAATCTTCAACATCACTTTGACTGATTTTGCAAAAAATGATAATATATTAGTGATTAAATAACGTTTTAAAAGCAGCAAAATATAAAGTATGGAACAATAAATACTTTTCGATTCTAAAAATGAATAAAAAAAATTGCTCAGCATTTCAAAACTCAAAACTTTGGCACGAGAATTGTCTTGCACTCAAAAGGAAAATAATCTTACAAAGAGCTCAATCATTTTAAAATGTGTATCTTTATTTTTCAGCTTTATAACTTTTAAATTTAATCAATCTAAAAAAATCAATTTCTTATGAAAAAACAAATCTTAAGTCTGGCTGTTATCGCTCTATTAGCATTTACTGTACAATCTTGCGAAAAGAAGGAACCGAAACCTGCAGAGGAAGAATTAACTCTTGGCAACAAAGTTGATTCTTTAACTACCGATATTAAAGAAGTAAAGGATAGCGCAGTGAGCAAAACTGAAAATGCTGCCGAAGATGTAAAAGAAGCTACCAAAAAAGCCGCTGAAGATGTGAAAGACGCTACTAAAAAAGGCGCTGAAAAAGTAGAAAACGCTGCTAAAGCTGCTAAAGACGGTACGGTGAAAACAGCTAAAGAAGTTAATGAGGCTTTGAAAAAATAGTCTCTTCGCTTTATGAAACTAAAACCATTCGCTACAACGAATGGTTTTTTTATACCCAAAAAGGAGCCACTATTTTTCGTATTTTTACACTCAAAATTAGAAGATACTACAAGATGCATTTTATTTCTCAAGAACTGGAAGATTATATCGAGCAACATTCTGAAAACGAACCGGAATTGCTGGCTAAACTAAATAAGGAAACGTACCAAAAAATATTACTCCCAAGAATGCTTAGCGGGCATTTTCAGGGTCGTGTTTTAAGCATGCTCTCCAAATTGATTCGTCCAGTGAACATTCTCGAAATTGGAACTTATACCGGTTATGCTGCTTTGTGTCTGTGTGAGGGAATGCAGGAAAACGGGCAACTGCATACCATTGACATTAAAGAAGAATTAGTCGATTTTCAACGTAAATATTTTGATGCGTCCCCTTGGGGAAAACAAATTTTCCAGCATTTAGGAGAAGCTGTCGAAATCATTCCAACTTTGGACGTCAAGTTTGACTTGGTTTTCATAGATGCCGACAAAGAAAATTACATCAATTATTGGGAAATGATTGTTCCCAAAATGAACAAAGGCGGTATTATTTTATCGGATAACGTTTTATGGAGTGGAAAAATACTGGAACCGGTTCATCCAAATGACATTAGTACCAAAGTCCTTTTGGAGTACAATCTACTCTTGAAAAATGACCCAAGAGTCGAAACCGTTTTATTGCCTATACGTGATGGGTTGACTGTAAGCCGCGTTCTTTAGTTTACTTCTTTAGCCCTGTGAGCTTTGAACCTACTTCTGGCAAAACATATAAGACACCAAACTCTTGAAAAAAAAAAAAAAACAATGAGGCTATCTTAGCAATAAGCAATAGCCCCATTGTCATCCTATTACTCTTTCATAAACTGCTTATTAGTGCTTTTTACTTTAATTATATATAGCCCTTTAGACAAATTACTGACATCAATCTGTCCTGTCTGAGTACTACCAGCCTGTATTTGCTGCCCTGTTAAATTATAAATTGCATATTCTTCATTTTCTATATTCGAAATAGTTAAAATATCCTTTACC
>NZ_CAGKLC010000049.1 GCF_903469665.1 Flavobacterium sp. UGB4466 | reverse complement strand
CCCGACCCCCTCGGTGTAAACGAGGTGCTCTGAACCAGCTGAGCTAATCGCCCTATTTTATTAGGTCGCTATCCTTTGTGATTGCGAGTGCAAATTTACGACTAGATTTTGTATTTACAAGCTTATTTTGAAGAAAAATTACATCATTTTGCGAAATAATTTTTAGTAATCTATTTATCAATCTTTTAAAACAGAAATATTTTTCATCATTTTTTACCATTTAGTTAAAAAATAAAATCTCAAAGCCTAATTTCGAATATTCTTTTGTATTCACTGGCTATAATCATACATTTGCATACCTTAATAGTATACTCAAATGCCTAGATATCAAGAAAACGATTTACCTAAAGCTAAATTAGACTCTAATTCACTTCAAAAAGCACTACGAATTTTTAAATACGGTAAAAATCACAAATGGAAATTCTTTTTGGGATTGATTTTTCTCTTATTAACCAGCGCCACTGCCCTGGCCTTTCCGAAATTAATGGGTATGCTCGTGGATTGCGTTACCAATAAAAATCTCAACAGAGCTAACGAAATTGCAGTTGGACTTATGGTGATCCTTACGCTGCAAGCTATTTTCTCTTTTTTCAGAATTTCGCTTTTTGTAAATTTCACTGAAAATTCACTTTCAAACATTCGTTTTGCTTTGTATGAAAACTTAGTAAAACTACCCATGTCATTTTATTCTCAAAAACGTGTTGGAGAACTAAACAGCCGAATCAGTGCTGATATTTCACAACTACAGGATACTTTTACTACGACCATCGCTGAATTTTTACGTCAGTTGATCCTAATTATTGGTGGATTTGTTATTCTAGGTAACATCAGTCCAAAGTTAACTCTAATGATGTTGGCTATTGTACCTGTGGTCGCTGTAGCGGCAGTTGTTTTTGGAAGATTCATTCGCAAGTACGGAAAGAAAACACAGGATAAAGTAGCCGAAAGCCAGGTAATTGTAGAAGAAACACTGCAAGGAATAAGCAATGTAAAAGCTTTTGCGAACGAATGGTACGAAATTCAGCGTTATAAAAATAAAATCAAAGAAATTGTAAAAATCGCTATAAAAGGCGGTCAATACAGAGGTTACTTCGCTTCTTTTATCATTCTTTGTCTTTTTGGCTGTGTCGTTGCTGTGGTTTGGTACGGAATCACCTTAACCATTAAAGGTGAAGTGGAAGGCGTAGGAGATTTGATTTCTTTTGTACTTTACACCACATTTATTGGTGCTTCTTTTGGCGGAATTGCCGAAATGTATGCGCAGATTCAAAAAGCAGTTGGCGCAACGGAACGTGTTTTTGAATTACTAGAAGAAACTCCGGAGGATATCAATGCCAAAACCAGAACTACCCCAATTGAAAAAATCAAAGGAAATCTTTCCTTCAAAAATGTTGCTTTCAGTTATCCTTCCAGAAAAGAAGTTGAGGTATTAAAAGAGGTGAATTTCACTGCCGAATTTGGTCAGAAAATTGCGATTGTAGGCCCTAGCGGTGCAGGAAAATCAACTATCTCTTCGCTCCTTTTACGCTTTTACGACAGAACATCTGGTGACATTACTGTTGATGGAAAAAGCATCTATGACTACGATTTAGAAGAGCTTCGCGGAAATATGAGTATCGTTCCGCAGGATGTTATTCTGTTTGGTGGAACCATTAGAGAAAACATTGCTTACGGAAAGCCGGATGCTACCAATGAAGAAATTATCGCCGCGGCAAAACAAGCCAATGCTTTTAATTTTGTGGAAGGTTTCCCTGAGAAATTCGAAACCCTGGTAGGAGAACGTGGCGTAAAATTATCAGGCGGACAGCGTCAGCGCATTGCAATCGCAAGAGCATTACTTAAAAACCCTAGTATTTTAATATTAGATGAAGCAACATCATCTTTAGATAGTGAGAGTGAAAAACTGGTTCAGGAAGCATTGGAAGTTTTAATGGAAGGAAGAACAAGCATCATCATCGCACACCGACTTTCGACTATTAGAAACGCCGATAAAATTTTGGTTTTAGATCATGGAAAAATTACCGAAGAAGGTACACATCAGGAATTGATCAATCTGGAGAATGGAACTTATAAAAACTTAAGCAACCTTCAATTCAGCAACTCCTAATTAGAATGTAAGCAGTATTAACTAACCTTAAACCAAAGAAATGCCACATTTAAGAATCGCTTTAATTTTATTATTTATTGTTGCAAATACGATCAATGTTCTTGCACAGGAAAAACCTTTTAATGTGGTTAATATTTCCAAAGACGGATCACAATACATCAAATTTGGAATGAACCTTCAGGTTTGGGGAAGATATTCCGAATTGAACAAAGGAAGTAAAATTGGCACAAATGAAGTTAGTGATACTTACGATATCGTCATCAGACGTTTGCGTTTGCAGGCAATGGGAATGCTGACGGAGAATATTTTCTTTCATCTTCAACTGGGACAGAACAATATTAATTTCACACAAAACAATGGACCTTCAAATGCACCGCTTTCAGTTATGGATGCTTTAGGAGAATATCATTTTAGTAAAAAACTTCATATTGGCGGTGGATTGACAGCCTGGGGAGCCGGAACAACTCGTTATTCAGCGAATAGTTCTTCCTCGCATCTTACTCTGGATACGCCCATGTACCAGCAGTTTACTAATATTTCATCGACATTCGGAAACCGAAATCTAAGTATTTACGCTAAAGGTGATCTGGGCAAATTTAATTATCGTGCCGCTATTACCAATCCATACCGAAGTACAACTGACAATCTGGGCATTAATTCTTCGGTAAGCACACAAACACCAAAAGCACAATATGCAGGAATCTTAACTTATTCTTTCTTCGATAAAGAATCTCTTGAAGATGCCTACCACAAAGGAACGTATTTAGGAACAAAGAAAATCTTTAATATCGCACTAGGCTATATGACTCAAGCCAAAGCCATGTGGCGCTTAACTCCTGATGCGGCTATCGCATACGACGATATGAGAATACTGGGTTTTGATGTTTTTTACGACAGTCCAATTAACAGTAAAGGTGCTGCTATAACTGCTTACGCGGCTTTTAACAATAATAATTACGGAAAAAATTACATCCAGTCTGTTAATACACCCAATCCCGCTATAGGCGATAATTCTCTGATAAACGGTTCAGGTGCCGGATTTATCGGTGTAGGAACCGGAAATATTTATTACGCTCAGTTAGGATATCTTTTTGGAAAATCAGATAACGAATCCAAAAAAGGTCGTTTCCAGCCGTATGCTGCTACACAAATTGCAGACTTGGAAGCATTAGACAGTCCAATGACTATGTATGAGTTAGGTGTAAATTATTACACTACCGGTACTTTGGGACCAAAATTCAGTTTAAACTATCAAAACAGAGCGGTTTACGACAAAAACCCTACAGGTGCTTACAAACAAAGTGACCGATTAGGAATGGTCGTTTTACAATGCCAGGTTTCATTTTAATTCAATACCTAAATCTGACCGGATTTAAAAACCGTCGGATTTAATAGACAAATAAGACAAAATCAATAAAAAACCCCAAATTCCAATTGTTACGATTGGGATTTGGGATTTTTTATTGTATTGGAATTTTACTTTAATTTATTTTCCTTTTCTTCTTTTACGTTCCGCTTTAATCATAGACAATTCGCGGCTGGTTTGACCTGCAACTGAAGTATTCTCTTCTGCACGACGAATCAGGTAAGGCATAACATCTTTGACTGGTCCGAATGGTAAATATTTCGCAACATTATAGCCGTTCTCTGCTAAATTGTAACTGATATTATCACTCATTCCGTACAATTGTCCAAACCAGATTTTAGTATCGTTTTTCGAAATTCCCTTTTCCTGCATGATTTCCATCAGTTTATAAGAACTCAATTCATTGTGAGTTCCCGCAAAAATGGACATGCTTTCCAAATGCTCTGCCATATAACGTATAGCAGCATCATAATTAATATCTGTAGCTTCTTTAGAAACACAAATTGGGGAAACGTAATTTTTCTCTTCCGCACGTTTGTTTTCTTTCTCCATATAAGCACCACGAACGATCTTCATTCCTATAAAGAAACCTTCGTTCTTAGCCACTTCATGCAGTTTTTTCAAATAATCCAAACGATCCCAACGGTACATTTGCAAAGTATTGAAAACAATCGCTTTTTCTTTATTGTATTTACGCATCATGTCGGTAACCAAATCATCGGCCGCATCCTGCATCCAGCTTTCTTCTCCGTCAATTAGCAAAGCCACATCTTTTCTGTGAGCTTCAGCACAAACATGATCAAAACGGGCTACTACTCTATCCCACTCTGCTTGTTCTGCTGGAGAAAGCGTTTGTTTCTCGCCTAATTTTTCATATAATTCGAAACGTCCAAAACCGGTTGGCTTAAATACTGCAAACGGAATCGCTAGACGTTCTTTTGCAAATTCAATGGTTTTTAGTGTCATTTCTAAAGCAGCATCAAACTGCTCTTCTTCTTCTTTTCCTTCAACTGAATAATCCAACACTGATGAAACACCTTTAGTAAACATTTTGTCTACCACTGTAATACAATCGTCTTCGTTTACACCACCACAAAAATGGTCAAAAACGGTTGCACGAATCAATCCCTCTACCGGAAGATGCGCTTTAATAGCAAAATTAGTAACAGCGGTTCCTATCCTCACCAAAGGCTGGCTGTCGATCATTTTAAAAAGAAAATAAGCTCTGTCAAGTTCCGTATCACTTTTTAGCGAAAATGCAACCTGAGTGTTATCAAATATTTTTTCCATTAAGGTCAGTTTTTTATGCAAATATAGATAGAGTTTTGAATATTTGTCAATAATCACTACCCAATTTTTCAATATCATTAACAACATTGTTATATTTTTACAGCTTGCAACACAAGAGTTTGCCACATAACAATCTTTTTGAAAGAAAATTACAGACAAACACCTTGAAACCTTATATAGAATGATTCGTTTTAATACAAATTAGAACAAAACTTTGAATATTATTTAGTTAAAAATGCCTTATTTTGCGGTTTCAATTCAACGACAGAGATATGCAATCTATTCAGGCTAATAATTATCTGGTGCATTTTAACCAAAATGCATACGAAGCTTTAAACCATCACTTAAAAGAAAGTAAATATTCAAACGTGTTTATTATAGTTGATAATCAAACCAATGAGCATTGTTTACCGAAGTTTTTACCTTTATTGGAAACTGATCTAACCATTGAGATCATTGAATTTGAAGCAGGAGAAATCAATAAAAATATTGAAACCTGTATTGAAGTATGGAAAGTCTTGACAGAACTTGGTGCCGACAGAAAATCACTTGTTATTAATCTTGGTGGTGGTGTTGTAACTGATTTAGGAGGCTTTGTTGCTTCGACTTTTAAGCGCGGAGTAGATTTTATCAATATCCCTACTACCTTATTATCTATGGTTGATGCTTCTGTTGGAGGAAAAACCGGAGTAGATTTAGGAAATTTAAAAAACCAAATTGGTGTAATTAACGTACCTCAAATGGTATTAATTGACACACAATATCTTGAAACGCTA
Organism: Flavobacterium sp. UGB4466; assembly: GCF_903469665.1. Classification (GTDB taxonomy): domain Bacteria; phylum Bacteroidota; class Bacteroidia; order Flavobacteriales; family Flavobacteriaceae; genus Flavobacterium; species Flavobacterium lipolyticum. The sequence continues at coordinate 28,978 of NZ_CAGKLC010000049.1, read as the reverse complement.
CCGCAAAACGAAATGCGTTCCGGTCTTGCCGAAATGCTAAAACACGGGTTGATTTACGATTCCGCCTACTGGAAGCAGTTTTTAGATTTAAATTCAATTGATTACGCTGATTTTGACGAATTGATTTACCGTTCTGTAGAGATAAAAAATGACATTGTTATTCAGGATCCAACCGAAAAGAACATTCGTAAAGCCCTTAATTTTGGACACACCTTAGGACATGCCATAGAAGGTTACTTTTTAGAAAGTGAAACAAAAACAACACTATTACACGGTGAAGCCATTGCGATTGGAATGATATTGGAAAGTTATATTTCACTGCACAAAAACTTAATTTCAGCAGCAGAATATGCCGAAATTAAAACCGCAATTAAGAGTATTTACGAAGACGTAAAAATCGAAGAAAACGACATCGATCCGATCCTCGAATTGCTGATTCACGACAAAAAAAATGAGTACGGATTAATTCAATTTGCCTTAATCGAAGGAATCGGAAAAATAAAAATTAACCAATCGGTTGAAAATAAATTGATTCTAGACGCGTTTCAGGATTATAAATCTTAAACTTTTTTTAATAAAAAAGCTTTGCTTTAGGTATATATTATTTTTTACATTTGCCACGATGAAAACGAACAGTAAACAAAGACATTTTAACTCTTACAGAAACCGCCTCAACAGTTCTTTACTAAGAATGTTGAACCGTTTTTATAATAGTAAAAGTCCATTTTGTTTTGATGTCTTTTTGTGCTCGAAAGCAGAACACGAAAAGCTGGAAATTATATTTGCTAATATTAGGGTTTGAATTTTAGATTGAATTTTCGTCATCTAAATTAAATATCACATCCTAAATATTAAAAAATAAATGAATACAAAATATTCTGACCTTATCAATCAAACTTACTATTTCCCTCAGGAAGAATTCAAATTAAACAAAGACAATCTACAATTTCACAACATCGATTTGATGAAATTGGTAGAGCAATACGGAACTCCTTTAAAGTTTACTTATCTACCTCAGATTTCAGAGAACATTAATAAGGCAAAAGCCTGGTTCAGAAAATCAATGGAGAAAAATAAGTACGATGCCAAGTACTACTACTGTTATTGCACAAAAAGCTCTCATTTTGAATACATTATGAATGAAGCTTTCAAGAATAACATTCATATTGAAACCTCTTCGGCTTTTGACGTAAATATTGTTGAGAATTTATTAGAAAATGGTAAAATCAACAAAAGTACTTATGTAATCTGTAATGGATTTAAAAGAGACGAATACATTAGTAATATTGCGAGATTGATCAATAACGGGCATAAAAACACAATTCCGATTATTGACAACTACGAAGAGTTAGATTTACTTCAGGCTGAAATCAAAGGAAAATTCAAAATTGGAATTCGTATTGCTGCCGAAGAAGAGCCTAAATTTGAGTTCTATACTTCAAGATTAGGAATTGGATACAAAAACATCGTTTCGTTCTATAAAAAACAAATTCAGGAGAATGACAAACTGGAGTTAAAAATGCTTCACTTTTTCATCAATACCGGAATAAACGATACTTCCTATTATTGGAATGAGTTGGTAAAATGTATCAAAGTATACATTGCCCTTAAAAAGGAATGCCCTACCCTAGACGGATTAAACATTGGAGGTGGTTTCCCGATTAAAAACTCTCTTGCATTCGAATACGATTATCAATATATGATTGATGAAATTATCAATCAGATTAAAATTGCATGTGACGAAGCCGAAGTAGATGTACCCAACATCTTTACAGAATTTGGATCATTTACGGTAGGTGAAAGCGGTGGCGCGATCTATCAGATTTTGTATCAAAAACAGCAAAATGACAGAGAGAAATGGAACATGATTGATTCGTCATTCATTACCACTTTGCCGGATACTTGGGCAATAAACAAACGTTTTATCATGTTGGCGGTAAACCGCTGGAATGATACTTACGAGCGGGTTTTATTAGGTGGCCTGACTTGTGATAGTGACGATTATTACAACTCAGAGCAAAATATGAACGCTATTTATTTACCTAAATACAACAAAGAAAAGCCACTATACATTGGTTTCTTTAATACTGGTGCGTATCAGGAAACTATTGGAGGATATGGCGGTTTACACCACTGTCTGATTCCGCAGCCTAAACATATATTAATAGATCGCGATGAAAATGGCATTTTAGCTACAGAAGTTTTCTCTGAACAACAAACTTCTGACGATGTGTTAAAGATTTTAGGATATACAAAAAAGGTTTAAAAAAAAATACTGCTAAATAAATGTTAATAAATATAAAATTATTAATTTGCAGTATCAACTAAAAGGTTAAACTTTTAATTCAAAAAAAAAATAAAAAAACAAGAACAAATGAAAGGACCAATCAGTCAGTTTATTGAAAAACATTATTTACACTTCAACTCTGCCGCTTTAGTAGATGCTGCAAAAGCATACGAACAACAATTGGCTAATGGAGCTAAAATGATGGTAAGTATGGCTGGCGCTATGAGTACAGCAGAAATTGGTAAAATTTTTGCCGAAATTATTAGACAAGATAAAGTACAAATTATTTCTTGTACTGGAGCCAATCTAGAAGAAGACATCATGAATTTAGTAGCACACTCTCACTATGAAAGAGTGCCAAACTATCGTGATTTAACACCGGAAGACGAATGGGCTTTATTGGAAAGAGGATTAAACCGTGTTACTGATACTTGTATTCCTGAGCATGAAGCATTCCGTCGTTTGCAAAAACACATCTACAAAATCTGGAAAGAGGCTGATGATAAAGGAGAACGTTATTTTCCACATGAATTCATGTATAAAATGCTTTTATCAGGCGTTTTAGAAGAATATTACGAAATTGACTTAAAAGACAGCTGGATGTATGCCGCTGCTGAGAAAAATTTACCTATCATAGTTCCGGGATGGGAAGACAGTACAATGGGAAATATCTTTGCTTCCTATGTAATCAAAGGCGATTTAAAAGCCTCTACCATGAAATCAGGAATTGAATACATGACTTTCCTTGCAGATTGGTATCCAAAAAACAGCGCTAACGGAATTGGATTCTTCCAAATTGGTGGTGGTATTGCAGGAGATTTCCCTATTTGCGTAGTACCAATGTTGTATCAGGATATGGAAATGCACGATGTTCCTTTCTGGAGTTATTTCTGCCAAATCTCAGATTCAACAACCAGTTATGGTTCGTACTCGGGAGCAGTTCCGAACGAGAAAATTACATGGGGGAAACTAGACATCAAAACCCCTAAATTTATTATAGAGTCGGATGCTACAATTGTGGCTCCATTAATTTTTGCTTATTTATTAGATCTATAAGATATATATGAAAAGAGTTATAGTAGACTACGCTAAACTTACCAACGAAATTTTAAACCTTTTGGTAGAAAAATTTCCTGATGGTTATGATGATTCGGATGTAATCCGTTTTAGAAATGCTAAAAACGAATTAGTTGAAGCTGTTGAAGTTCGTACTGAAGACACTATTTATTTGGTAAAAATTAGTACTAAGCTTGCTGACAGAATCGAAAATTATGATGAAGACGATGATATCGACGTAGACGTAGATACAATCGAACCTGTAAAAGGTCTTGATCTTGATGACGATATTGACGACGACGACGATGATGACAATCAGGACAAACCAGATGTTGACAATGGAGATGACGACGATGACGACGAAGACAAAGAAGATATTGCTGACGACGAAGATGATGAAGACGAAGATTAAGCAATCTTTTTCAAGATAATTTAAAGGAACTCTATTGGAGTTCCTTTTTTTTATGACTTCATAAATCCTCTGTTTAAAAAAATAAGAAAAATACTATATATTTGCTTTTTACTTTTCTTCCTAATCAATCAACGCCATGACTTCAGAAATTCTACATGCCAAACTAAAGGAAAATTTCGGATTTGAAAAATTCAGACCCAATCAGGAAACAATCATTACTACGATACTTTCCGGTCAGGACACTTTAGCTATTATGCCAACCGGCGGAGGAAAGTCAATCTGTTTTCAGCTGCCCGCTTTAGTTTTACCCGGAATCACAATTGTGATTTCTCCACTAATTGCTTTGATGAAAGATCAGGTCGACAGTCTAAAAACAAATGGTATTAATGCCTGTTACATCAACAGCAGTCAATCCAGTCAGGAACAACAATTTTACATAGACAATTTAAAATCAAACACTTTCAAGCTTGTTTACATTGCGCCCGAGAGCTTGTCTTATTTGGACTTAGCTTTCAACGAATTGACAATCAGTCTAATTGCAATTGATGAAGCGCATTGTATTTCTTCCTGGGGACACGACTTTCGTCCGGCTTATACTAATTTAGGATATTTAAAGAGCCGCTTCCCTTCTACTCCGGTTCTCGCTTTAACCGCTACAGCCGATAAAGCAACCCGAACTGATATAATCAAACAGTTAAAACTTAGAAATCCAAAAACGTTCGTAGCCTCGTTCGACCGAAAAAATCTAAGCCTCGAAGTGCGCCCGGCTTTAGACCGCGTCAAACAAATTGTTGATTTTATTGAAAAGAAACCCAATGAATCCGGAATTGTTTATTGCTTAAGCAGAAAAACAACCGAAGAACTGGCGGATAAACTAAAGAAGAATGGAATTACTGCAAAGGCTTATCATGCCGGGCTTGACAATAAAATCCGAGCTAAAACTCAGGATGATTTTATAAATGACGATTGCCAGGTGGTTTGTGCCACGATTGCCTTTGGAATGGGAATCGATAAATCCAATGTTCGATGGGTTATACATTACAATTTACCCAAAAATATTGAAGGTTATTATCAGGAAATCGGTCGTGCGGGCCGGGATGGGTTACCTGCTGAAACCGTAATGTTCGAAAGTTACGCCGATGTAATACAATTACAAAAATTTGCCTCCGAAGGATTAAACTCCGATGTGCAATTGGCAAAATTAGAAAGAATGAAACAATACGCGGATGCTTTAAGCTGTCGTCGAAAAATTCTTCTTTCGTATTTCGGTGAACTGGTAAAAGAAAATTGCGGTAACTGTGACATCTGCAAAAATCCGCCCACCTTTTTTGATGGAACTATTTTAGCGCAAAAAGCGCTGTCTGCAATCGCCCGTTTAAAAGAATCTGAGCCGTTAGCTGTAATTGTTGATTTTTTAAGAGGCTCGAGAAATGCGTATATCTACGAAAAAAACTATCAAAGTCTAAAAACGTACGGAATTGGATCCGACATCTCCTGGTACGATTGGAATCAATACTTAATTCAGTTGATCAACTTAGGATATCTCGAAATTGCCTTTCATCAGCACAATAAAATTTTACTAACGTCTTTTGCGAAAAAAGTTTTGTTTGAAGGAGAAAAAGTAAAACTAAATACAGTCGTTAAAAAGGTAATTGATAAAAATGAAGTAAAAGAAGCCAATACAAAAACGGCCAAAAATTCTCTTTTCGAAACGCTACGAAAACTACGCTACGAAATTGCTCAGGAAGAAGAAGTTCCGGCTTACGTAATTTTCAGTGATGCTGCTTTGAGACAAATGGAAACCTTACGACCAATGAGTGATGAAGAATTCCTTGCTATCGATGGTGTCGGAAATGCAAAACTCGAAAGATATGGTTCTGAATTTATAAAGGCTATCATTCAATTTCAGAAAGCCAAAAAGACAAACACAAAAGTTAAAAAAGAAAGCAACACTTATAAGACTACTTTAGAACTTTTTAGAAATGGCGAAACGGTCACAGAAATTGCAGGAAAAAGAAATTTAGGCTATACCACAATTATATCTCACTTAGCCAAACTATATCTTGACGGTGAAGAAATTGATTTAAGTTCGTTTGTAACAAATGAAGAAGTCAAACAATTGCACAAAGCTCAAATCGAACTGGAATACCCTTCTGCTCTAAAACCCTACTTTGATTATTTTGAGGAGAAAATGAGTTATGACAAAATTCGTTTAGGACTTGCAATTGTGGAACGAAACAAGTAAGACTTGCTTTTTTTGTCATTTCGAGGAATGAGAAATCACACACGATATTCGACAAAGATTGAGATTCTAGGAGCGGAGTTTCTTGTGTGATTTCTCCCTTCGGTCGAAATGACAAATAGTGTAGAAATTCAGTTTGGACTCAGCGCATGTGATTTCTTACTTCGCCGAGATGACATAAAAACAAAAATTCGTGAATTGCTTCGCCTGTTCGCTATCGCTTGGGTCGTGGCGACAAAAATTTATCTCCCGAGCCCTCCCGTACGAAGAGAAAAAAATAGCTTAACTGAAAAAGTAAAAAATCCTGTAAAGTTAAACGCTACAGGATTTTTTATATAAGAAAGAATTTTACAAATATCGTTCTTCAAAAACTTTCTGATGGTGTTTTTGATGTCCAATCATTACAAATCCCAGAGCACGTACAGAAATCTGAAGATTAGAAGCTGTTCCGATTCTCTTAAGCTGCTCTTCTGACAAACTCTTAAAAAACAACAAATTGGAATGTCTTAAAGCGGAGAGTTCCGTTAATAAACTCTGAATGCTTCTGCTATTTGAATCTGTACTAATCGCATAGTCATTCTCTTCAAAACTTGGTAAAGCCGTTTTATCATTTCGCGAGAATCGCAAAGCACGGTAAGCAAAAATTCTCTCACAATCCATAATGTGCTGAATAATATCCTTAATCGTCCATTTTCCTTCTGCGTAACGATAATCAAATTTATCCATCGGGATATTTTGCACAAATCTGATAAACTCATGCAATGAAATTTCTAATTCTTCAAATAAATTTACGTCTCCGGCTTCTTTGATGTAATTGGCAAATCCGCCAGAATATTCATTTTCTGTTAATAAAGCTGTGTTCATTTTTTATAATTTTTAAGCTGAGTTTCTACTCGCATTTGTATTTCCGAAAAGTGACCTTGTTACTATTTTTTCATACACTTTAACCAAGTCTTCATCTACCACACTCTCCTTATTTAATTCGTTAATTCTTAACAAAGCATATTGCTGTATTGTCAACAATGGCAATACAATACGTTCTCTTATTTGAATTGATGCTATACCATCAGGGTAATTTTCCATAAGCGTTTTATGCCCTGCAATTTTCAACAAAAGACGTTTGGTTTCTGAAAATTCATTGTAGATAATTTGCCAGAATTCACCAAATTCAGGGTCATTTTTCATATAAGCCGTCAAAGGTAAAAATGATTTCGCCAATGACATCATACTATTCTCTAACAATGTTTTGAAAAACAAGGAATCGTGATACAAATTTTGAACTTTGTCCCACTGTCCACTTTCTTCAAAATATTTCAAAGCTGAACCAACCCCAAAAAATCCCGGTACATTTTGCTTTAACTGACTCCAGGATCCCACAAAAGGAATCGCTCTCAAATCAGCAAAATCAAGTGATTCGGATTTACTTCTTTTAGACGGTCGGCTTCCGATATTGGTTTTTGAGTAATATTTTAGCGTACTCATTTTCTCCAGATACGGAATAAACTTTGGGTGATTCTTGAAACTCAGGTATTTTTCATATCCTAAATCAGCCAATTGTGTCAAAATTTCAGTTTCTTCAACACTCAGCTCATTCTTTTCTTTACTAAAAACCTGATTGGTCACTCCGGCACTTAATAAGTTCTCAATATTATAACGACAGGAATCTAAAGTTCCAAAATTGGAACTAATCGTTTGTCCCTGAATCGTAATTTGAATTTCGTTATTCTCGATTTTTGGCCCTAAAGAAGCATAAAATTTATGCGTTTTTCCACCACCACGAGCAGGAGGCCCTCCGCGACCATCAAAAAATATTGCTTGTATACCGTATTTTCTTGAAATTTCTGTCAATGAAATTTTAGCCTGATAAATACTCCAGTTCGCCATTAAATACCCCCCATCTTTAGTTCCGTCAGAGAAACCTAACATAATGGTTTGTTTGTTTTCTCTCGCTTCAAGATGTTTTGAATATTCTGAATTACTATACAATTGCTCCATAATCTGATGCGCATTTTGTAAATCATCAACGGATTCAAAAAGCGGAATAATATCTACCGTCGGATTCTCCCAATTGTTCAGACGAATCATCGCAAAAGTTTCCATAACATTCAAAGCGCTTTCGTTATTACTGATAATGTAACGATTGGCTCCAGATTCACCATTTGCCTGCTGTATGGTTTTAATGGCCTGAACAGATTCTAATGTTGATCTTGTAATTTCATTTTCAAAGTCAGCAGGATTCAAGTCCCCTTTTACTTTCGATAAAACCCCTAATTTCTCCTCTTCAGACAAATCAAAGTAATTTTTCGGAAATATCTCTGAACCCGAATTCAGATAAAAATCCACCACATCTTTAAATACAGCATTGTGAATTTTACTGTTCTGACGGATATCCAACGTAGCAAAGTGAAAACCAAATAGATTAATTTTTACTAGAAAAGCTTCCAGTTCATCTAAATAAAGGGATTGATGCTTCTCTATAATTATGGTTCTGATTTTGTTTAATTGCGATAATAATTCTTCCAGAGTGATATAAATCTCGCCTTTAGAATAAAAAACAGAACGGTAAAGTTTATGTTCAAGTTCGGAAACCAAAGTGTCTACTCCTGAGAAAGTTAACTTTCTTTTTAAATTCCTCATTTCTATATAATAACACTTCAGAATTGAGGTACGCAAACGCTCTGCTACTTTTAAAGTAATATCGGTCGTAACGAAAGGATTTCCGTCGCGATCACCTCCCGGCCAGAAACCCAATTTTATCAATTGATTCTGAATAGAACTCCCCTGAAGGATATTTTTTTGCAAATAGTGAACAATTTCTCCTGAAGTAGCGTAGAACACATTTTCTAAATACCAGATCAAACTCACCGCTTCATCATAAGGATTTGGCTTTTCGTTCTGAATAAAAGGTGTTTTTCCAAGCTGCGCCAACAATTGTTTGATTTTTAATAAATCATTTGAACGAATAGCATCTTTCAAATCATTTATAATCCCTAAAACAGGCCCTGGGTAAAACTGCGTTGGATGCGCTGTTAAAACAGTTCTGACATTAAAGTTTTCTAAAAACTCAATCAACTCCTCATTCTTCTCCTTTGCATCTGATTTTTCTTTAATGTCACGCAACGAACCACGCCCTTCCATATTATTAACTTCCGGAAAAGCAGCATCTTCAATGGCATCAAACAATACAATCTGACGTTCGATATACTGAATAAATCGAAACATTAAATCGATTTTGTCTTTTTCTGAAGCATCATTCAGGAATTTATTAGAGAAGAAATTAACAATTTCTTTAGGAGTTTCCTGCTTTTTGAATCCTGTCTCACAAGTATCTGTAAACAAAGGAAGTAAAACTCCTGTATTATCAATTGAATCAAAAGGTAATGTTATAAATACACTATTGTAAATATGGTATTTTGAAAGAACGTCCTGATTGAAACGTTCGATTTTTGGTAACGTGTACATAATTTATGGGTAGTTGGTTGGTTAATTGGTCATAAAAAAACCCCAAGAATAAACTTGAGGTTATATTTAGATATAGCATTCAAGAAAATATTACATATTTTTAAAAATAGTATGCATCAAACGCTTCTTATCGTTTATACTTTCTTCTAATGAAATCATAGTTTCTGTTCTGTAAACACCGTCAATATCATCAATCATAAAGATAACTTCTTTCGCATGTTTAGTATCTTTTGCTCTAATTTTGCAAAAAATATTGAATTTTCCTGTCGTTACAGAAGCTACTGTTACGAATGGAATTTGATTGATTCGCTCTAATACAAATTTAGTTTGAGACGTATTATTAAGGAACACACCCACATAAGCAATAAATGAATACCCCAACTTATCATAGTCTAAGGCTAATGAAGATCCCATTATTATCCCTGCGTCCTCCATCTTTTTTACTCTAACATGCACTGTACCAGCAGATATCAATAGTTTTTTAGCAATGTCAGTAAACGGAACTCTCGTATTGTCTATTAACATATCTAAAATCTGGTGATCTACTTCATCTAAACGAAATTTACTCATAATTCTTTAATTAATATTACTAATTGCTATTACAAAGTATAAAAATATGTATAAAAAACAACAAATTCACAAAAAATCTAACTTTTTATCAACCCGTTAACAAATTTAACATTTTTATCTAAACAAAAATCTGCTTTTTGATTCAATTTCGGAAAACTACCAAAGTCATCAGAGTAACCAGCACCTTTTGCATCGTATTCATAATGTCCAAAATAATTTTCCAAATCGCCTACTTCAACTATGTAAGCATTGAAATGAATCTTATTTTCAATCAATTCCTCTTTGTATTGTGCGACAAAATTCGTAATAATTTCGATACCATCATAATTTATTTTGATATTTTTCCACATAAAATCATAAAAAACCACTTTATTTTGTGAAATATTCAAATAATCATTAATTCTATTATCAACTAAATCGTTTTCGCTAATCAATTGAAAACTCGAAACAAGTGAAAAGAATAAAAACTTTCGCGTGATTTCGCGCTCGTAATCATCAGGAAAATGACCTGCCTCAAACAAGATCGTTGGGACTCCCAAATGCTGAAATGTATCCCCTATACAATTGATATTAAATGAGTCATCAAAACGTCCGACCTGCCCGGGAATATATTGCTGTAAAACATCATTGATTCCGGCAATAACATTAATAGCCTTTAAACGATTCTCATTAACTTCTCTCTCTTCATTATAAGAAGGAGCCAAAAACGAAAGCGTTGCCGGTTTTCCGGTTTCACCAGCCCCAAAAATAGTACGCTGATCATGCAGATTAAAACAGAAATGCGGTTTAAAAGCCTCAAATACCGATCTTAAAATATTGCTTTCTGGCTGCGTTAGATTTTGCGAATCACGATTTAAATCCACTTTATTAGCGTTCTCACGTGTATACAGCCTTGCTCCGTCAGGATTCAGCATTGGAATACTGTAAAAAGTAAAGTTTTTTAACATCTTCTGCGCAAACTCAGAACCGCTGTTTAACACATTGATAAAATCAAATAGCGCTTTTGTAGTCGTACTTTCATTTCCATGCATTTGAGACCAAAGATAAATACGTGTTGGACCGCTCCCAATTTGATAACTATAAACGGGTTCTCCTAAAACCGATTTACCAATAATCTTTACTTGATTGTTTGTATTTAATTGCTCTAATAAAGGCTGAATATGATCTAAAGTCAGATAACGTCCTTCTATGGTTTGTTCTTTATGCTGGTGAAATAATTCTTCTAAATTCATCGTGTTTTGATTAGTTTACAAAAGTAAACATCTTTATTTTTACAATTGTAAATGATTTGTAAACAAATTAATTTAGAATTGTAAACAGTTTTCTCTCTATTCCCTAACCCCCTCTCACTTCACCAATAAACATTAGTTGTAACTTTAATTCCACAAAATCAACTTTTTATTTTTCAATTAATTAACAGCAATCACTTAAAGCAATAAATATGCTATTTGAAGGCTTAATTAAAGATTTTTGACTCTTAAATTGTTTTGTGCACTGCTTTTGATTACATTTGTAAACAGCAAATTTCCAAACAGTAATTTACAATGGTAAACATCGACGATTTTGTAAAACGGCTTGAAATTATACTAGACTATTACGCCTTAAATGCTTCCTCTTTCGCAGATCGAATTGGAGTTCAGCGTTCCAGTATGTCTCACCTGCTTTCTGGCAGAAACAAACCCAGCTTAGATTTTGTACTCAAGATTTTGGAGGTTTTTCCTGAAATTGATTTATACTGGATTTTAAATGGTACGGGGAATTTTCCAAAAACAGAAGACAGTTCCGATCTAAAGAAAAATGAATCAGTGCCTGAATTTACAAAATCTCTTTCCTCTATTCCATTAGACGAAAATGCTGCTTCAGGAAATTCTTTATCAGAAAATATAAAAACGAAAAATGCATCCTCTGCAGAAATTAAAAACCAAAATTTAAATGCTGCAGAAAATGAAATTGAAAAGATAGTGGTATTTTATAAAAACGGAACTTTCAAGACTTACGTTCCTTAGTTTGAAATTTTTGAGTATTTGAAAAACTTTAAAATTATTTTCAGTTAAGCGATTCTCAGGTGATAGAATTTATAGCAAAAAAATCAGCTCCAAAATCCGTTTTCAGGAATTTTACCCAAAACTCCTTCATAGTGTTTTTTCAATACACTCAAATCACAATCATAATCCCCCGTTGGAAGAAATGGCTTTCCTAAATTAACCTCTTTTTTCCCCCAGTCAAAAGCGACAGGAATAATGGGCACATTTGCCTTAAGAGCAATATAATAGAAACCACTTTTTAATTCTTTAACACCTTTACGAGTTCCTTCGGGAGCTACAGCCAGGCGAAAAACCTCTTTACGGTCAAAAATTGCAGCAATCGATTCCACTTTATTCAATCCGCCGGTACGATCTATTGGTTCTCCTCCCACATTTCTGAAATAATATCCAAACGGAAAGCGGAATAATTCTTTCTTTCCCACCCAATTCATCTCCAAGCCAGAAATTCCACGGGTAAAAATTCCTAAGTAAAAATCATGATTGCTTGTATGCGGCATTACCATCATCACACATTTTTTTACTTCAGCATTTTCGATTCCTACTATTTTCCAGCCCATTAGCTTAAAAAAAATGAATTTGTACAATCGCTTTTTCATTAATTACTTTTTTACTGCAAAATAAAAGATTTAAAGTGGTATTTTTGAGTAAAAGCATTTAAAATGATCCAAAAATTGTTCAGTTATATTGTTCCCATAAAAATATTCAAAAAAAAATCACAAAGAAGCAAAATCATCGAAGTTACCTGGGCCAACGGCGAACTGGTTCTTGATTCTGAAAATACAAATTACTCTTACGGAAGCCTGCAGCGCATCTTAAGATATGGTCTTCGAAATATTGGATACGATACCATTCTTAAAATGGATCATATTTTATTATTGGGAGTTGCCGGTGGAAGCGTAGTTAAAACTTTGGTGGACGAAATTCAGTATAAAGGTAAAATTACCGGAGTAGAAATTGATCCCGAAATGATTAAAATAGCCAACGAGTATTTCAACCTGAATGAAATCAAACAACTGGAAGTGGTAATTGATGACGCATTTGAGTATGTTTTAAAAACAAAAAATAAATATAATTTAATTATTATTGATATTTTTGAAGATATCAAAATGCCAAATTTTTTATTCGAACGTTTTTTTAGCGAACGTATCTGTTTATTGTTGCAAAATCAGGGATTTGTTTTATTTAATACCATGATTTTAGATGAGGCGCATAATGTTCGAAACCGAAAATACATTTCTGAAATTGACCCCGAACTGTTTGCTTCAAAAATGCTCCCACGAGTTGAAGCTCACAATGAATTAATAATTATCGAAAAAGTAGTTTAAATTTATGAAACCTCTTGCCTCTATTTTAAAAGCCCTACCTCCCACCAAAATAATAGATTCCACCATTGATATTTCAAAATACATCCCTTTAGATTTATCCGTAACCAATCAGGAACTTGCTGATTTTAAACCTACCTGTACCCAGGAATTTGAGGATTTTATTTCAGACTACTTAGAAAAAAATGATGCCGAAGTAGCCTTTGGCGGTTATATTGAAGGAAGAACTCTTTATCAACGCAGTACCATTTTTAAAAATAATTCTATTCCGGAACGCAACATTCATATAGGATTAGACTTATGGACAAAAGCAGACACAACAGTTTTGGCACCGCTCGATGGAAAAGTACACAGCTTTAAAAACAATATAGGTCTCGGCGATTATGGTCCGACCATTATTTTAGAGCATCGGGTAGAAAATGAGAAATTTTATACTTTATACGGACATTTATCGTTAGAAAGTATAGAAAACCTCAGTGTTGGGACATTTTTTAGTAAAGGTCAAAAGATTGGAACCTTGGGAAGTTCGTCTGTTAACGGGGACTATCCTCCACACGTACACTTTCAGATTATTCGAAACATCGAAAACTATTCCGGCGATTATCCGGGAGTATGTAATACCAACGATTTGAACTTTTACATTGAAAATTGCCCTGATCCCAACTTATTATTAAAAATTACTTAAATAGTTATGAAGAAAGCAGGATTGATTATATGTTTGTTGTTGTTGATGGGATGTAAATCGAAAACCATCCACAGAGATACTGAAGATTTAAAGATCAAAAAAGTCAATGCTGCCGAAATAAATTCCAATCAGCAGAAAAAAACGTATGAATTAGGAAAAAGAGTACTGGAAACCTGCAATTCTTCAAAATTCAAACCTTTTAAAGAGACTGAAGTCACTAAATCGGTAATGGAGAATACAACCGAAGAACGTCTGACCAAAACCTGTCAAAGGTTCAGACAATACTATGGAAGTTTCATCGATTTAAAACTGGACGGTGTTTACAGAACCAGGCAAGAGGTTATTTATCGCTATCATGCCCTGTACACCAAAAAAGTAGCCAATAAAGAATTGCGCATTTTTGTAAACGAAGATAATCTGATCTCAGCTATAAAATCAATGGATTGGGACGAAAAATTTGACTCCAAAATAACAGAACAATAAAGTAAAAACCTATGAATTTAAAACTGCCTCTTTTAATCGTATTGTTAATCTCCAGTTTCGTAAATGCACAGCAAACCATAAGTGTAAAAGGCTCTAAACCATTTCCGGCAACAACCAGTTATACTTTTATCTGTGAAAGATATGTGTTTACGGGCGAAACAGAAGTTCAGATTGCAAAAACAGATAAAGGAGGGGTCTTAAAACTATCAATAGGAATTTCTAATGATAAAACTCAAATCTCAGGAGGCGTATACGTTGACCTTGTTAACGGAGATGTAATTGCTTGTGTGGACAAAAACATCAAAGAAACTCTTGACGGAAAAACTACCGCTTATTACTATTTCACCCCTGCTGAAATGGTAAAACTAAAAAAAACAGATATTAAAGCCATCCGATTTATCATTAAAGGGAACAATACGGCCGCTTTTGGTGATCAGACCGGTTACTTTACCGCTTTAAACAGAATGGCGTACTTTTCGACAGCATTCGATAAATCTAAAAAAACTTTTGACACTGCAGCCGCAATCAGCATTTTATAAGTTTTCATGCTAACTGTTTTAACACAGGGAAATATCACTTCTACATCCATAAAAAAGACATTTCATTTCACCTAAAAGCACATATTCTTCCATACAAAGAAATACTTTCCTTTTTTTTACACTCTTTTTAGGCCTGAAATTATGAGAACATTTTTTTACTAATTAAACTCAACAGGTTTATATTAGTATAATAATTTCTTATATTTATAATCTAAATACCACTTTCATGAATTCAAATGAAGTTTTAATTACAAAATTCTATACTGCTTTTGCCAATGCCGATGCTAAAACAATGAGCGAATGTTACCATCCAAAAATTCATTTTATCGATCCTGCCTTTGGTTTACTAAAAGAAGAGCAGGTTTCTAAAATGTGGGAAATGTTGATTTCGAAAAGTAAAGGCAACATTAAAATCGAATTTTCAGATATTAAAACCGATGATTCTTCGGGCAGTGCAAAATGGATTGCAACTTATAATTTTAGCAAAACCAACAGAACGGTAATCAATCGGATTTCCGCTGAATTTACTTTTCAGGATGGTCTGATTATTAAACATACAGACAGTTTCGATGTTTGGAAATGGTCGAAACAGGCTTTCGGTTTTACCGGATATTTAATGGGCTGGACAGGATTTTTTCAAGGCAAAATTCAGGAACAGGCACTCTTATCTCTAAAAAAATTTCAGGCAAACCAGACAGGTTCTTAAAACCTGTCTGATTTATGTATTTTTATGATTTGAACCATCCGGCCACTAAATCGTCTTCAAACGAACCGGCGTTCTTGTGAACAAATTCATTTGTATCTTTATTATAGGAATAGTCCAAAGCCCACTCCTCATGATTTTTCGCTAAATCTTTAATGCTTTCACAAACAAAAGCAATTTCTTTATCGGTAGTAGTCGGATGAATTGACATTCTGATCCATCCCGGTTTTTTAATTAAATCTCCAATCGTAATTTCACTCACTAGCTTATTGGATGTTTCCTGATCTACGTGCAATAGAAAATGCCCATACGTTCCCGCACAACTGCATCCTCCTCTGGTTTGAATTCCAAATCTGTCATTCAATAATTTCACTCCTAAATTGAAATGAAGATTTTCAATAAAAAACGAAACAACCCCTAAACGGTTCTTATGTTGGCCTGCCAGAATTTTAATGTTGGAAACAGTATCCAATTCATTAAAAACATACTCTACAATCTCATGTTCACGTTGCAGAATATTCTCGATTCCCATTTCTTCTTTCAGCTCAATTGCCAGCGCCGTTTTAATTACCTGAAGAAAACCCGGAGTGCCACCATCTTCACGATCCTCAATGTTGTCGATATATTTATGTTCGCCCCATGGATTGGTCCAGCTTACTGTACCTCCTCCTGGACAATCGGGAATCATATTGTTGTATAGTTTTTTATTAAAAATTAAAACCCCTGAAGTTCCGGGACCTCCTAAAAATTTGTGTGGAGAAAAGAAAATTGCATCCAGATATGCTTCCGGGTCTTCGGGATGCATATCGATTTCTACATAAGGTCCTGAACAGGCAAAATCAACAAAACAAACACCATTGTGCTTGTGCATCAATTTTGCAGCTTCGTGAAACGGTGTTTTTAAACCTGTAACATTCGAACAGGAGGTAATAGAAGCAATTTTAATAGTTCTTTCACTGTATTTCTCCAGCAGTTGCTCTAAATTATCCAGACAAAAAAGTCCTTTTTCACAAGATGGAATAATTTCAACATCTGCAATGGTTTCCAGCCAGGAGGTCTGATTGGAATGGTGTTCCATATGAGAAATAAAAACAACAGGGCGCTTTTCAGCTGGAACAACAGTGCAATCTTTCAGGTTCTCCGGAATTTTTAAACCCAGAATTCGCTGAAATTTATTGACAACACCCGTCATTCCGGTTCCATCTGTGATCAAAACATCATCATTGCTCGCATTGGTATGACGCTTGATGATCGATCTGGCATGATGATAAGCTTTTGTCATGGCAGTACCTGACACAGTAGTTTCCGTATGTGTATTGGCTACAAAAGGCCCAAATTCGTTAAGAATTTTCTCTTCAATAGGTCGATATAACCTTCCGCTGGCAGTCCAATCGGTATAAATAATCTGCTTTTTACCAAACGGAGAAGAAAACTCCTGGTTAATTCCTATAATATTCTTTCTAAAATCCTGAAAATAGGTTTCTAAAGTGATGGTACTATTTTTGCTGTTCATTAGTGTGCCTGAATTTAATTGCAAATATATTGCTTTTTTATACAATTGCGAATTTATCAATTATAAAGTTCAAACACCAAAAAACTATTTAATATCTTTATTTTAACTGTCTTTTTACTTATAATTTATCACAATATTCTATCGGATTAATAGGGCATTAAATCTTGAACAATACTATTTATGGAGAATTTATCAGTTGCCACTTTTGGTGGAGGATGTTTTTGGTGCATTGAAGCTGTAATTCAGCGTTTAAAAGGAGTCGAATCCTTAAAATCAGGATTTTCGGGAGGTTTTATTAAAAACCCGCCCTACCGTGAAGTATGTACCGGAAGAACCGGTCATGCAGAAGTCATACAAGTTGCTTTTAATCCTGACATAATTTCATACCATGACCTGATCTTCATATTTATGACTAGTCATGATCCTACCACCCTGAACCGTCAGGGTGCGGACAGCGGAACACAATACCGCTCGATTGTTTTATATCATAACGAAGAACAGAAAGTGATTACCGAAAAAGTTTTGGAAGAAGTAAAAGCCTTTTATGAAGACCCGATTGTAACACAGCTCGTTCCTTTAGAAGTTTTTTACGAAGCTGAAACAGACCATCAAAATTATTACAACAACAATCAGGAAGCACGTTACTGCCAGATCGTAATTGATCCTAAAGTTCATAAATTAAAAAAAATGTACGCCGACAAATTAAGGGAGTAAACAAGCATTTTTACCACATCTTAAAATAACACACTACCAACAGAACTCGTTCTAATTTGGAGTCAGAGAAAGATTATTCTAATGAAAAATTTAAAAATAAACAACCGATTTACTGCTGAATTGCCTGCAGATCCAAATGAAACCAACGAAGTTCGTCAAGTTTCTAATGCGCTTTTCTCGTATGTAAATCCAACAAAACCATCCAATCCTAAACTCATTCATACTTCACAGGAAGTAGCAGAATCGGTTGGAATTTCGCTTGATGAAATTAAGTCCGAATCCTTTTTGAATGTTTTTTCAGGGAAAGAAGTATTGCCTGAAACTCGTCCGTTTGCTATGTGCTATGCCGGACATCAGTTTGGAAACTGGGCAGGACAATTGGGTGACGGCCGTGCCATTAATTTAACTGAAGTGACACATAATGATGAATCTTTTATGCTTCAATTAAAAGGTGCCGGAAGAACTCCGTACTCCCGAACTGCTGACGGCCTGGCTGTTTTGCGTTCGTCTGTAAGAGAGTATTTATGTGCCGAAGCCATGCATCATTTAGGAGTTCCCACTACCCGATCGTTATCCCTTATGCTGTCCGGAGATCAAGTTTTACGTGATATGTTATACAATGGAAATGCCGCTTATGAAAAAGGTGCAATTGTTTGTCGCGTCGCTCCTTCCTTTATTCGTTTTGGAAGTTTTGAGATGCTGACCGCCCGAAATGAGCTTCAAAATTTAAAACAGTTTGTAACGTACAACATTAAATACTACTTCCCGGAAATAAAAGGAGAGCCTAAAGAGCAATACCTACAATTTTTTAAAACAGTAGCTGATAAAACCCGCGAAATGATTCTGCATTGGCAGCGTGTGGGTTTTGTACACGGAGTAATGAATACCGACAACATGTCAATTCACGGAATTACGATTGATTATGGTCCTTATGGCTGGCTGGAAAATTACGACCCAAACTGGACTCCAAACACCACCGACAGCCAATACCGAAGATATCGTTTTGGAAATCAACCGCAGATTGCGCAATGGAATTTGTACCAATTGGCCAATGCCATTTTCCCTTTAATCAATGAAGCAGAACCTCTAGAAAAAATTCTGGAGTCTTTTATGATTGATTTTGAATCTGATTATAAGAATATGTTTTTAAGCAAATTAGGCTTGCTTATTTCAACCGAAACTGATAATGCGTTAGTTGACGGTTTGGAAACCGTTTTACAACTCTCTGAAACAGACATGACGATCTTTTTCCGAAATTTAAGCAGTGTACAAAAATCCGATTCTCCTGAAAAAGCAATCGAAAGAATTCAGGATTCGTTTTATATTCCGGAACAAATCTCAGATACAATTTTAGAATCATGGCAAAAATGGTTTACTCTTTATCTCGAAAGACTTCATACGGAAACGCTTTCTGATAAAGACCGTTCTGAAAAAATGAATGCTATAAATCCAAAGTACGTACTTCGAAATTATATGTCCCAACTGGCCATTGATGCCGCAGATCAGGAAGATTATTCCTTAATTGATGAACTGTATCAACTTCTGCAAAAACCGTATGACGAACAACCGGAATTTCAAAAATGGTTTGCCAAACGCCCGGATTGGGCCCGTTCAAAAGTTGGGTGTTCAATGCTTTCCTGTAGTTCTTAGTTTCTTTAGCCACGAATTCACGAATTTTAGTTTTATAAACTTAATCCGTTGGGTGAAATTGCATAAAATTTAATTTTAAGCAACAGGTTAAACTTAATGAAGTTTTAATTCGTGAATTCGTGGCTATAAACTTATTTCGAAATAATACAATCCACAATCATGCTTGCATGCACACGAGAATTTTCGATAAACCATTTGTGCGTATGCATGCCTCCAAAAGTTACCCCCTGCTAAGAATAAATCTTTCACATAAAAATGGTTTGCCAAACGCCCGGATTGGGCCCGTTCAAAAGTTGGGTGTTCTATGCTTTCTTGCAGTTCTTAATTTTTTAGCCACGAATTCACGAATTTTAATTTTTTATAAACTTTGCGAAGTTTTAATTCGTGAATTCGTGGCTATAAACTTATTTCGAAGTAATATAATCTACAATCATGTTCGCATGCACACGAGAATTTTCGATAAACCATTTGTGCGTATGCATTCCTCCGCAAATTACACCCGCTAAGAATAAACCTTCCACATTGGTTTCCATAGTTTCGGGGTTGTATGTAGGGGTTTTTAATTCATCTTCTGATAATTGTATTCCCATATTTTCCAGAAAAGCCAAATCAGGTTTGTATCCGGTTAGGGCCAGTACAAAATCATTTTCAATAGTAATTTTCCCCATAGGAGTTTCTATTTCTACTTCAGTCCCCCTGATTTCAGTAATATTTGATTCGAAATAAGCTTTAATGCTGCCTTCCGCAATTCGGTTTTCAATATCGGGTTTTGCCCAATATTTTACCCGACTGTTGATTTCCTTTTTCCGAATGACCATGGTTACATTGGCTCCTTTTCTCCAACATTCCAAAGCCGCATCTACTGAAGAATTGTTTGCTCCTACCACCAAAACATTCCTGAAAGCATATTCATGGGCTTCCTTATAATAATGACGGACTTTAGGCAATTCTTCTCCTTTCACTTCCATTTCAATCGGAATATCATAAAAACCGGTTGCAATTATCACATTGGCGGCTTCATAAAGTGCTTTATCGGTTGTAATTTTAAAAGTAGTATTTAAGAGTTTTTCTACCTGAAGTACTCTTTCAAATAAATGAATGGAAAAATTAAAATACCGATGAATATTACGATAATACTCCAATGCTTCCTGACGACCAGGTTTTGGGGCAAGACAACTGAACGGTATGTTTCCTATTTCAAGTCTTTCCGCAGTGGAGAAAAAAGTCATATACAAAGGATAGTTGAATATACTATTGACTATAGCTCCTTTTTCAATTATCAAATAACGCAAACCTTTCTTTTGGGCTTCAATTGCACAAGCCAGACCAATTGGTCCGCCCCCTACAATAATCAAATCATATGTATTCATATTTTTTACTTCTCCCACTCTTTAAAAGGATTCTTACTCAAATAAGCGTTATAATATCTTGGGTCATTTGTTACTTCTTCACCCAGCCAATCCGGCTTCTCGAAAATTTCTGTTTCCGATTCCAACTCTACTTCTGCCATCACCAGTCCTTCATTTTCACCGTAAAATTCGTCTACTTCAAAAATATGTTTTCCTAATTTTACTTCGTAACGTGTTTTCTCGATTTTTCCTTTTTCACATAACTTAAGCAATTCCAATGCTTCATCAAGCGGAATTTCATTCTCCCATTCAAAGCGGGACATTCCGCCCTGCTGACTGACTCCTTTTATGGTAATAAAACCTCTTTCGCCTTTGATACGCACACGAACTGTTCTTTCCGGAACTGCACTTAAATAGCCTTGGGCAATTTTATTGTGCGTAAAAGCCTGTTCTTTAAAATCAGCTGATTTTACCAGAAACTTTCTTTCTATTTCGACCATTTTGATGTCTGAATTTAATTTTTATGCAAGTTACTCAATTTAATTTGGCCTAAGAATTGAAATCACAAGAATCATTGGTAGACATTAAATTTCATTTTTGTAACATACTCACAATAAGAATAATAACTTTAAAATAACTGATTTTTAATAGGTTATGTATTTATTTTTTTGTTAAATTTGATAGAATCTTAACTTCATCACCTATGTCTAAAAAAGCACTTTATCTGTTAGGCATTGTAATAACCATTATTTTAGGTACCTTTTTGTATTTGAAATTTTGCTGCAATTGCACTATGAAAACACCTGCGATTGATACCGGGAAAGTATCAAAAGTAGTGGCTCCGGACGAAACTATTGTCCCTTTTATTCTAAATGGTTCCGGAATTGATTATCACACCAATGATAATATCAAGTTCCTTAAAAATAGTCCAACAGCACTTTTGCCTGTGGGTGATTCGGTATCGATTGGAGTTCAAAACCTTAAAACATTCCTGATCGCTAATCCAAAGCAAAAAATTACCCTAACAGGTTATGCTACTTCAGATGAAATCAATACGACAACTTTTGAAAATCTTGGCCTCGCACGGGCTAATGACATTAAAAAATATTTTGTGTCGCAAGGTTTACCTGATGCGCAGTTAAACACAAAGGGTGAAGTGATTGATAAATGGCAAACGAAAAAAGATACACTTTTTGGACCTGTCAAATATGCTTTTGAAGCTCCGGAAGCCGCTCCGGCTGTAACCGATGAATGGATTATTCTGAAAGAGAAAATCAATGGTGATCCACTTATTTTACATTTCAGTACCAATAAATCCAGTGATAAGTTAACTCCTGCAGAAAAAGAAAAAGTTGCCGATCTAGTGAAATATATGGAACATGTGAAAGAAGCGGTAATTGTGGCTGTTGGGCATAGTGATAATGTTGGAAACCGTGATTCTAATGTGTCTCTTGGTCAAAAACGAGCTGAGTTTACTAAAAATTATTTGTCGAAAAATGGTGTTGACGGAAATCGGATAACAGCAGAATCAAAAGGTCCTGACGAGCCTATTGGTGAGAACACCACTGCCGAAGGTAGGGCAACCAACAGAAGAACAGTAATAACAATTAAATAATCAATCAAAATATACGATCATGAATATACCTTGTATCTTAATACCGGCTCTAGTGGGATTAATCTGTGGAATTTTGGGTTACTTACTGGGAAAAATGAATTCTAAAGGTGACGATTCACTTGCTTTGTCACTACAGGCCGATTTGGATGCCTGCAAAGCCAATACACGAAACCTGAATGCTAAAATTTCTTCTCTGGAAGCTGAATTGGCCGCAAAAGCTAAAGTTAATAACGCTCCACAATCTTTCGCAGCAGCAGCGATACCTGCAATACCTTTTGACAGTGCATTAGCAGCGACCGCTTACGGCAAAAAAATTAAAGAAAATGATTTAAAAATAGTCGAAGGTATCGGGCCAAAAATTGAAGCGTTATTTAACGCTGCTGGAATTAAAACATGGCACGAACTGTCAGAAGCTTCAACCGAAAAATTACAATCCATTCTGGATGGCGGAGGTGAAAATTATGCTATCCACAATCCAAGCACCTGGGCCAGACAGGCATTACTTGCTTACCAGGGCAAATGGCAGGAATTAAAAGACTGGCAGGACAGTCTAAAAGGCGGAAAAGAATAAAACCGAAATCAATATAACCCTAAAAACTGGCTTTAAGCCAGTTTTTTTTATAAGCTGCTGAGAAAATCGAAATCCCAGTCTTTTGTTTTACTGTACCATAACTGCCCCCCCACAACTTCAAGCGGACAATCAAAATTATTCGTGTAAAGTGCTCCGGTTCCAAGACCCTGAGACATTTTTGAGTTTTGCAAAAATGTCCATTGTGCGATCGCATTAAGACCTATGTTACTTTCCAATGCTGAAGTAATCCACCATCCTATTTGATATTTATCGGCCAAATCTATCCATTCTTTTGTGCCTTTGAAGCCACCAACAAAACTAGGTTTTAGAATAATGTATTGTGGTTGTATTTTTTGCAGTAAAGCCTCCTTTTCTTCCAATGAAAAAATACCAATCAATTCTTCATCGAGAGCAATTGGAAACGGTGTGGTTTTACACAAATCCGCCATTGCGGCAATGTTTCCTTTCTTTATAGGCTGTTCAATGCTATGCAACTGATATTTATTCAATTGATTCAATTTACCTAATGCTTCATTTAAAGTAAAAGCGCCATTAGCATCTACCCTGATTTCAATTTGCTCTGCTGAAAAATGACTGCGAATAAAAGCCAATAACTCCAATTCCTTTTCGAAATTGATCGCTCCTATTTTCAATTTTATACAATTAAAACCGGTGGCTAATTTCTCTTCGATTTGTTCTTTCATAAAGGAAGACTCCCCCATCCAAACTAGACCATTTATCACAATTGACTCTACATTACTGGTAAAATCGGACGGAAACAAAACAAAAGGATCTTCACTTTTAAAGGATAAAAATGCCATTTCAACACCAAATTGTATCGATGGAAATTCTAACAAAGCATCCCAAAGCGCCTTTTCTCCTAAATGAATATTATCACACGTCCACTGCAGTTTTTCTTCATAATCTTCGCGATCATCCGCACTCAAACCACGAAGTATTCCACACTCTCCTATTCCTTTTTTACCGTTCTCTTCCAGAATAATAAACCAGGTTTCCTTCTCGGTCATAACCCCCCTTGAAGTCCCGGAAGGCCTTTTAAAATCAAGCATGTATTTATGGAAGGTTGCTTTCATATAATAAATAGATGGTAAAAAAATAAACCTGAATAAGTAGGTGTCATACCATTAAACAGGCTTATTATTGATTTTATGTTTTTTTTTAATTGTACAGTTTCAATATTTTTTCAAAATCTTTTGAGGGTAATCCTGCTTTTTGAAAAATTACGAAATCCTGTTTTGTTTTCTCTATCCAGCTTAAACTGTCTGTTACGTTTTGCGACTGGTATTTTTTATAAATGGCTTTCGCTTCGCTATAATCATCACTAATCAGATAAACGTGTGCCAGATTTAATTTGACAAGCAACTCCGTATCGTCCAACTTTTCACCTTCTTTCAGAAATTTAATGGCTTTAGCGTATTGTTTGGTCAAAATATAGCAATATCCTATCGAACTGTAATCCAAAGCCGTTGCTTTTCCGTCGTTAATAATAGTATTCAGTTTCGGAATTGCTTCGTTGTATTTATGAAGTCTGACTAAAGCAGCCACTTGTGTTCTTAGGTCGTTATAAACATTTTTAGAAATATCAGCATCTTTATAACAGCTATTTCCAAAATCCTTATAAACTTTACTCTTTTCAATTGGCAGTAACTTTTGAAACTCCGTATAACGATATTGTTTCATGATTTTATCGAGTATGCAAACACAAAAATCATCAGAATTTGCCATTTTCTGAGCCATTGTGGAGGTTTTACAAAGGCTTATAATTTCATTTTTATTGTCCTGATTCCATCCACGATTTAATTTTGTGTCTACCCACGGCACCACTTCCAAAACTATTTTTTGATTTAAAAGCCAGTTTTTGCTGTGAAAACCAAACCAAAGTGTATTTACATTCTGACCCAGACAGGACGATTTATCCAGCGATAATCGTTTAGCGTCTTTGCTTAAGGGATCTTTCTGATCGTAACAGGCTTTATCCGTTTTACCATCAGTGATATACTTTTTTGCTGTTTCGTTGGAGGTAAACAAAGCATAGGTACAGGTATCATCTCCTGAAATTTTAGACATCAGAAAAACTGCTCCGGCCGATCCCTGACTGATTCCAGTTGGATCCGGAATTGATTTTAGAACGGAGACCAGACTGTTTGCCATTTCCTGATTTTCATCCAGAAGCGTGATTCGGTATACAATTTCTGTTGTTCCTACGGGTAAATCTTCTGTTTTAAGCATAATTCGGTCACGGGCAGAAACTATAATTTCTTTTGTAGTAGCACGTTCTTTATCCCAATAACCGTCTTTCTGCGCAAAAATGCTGCACGAAGTTGTAATTAAAAGAAACAGGGCATTTTTTTTTAAAATCATTGTAGAAAATTTATTTTAAGATCACTTACAAAATTCAGGCCTTATTATTTAATATTCTGTAAATTCTTTTCTCCGCTTCAGCTTTTGTAATACCGTTATAAAAATCTTTCACAAAAGGATGATCGAAATCCTGGTGTGGAAAAATTTCAGGTCTTTCATTACCAGGTTTAGTCACTACTGTTGTCGGAATACTGTTCGAAAATTCGTAATCCGGAATGTAATTGGAAAGCCATCCGAAATACTGCGCCTTGTGATTTTCATCTTCGCCATTTTCCAGATAGTCTTCAAAACTTTTTTCACTAAGTGAAACCCAGAAGCCATACTCTAAATCTTCGCAATGATCGTTCACTTGCTGAACCAAAACCACTCTTATAAAGCGATTGATATGATCTTCATGTTTAATGACACAAAAATCCTGGTCAATAACTGCAATTTCTTCTTTTTCCTGTTCCGAAAGCTTGTTGTAAGCAGAAGGTGAACTGTAAGCAATTGCAGGCCAGCTTACATGCTCTTCGCCACAGCATTCACAAATAAATTTAATATCTGACATTTTATTACAGTTCAATTGACTCGCCAATTTCCAAAAGCATCAGATCTTTTCCTTTATCGAAGAACTTGCGAATAGCGTCTTCATGATCTATTTTAATGTAACCAAAAGTATCAAAATGATATCCAAGGATCTTATCGCATTCTACAAAATCTGAGGCTATGATGGCATCTTCAACATCCATTGTAAAATTATTACCGATTGGAAGAATGGCCAGATCCAATTTGGTTCTCATTGGAATCAGTTTCATATCCATAGTCAGTGCAGTATCGCCGGCAATGTAAATGTTTTTATGTTCGCCTTCGATTACAAACCCACCCGGATTTCCACCATAACTTCCATCAGGGAAAGAGCTTGAATGAATCGCATTGACATATTTCACTTTTCCAAAATCAAATTGCCAGCTTCCACCGTGATTCATCGGGTGTGAGCTGAAACCAAATTTAGCATAATAACCTGCAATTTCAGCATTTGAAACGATCACCGCTTTGGTACGATTGGCAATAGCTTCAACATCCAGAATATGATCACCATGCGCATGAGTAAGTAAAATATAATCTGCTTCTAAGCTGTTGATATCAACTCCTGCTGCTTGTGGATTTCCTGTAATAAAAGGATCTACAATAATTTGTTTTCCACCCACTTCAATACCTAAAGATGCATGTCCGTAAAATGTTATTTTCATTTTAATTCATTTTTAAAATTGAACTTTGTTTTATCTTCCCCCTAAAAAGAGGTTTACAATAATGTCTGAAATCAATGAAATCATACATACCGTCAGTAATATTGAAAGTAAAAAGGTGCTTAGTGCCAGTTTCTTCAATTCAGGATCTAACAACTTTGGATTTTGGTTTTTATAAACGGTAATTAAATGCTTAGTTAAAGGAACAAAAGCCAATAAAAACAAATACTGATCGAAGTTATAATCACTCAAAAAGGCAAAAGTAACCACTAAAAGCATAGCCGTAATAATCAAAGTGAAATGATAAATTTTAGCTTTTGCACCACCAATCTGAACTACAATGGTATTTTTTCCTGATTTTCGATCTGATTCTTCATCACGCATATTGTTCAGGTTTAAAACTCCAACACTTAATAAACCGATTGAAATGGCCGGTAAGATCAAAAGCGGATCGACTTCTTTTGAATACAAAAAGTTTACTCCCAATGTACTAACCAATCCAAAGAAAATAAAAACGAACAAATCTCCAAATCCTCTGTATCCGTAAGCTGAATTTCCAACGGTATAACGAATTGCCGAAACAATTGCTGCTATTCCAAGCAATAAGAAAAAGATGGAATATCCAAAATTACTTTCTCCAAAAGCAAAATAGATCAATACAATTGCAGACAACAAGGTCAGAAATGAAGTAATTATAATGGCTTTTTTCATGGCCTGAGGTGTAATAACACCACTCTGAATAGCTCTTTGTGGTCCAACCCTGTCCGCATTGTCAGTACCTTTTACACCATCGCCGTAATCATTTGCAAAATTGGATAAAACCTGCAATCCAAGCGTCGTTAATAGTGCAAAACCAAAAATTTTCCAACTGAATACCTCTGTTGGTGTATTAATGGTTTCCGTTGGGTTTGATAAGGCATATATACTTCCTACTATGATTCCGGAAACTGATAAAGGCAATGTACGCAAACGAGCGGCTTCAATCCAATGTTTCATTCTGTTTTAATTTTAGATTTTAGATTTTAGATTTTAGATTGTTGCATTCTTAATTTGAATTGCAATACTCTAAAGTCTATCCTCTAAATTGTATTATATAATTTAGGATTTAATCTCAAATTTAGCTCCCAGTTTCAGATTCAAAAATCTAAAATCTGCAATCTAAAATCTCAGATAGTCTTATGGCAACCATTTATTCTCACCGAAGTTTGGCTTTCTTTTCTCTAAAAAGGCATTTCTTCCTTCTTTTGCTTCTTCGGTCATGTACGCTAAACGTGTTGCTTCTCCGGCAAAAACCTGCTGACCTACCATACCGTCGTCTGTTAAGTTCATTGCAAATTTTAGCATCTTGATAGAAGTTGGAGATTTTTGTAAAATTTCCTGTGCCCACTCGTAAGCAGTATCTTCAAGCTCATCATGTGGAATTACAGCATTCACCATACCCATATCCATAGCTTCCTGAGCAGAATAATTTCTACCTAAAAAGAAAATTTCACGCGCTTTTTTCTGTCCGACCATTTTAGCCAGATACGCAGATCCGTAGCCACCGTCAAAACTGGTTACATCGGCATCCGTTTGTTTGAATATGGCATGCTCTTTACTCGCCAAAGTCATGTCACAAACGACATGCAAACTGTGTCCACCGCCAACTGCCCAACCCGGAACAACTGCAATAACCACTTTTGGCATAAAACGGATTAAACGCTGCACTTCAAGAATATTTAAGCGATGTTGTCCGTCTTCACCCACATAACCCTGATGCCCACGCGCGTTTTGATCGCCTCCGCTGCAAAAAGAATATACTCCGTCTTTGGTTGAAGGTCCTTCTGCAGACAGTAAAACCACTCCTATCGAAGTATCTTCCTGCGCATCGTAAAAAGCCTGGTACAATTCTGAAGTTGTTTTTGGACGGAATGCATTTCTAACGTTTGGTCTGTTAAAAGCAATTCTCGCAACTCCATTACATTTTTTATAAGTTATATCTTCAAATTCTCTGGCTGTAATCCAATCCATTTCTGTTTGTTTTGTTTTTAATAATTGATAGTGTAAAAATAAAGCATTTTTATATTTTTACCTACCGCTATTTGTTTTTAGTCGTAACTAAAATCTGTTGTAATGTTAACAATTGGTATAATCTTACAAATAATAATAA
>NZ_CAGKLC010000048.1 GCF_903469665.1 Flavobacterium sp. UGB4466 | reverse complement strand
ATATAAAATAAGAAAATACGTTCAAATAGTTCTAACTTTAATTACATTATGGAATATTCAAAAAATTACACTGCTGCGGACGCACATATAGACATACAAGGCATTATGGACGGTTTGTACTACCCTTTTTATATGGAAGAATGCCGTCATGACTTTGTTCGGGAGGTTTTAGGTTTTGATTTTGTGCAACAGGCCCAAAATGGCGTATTTATGGTTTTATCCGAATACAGTATCAAATTTATCCGCTCGCTAAAAAAAGACGATAATTTTGATGTCACCTGTGCTGTTTATACCGATGCTCAGGGATTACCGCGTTTGCATTTCAAACAATCGATTATAAAAAATGGGAAAATAATGGCTACGGCAGTATTTACAGGCACTTGTATTCCGGCAACCGGAGGCCGACCTTATTTACCTGAAGAATTGAAAGCAAATTTTGCGGATGCACCTTCATTACAACTATAGGTAGAGAAAAATCTCTTTTATGTAAAAACACGAACAGAGTTCCCTTAGTATTTTGAGGCACAGAAAAAAGCTGAAAATAGCCCTAAAAAAGGGCTAAAAACCCAAAAGCATTAACATGGTGCGAAGCACTCTGAATTAAAGCAAGGACTGGTGCGTCCTGAAAGGGCTAGAGCAAACATTTTTTTTATTAAAAATCTCTTTCGAAAACATAATATAAATCAATTTCTCTTCTTTGAGATTAGGCTTTTGCCCTTTCAGGGCTAAAACAATCCTTATCAATATCCCTTTCTTAGTGCTTCGCACTATGCTATTGCAAAGGCTCTTTCAGAGCGATGAAGAATGTTAAATAGGTGCATGTGTTAGGTTAGGCCTTACTTCCTTAACCTCTAGAGATTCTTTAAAATTGCAAAACCATCGGTATTGTAAAAATCACTATGCTATTACTAAGGCTCTTTCAGAGCGATGAATAATGTTAAATTAGGTGCATGTGTTAGGTTACGCCTTACTTCCTTAACCTCTAGAAATTCTTTAAAATTGCAAAACCATCGGTATTGTAAAAATCACTATGCTATTGCAAAGGCTCTTTCAGAGCGATGAAGAATGTTAAATAGGTGCATGTGTTAGGTTGTGCAATGCTTCCTTTTCCGTAAAACTTTTTTTTAATTATAAACCTCCCGGCATCGAAAAAATATCTTATTATCGTCCCTAAGAGTAGTTAAAACAAAAAATCCCAAACTCCAGTTTTAAATTGGAATTTGGGATTTGAAAAAATGTTTTTTTCTATATTTAATCTAAAACGAAACTTACATTTACGTTTGCTGTAATTTCAATTTCTCCAACCGCAAGCGTTTCATGTTCAGCACCACCGTTAGCATCCATAGCCATTGATTTCATAGCTGCATACATTGGTCTTGGATTGTATACTTGAGAATTGTCTGAGATTGTAATCGCTTTACCAACTTTTTGCCCTAAAACTGAAACGTAGTCTTCCGCTTTTGCTTTAGCATCTTTAATCGCTAATTTACGGGCTTCTGATTGGTGTTGTGCTAACTTAGAAGATTCAAAAGAAACATTATCGATACGATTGATTCCTTGTTGTACCAAACCTTCCATTACTTCATCGTACTTAGATAAATCTTTCAATACAATTTCTACAGTCTGAGTAGCATTATAACTTGTTTTCTTTTTTTCGTAATCGTATTGCGGATTAAGCGAAACTTGTTTCGTTTTGTAATCAGCAACAGGAACATTCATTTTTTTAATAAATTTCAAAACAGCGTCAATTTTTTCGTCGTTTTGTTTTTTGACATCTTTAGCATTATTCCCTTTTGTTTCCACCGTAGCTGAAATACAAACCTGATCTGGTGCTATTTTTACTTTTCCTTCACCACTTACATTGATTTGAGGAATTTGTTTGACTTCTTGTGCGTAAGACATAGACATAAACATGATGGTTAAAAATAATACTACTTTCTTCATTTTTATTATATTTAAATTATTTGATTAGTGACCTTTCAAAAGTTGTGCCATTGTTACAATTTCCCCAATTTAGCCATAACGAAAAGGATTAAAATTGGGATTGCCAACAATATTACCATTAAACTATGATCTACAAATAAGGAAGGCTCTTTGATCAAAGTTATGAAATATCCGCCAATAGCACCTCCAAAATGTGCTGTATGTCCAATATTATCATTTTTAGCCTTCATTCCGTATATCGAATACAATAAATATAAAATTCCAAATAAATAGGCCGGCATTGGTATGACAAAAAAGATTCCCAACATCATATCCGGCTGTAACAATATGGCCGAGTATAAAACTCCTGTCACTGCACCCGATGCCCCTACTGCACGGTAACTATAATCGTTTTTATGAAACAGCATCGTTAATAAGCTTCCGAAAATTAAACTTCCGAAATAAATTAACAGAAAAGAAAAATTCCCCAACCACTGCAATACCACCGGAGCAAAAAACCAAAGCGTAAGCATATTAAAAAGCAAATGCATCATATCGGCGTGTAAAAAACCAGATGAAAGCATTCTTATTTGTTCTCCCGAGCGAATACTTCCTACATGAAACTCATATTTTCTAAAAAAAGCAAGATTGTTGAAACCCTGATAACTAATCAAAACATTGGCAACTATAATTCCAATCAAAATGGTATTCATAAAAAACTTTTAATGTGAATTGTAAATATAGTCATTCTTAAACATATGTTAGCATCAATCCAAAATATCGATCGTAATTCATTTTTGCTTTATATTTGTAAAAAAACAATACATGCAATTTCTCGTTTATATCATAGCCTACCCTTTTCTATGGCTTATCTCTATTCTCCCATTCCGAATATTTTACTGGTTTTCTGATTTTGTTTGTTTTCTGATTTACCGAATCGTAGGCTACCGCAAAAAGGTAGTACGTGAAAACTTAAAACTTACTTTACCACATTTAAACGATGCTGAGCGAAAAGAAATCGAAAAGAAATTCTATAGCCACATGTGTGACATGTTTCTGGAAATGATCAAAACGATGAGCATTTCACCTGAAGAAATGGAAAGAAGATTTAAGACTACGAATATTGAGATTGTAAACGAATATGCGAAAAAAGGTAAAAGCACCATTCTGGTAGCTGCACATTACGCCAGTTATGAATGGCTTTTAACTATGAATACTAAAATTGCTTTTCAGGGTATAGCGGTCTATAAAAAAGTGGCCAACCCCTACTTTGATAAATTGGTTCGAAAAATACGTTCTAAATACGACACTGAATTGGTTGAAACTAGAAAAGCGATTCCAACAATGGCTCAAAACCAGCGTAACGGAATTTTAAGCATGTACGGTTTAGCCAGCGACCAATCGCCTAAACTGGATCGAATTTTTCATTCGATGAAATTTATGGGAATTGAAGTTCCCGTGCACACCGGAGCCGAAATGCTGGCCAAGAAATACGATCTGAGTGTTATTTTTGTAAAAGTAAAAAAAGTGGCCAGAGGCTATTACGAAGCCACCTTTGTACCGATCGCCGACAATCCAAATGATTATAAAAATTTTGACATCACGGAGAAATACTTAAGAGAAGTAGAAAAACAAATTTATGAGGCTCCTGAATTCTATTTGTGGACGCACAAAAGATGGAAACACAGGATAGAGTAATTTTTTTATGAAATGTGTGATGTAAAATGTGAATTGTGAGTTTTTGATGTTCAAACCTAAAATACTTTTTCACTTTTCACTTTTGAGTCTTTAAAATAAGAAAACACCTTTTTCAATATGAAAAAGGTGTTTTTTGTTTGTTATAAGAATGCACATTAAATTCCTGCGATCGCTTTTATTTCATCAATAATTCGAAGTGCTAAAACATCGGCTTTTTCCTGAGAAGGAGCTTCTGTATAAATCCTGATGATTGGCTCGGTGTTTGATTTTCTTAAATGAACCCATTCAGTAGCAAAATCAATTTTCACACCATCAATTGTACTGATATCTTCATTTTTGTATTTTTCGGTCATGGCTTCTAAAATTGCATCAACATCGATTTGTGGTGTTAATTCAATTTTATTTTTACTCATATAATACTCCGGGTAAGAAGCACGCAATGCCGAAACTGACATATTTTTATTTGCCAAATGGGTTAAAAATAAAGCAACTCCCACCAAACTATCTCTTCCATAATGAGATTCCGGATAAATAATTCCACCGTTACCTTCACCTCCAATAATAGCATTGTTTTTCTTCATTAACGCTACCACGTTTACTTCACCTACAGCACTTGCTTCGTATTTCCCACCATGTGCAACAGTTACGTCGCGCAAAGCACGTGACGATGACATATTTGAAACTGTATTTCCGGGAGTTTTACTCAACACATAATCAGCGCAGGCTACCAAAGTATATTCTTCCCCAAACATTTCCCCGTCTTCAGAGATAAAAGCCAGACGATCAACGTCCGGATCAACAACTACTCCTAAATGCGCTTTTTCTTTTACTACCAATTCCGAAATATCCGTTAAATGTTCTTTTAATGGTTCCGGATTGTGAGGAAAGTGTCCGTTTGGTTCACAGTATAATTTTACGACCTCCACACCCATTTGTTCCAATAATTTTGGAATGATAATTCCTCCTGAAGAGTTTACACCATCTACTACCACTTTAAATTTAGCCGCTTTTACAGCTTCAACATCAACCAAAGGCAAGTTCAAAACCTCGTCGATATGAATATCCATATAAGCATCGTTTATCGTAATCTCACCCAAACTGTCAACATCTGAGAAATCAAAAGCCTCTGCTTCTGCGATTTCAAGAATTTTCGCACCTTCTTCTCCGCTTAAAAACTCACCTTTTGCGTTCAACAATTTCAGAGCGTTCCATTGTTTCGGATTGTGAGAAGCCGTTAAAATAATTCCTCCGTCTGATTTTTCTAACGGAACCGCTACTTCTACTGTTGGTGTTGTAGAAAGTCCTAAATCAATTACATTAATTCCTAAACCAATTAGCGTATTTACTACAAGATTGTGAATCATTGGTCCTGAAATTCTCGCGTCACGACCAATCACCACTGTTAATTTTTCTTTTGAGGTGTTGTTTTTCAAAAAAGTACCGTATGCCGATGCAAATTTTACAGCATCAACAGGAGTCAGGTTATCTCCTACTTTTCCACCGATTGTCCCTCGTATTCCTGAAATTGATTTTATTAAAGTCATTTTTGTGAGTTATGGTTATTTTTTTATCACAAATATAGAAAAGTTTCTAAGATTCTAAGTTTCTAAGATTCTAAGTTTTCAGATTTTAAACATGAAGCTATCTGTCATTCATTAAAACGATGTCAAAAAGTTTTTATACTTTTACTAAAATTACGCACTGTCTTCACAAGTAAGAACCTCACAAACTTTAAAAACACATGAATTTCCTAGCTCATATCTATCTTTCAGGTGAAAATGATTTGATTAAAATTGGCAACTTTATGGCCGATGGAATTCGCGGTAAACAGTTTGAACATTTTCCGGAAGATGTTCAAAAAGGAATTCTTTTGCATCGTTTTATAGACACTTATACTGATTCTCATGATATTTTCAGACAGAGCACCAAACGTTTACATGAGAAATACCATCATTATGCAGGCGTAATTGTCGATATTGTCTACGATCATTTTTTAGCCAAAAACTGGGAAAAATATTCCGACGAAAAACTAGATCGTTTTGTGAACCGATTTTACAGATCGCTGCATGGAAACTATCCTATCCTGACTGAAAAAACACAAGATATGATGCCGTATATGATCAAACAAAACTGGCTTTTGAGTTATCAGACTATTGAAGGGATCCATCAGATTTTAACTCAGATGGACCGAAGGAGATCAAAAAACCAATCCAACATGCAATTTGCTACTGCTGAACTAAAGGAATTCTATCCTGAATTTGAACGTGAGTTCACGCTCTTCTTTGAGGATATGAAAAGCCAGGCCAATCAAAAATTACTTTCTCTTTAATACTGCTTTTTACCAAACAAAAGCACCAAATAATACCTTTTAATTTTACATCAACATGAAAAAAATAACTTTCTTATTTACGCTAATCTATATTAGCTGTACTGCACAGCAAAACCCAATAAAGCCAACCGGACTTGTAGTTTCGAAAGCGATGGTGGTTTCGGCACGTGCAGAAGCTTCTAAAGTTGGAGCAGATATCATGAAAAAAGGCGGTAATGCTTTTGACGCAATGGTGGGTACCGAACTGGCACTGGCTGTTGCTTTTCCGTATGCAGGAAATATTGGCGGCGGCGGTTTTATGGTTTACCGAAAAGCTAATGGCGAAGTTGGATCATTGGATTATCGTGAAAAAGCACCACTGGCAGCAACAAAAGACATGTTCCTTGATAAAGACGGAAATGTCATTAAAGGAAAAAGTACCGAAACGGCTTTGGCTATTGGTGTTCCGGGAACTGTTGCCGGAGTTTTTGCGGTTCATAAGAAATTAGGATCTCTGCCGATGTCCGAAATTTTAAAACCTGTTATTGCCCTTGCCGAAAAAGGCGTGATCGTAACCCTAAAACAGCAAAAGCAACTGGAGGCTTATCACGACGCTATTGTAAAAGTAAATGGCCCGAATACCCTTATGGCAGGAAAATTTAAAGAAAATGATACCATTAAATACCCTGCTTTGGCCAGCACTCTGAAGCGTATTCAAAAGAACGGAAAAGATGAATTTTACAAAGGTCAGACTGCTAAAACTTTAGTAAATTATATACAGAAAAAAGGAGGAATCATAACCCTTAAAGATTTAGAAAAATACGAAGCCAAATGGAGAAAACCATTACAGTTTGATTATAAAGAACTGAAAATAACCTCTATGGCCCCACCAAGCAGTGGCGGAATTTGTCTGGCTCAAATTATGAAAATGATAAGTCCTTTTTATTTATCCAAAATGGGGCACAACACTCCGGAATCTATTCAGGTAATCGTTGAAGCTGAACGAAGAGCTTATGCGGACAGAAGTCAGTTTTTAGGCGATCCGGATTTTGTAAAAATTCCGATGAATGCTTTATTGTCTGATGCCTATTTAAAAGACAGAATGTCGAGTTTCAATGCTGAAAAGGCGAGTTTATCTTCTGAAATTAAAGAAGGAAAAGTAACGTACAATGAGAGTACCGAAACGACGCATTATTCGATCGTGGATGCACAAGGAAATGCCGTTGCTGCTACTACAACCATAAATGATGCCTTTGGATCAAAATACTACTGCGATGAATTAGGTTTCTTTTTAAACAATGAGATGGACGATTTTAGTGCAAAACCGGGATCTCCCAATATGTTTGGTTTAGTAGGAAATGAAGCCAACAGTATTGCACCTCAAAAAAGAATGCTGAGCTCAATGACTCCAACAATTGTCGAAAAAAACGGTAAACTGTTTATGGTGGTAGGTACTCCGGGCGGATCGACTATTATCACTTCGGTATTACAGGCAATTTTGAATGTTTATGAGTATAATTTAAGCATGCAGGAAGCAGTGAATGCTCCACGTTTTCACCATCAGTGGCTTCCGGATCTTATTACATTTGAACCTGGTGCCTTTAGCAACGTTACAATTGATAAGCTAAAAGCAAAAGGATATCTGATCAATGAAAAAAATGCTCCTGTAATTGGTAAGCTGGATTGTATTTTGGTTCTTCCGGACAATTCTCTTGAAGGCGGGGCTGATTTTCGTGGAGACGATACAGCAGTAGGTTTTTAATTTAGTTCTTTATTTTTATTTATTTATAACATTATAGACTAAATTTGTATTTCCCTAACCATTTACAAACGGCATGCTAAAAAAATATTTTAGAAAACTAGAAAGCATTATCGCTTTAGGACAATCGTTAATGACTCCAAAGCAATTTATTTTCCTGTCAAGCGTTTTAATTGGTATTTCCTGCTCTTTGGCGGTAATTGTTTTAAAAACTTTTGCCCATAGTGTTTTTTCATTTGCCACTTATATCAACGGAATTTTAAAACTGAGCTTTATTAATAGTATCCTGCCGATTATCGGTATTGTACTTACCGTATTTGTGATCAAAAGGGTTTTGAACGGGAGCATCGAAAAAGGAACTTCACAAATATTATATGCCGTTGCAAAAAAAGCAAGTATAATTCCCAGAAAACAAATGTATGCACAAATCGTTACCAGTTCGTTAACGGTTGGCCTGGGAGGTTCTGCAGGTTTGGAGAGTCCTATTGTGATTACAGGAGCTGCTTTTGGATCGAATTTCGCCCAAAATTACAGACTCCCTTATAAGGATAGGACTTTGCTGATTGGCTGTGGTGTTGCTGCCGGAATTGCCGCGGCTTTTAACGCTCCTATTGCAGGAGTTCTTTTTGCCATCGAAGTTTTACTGGTAGACGTAAGCATTTCTGCCTTTACTCCTATTATGATTTCGGCCGCGACAGGCGCTTTAGTTTCAGCTATTGTCTTAGACGAAACCATTTTACTATCTTTCAAAAAACAGGAAGCATTTAATTATCACAATATTCCGTTTTATGTTCTTTTAGGAATACTAACCGGTTTCATGGCCGTTTATTATGCCCGAAATTTTCAAAAAATTGAACATTATTTTGCCAGTCTAAAAATAGGAGCCTATAAAAAAGCCTTAATAGGCTCTTCGCTATTGGCCTTACTTATTTTTATTTTTCCAACATTATTTGGTGAGGGTTACGAGAGTATCAAAACGCTATCTGAAACTGATCCGGGAAAAATATTAAACAATACTTTGTTTGAAGATTTCAGAAACAATCAATGGGTTTTACTGTTGTTTGTAGGATGCACCATGATGGTCAAAGTTTTTGCCTCGGCACTTACCCTCGGAAGTGGCGGAAATGGTGGTAACTTTGCTCCCTCTCTATTCCTGGGATCCTATTTGGGGTACTTTTTCTCGAAGTTCATTAGCCTAATTGGTCTGTCAAAACTTCCTATTAGTAATTTTACGATGGTTGGAATGGCCGGAATCTTAAGCGGATTGTTTCATGCTCCACTGACCGCCATTTTCTTAATTGCCGAAATTACAGGCGGTTACAGCTTAATGATCCCGCTAATGATTGTATCTTCAATCAGTTTTGCTATTTCAAAACGTTTTGAAAAATATTCTTTAGACGTTAAGGGCTTAGCTAAAAAAGGGCACGCTTTTACAAGTAATAAAGATTCCAATATATTATCGACTTTAGATATTGATACGATCATCCAATGCGATTACCTAACGGTGCATCCGGATGAAAATTTAGGCAAACTTGTCGATCTTATCTCACACTCCAACCAAGTGGTCTTCGCTGTGGTAAACAATGAGAAAGAACTCGTTGGTATTGTTCATTTTAATGATATCCGTGAAATTATTTTTAATGCTTATCGCGTCAAATATACCGCCATTAAAGATGTAATGAAAACACCTCTAGTTACTATTTCTTCTTCTGACAGTATGGAAATTGTAATGAGTAAATTCGAACAATCCAAAACAGCCTTTCTTCCCGTTCTCCGTAACGAAAAATACTATGGATTCATTTCCAAATCAATAGCACTTGAAGCCTATAGAACCAAATTGCGTTCTATGACAATTGAGTAGTCTTAATATCGGATAGGTTAAAAATTTTTATTATCCGATAATAAGAAGTACTTTTGTTGGGTAATGTGGGATATAGACTTAACATATAGAACTGAATTTCAATCTACCTTTGATCGATTGTATCAAAAAAGGCTCGATCTGCAGAACAGCAGACCACTGCCCAACATTGCTTTGCATAAAATCAGAGAGAGTTTATCTTTAGAATGGACCTACAATTCGAACAGCATCGAAGGTAACACGATGAGCTTACGCGAAACCCAAATGGTCATTCAGGAAGGTATCACCATCAAAGGAAAATCGCTTCGGGAACATTTTGAAACCCACAATCATGATAAGGCGATTGATTATCTGTATGAA
The DNA here is from genome assembly GCF_903469665.1 of Flavobacterium sp. UGB4466. Classification (GTDB taxonomy): domain Bacteria; phylum Bacteroidota; class Bacteroidia; order Flavobacteriales; family Flavobacteriaceae; genus Flavobacterium; species Flavobacterium lipolyticum. The sequence goes on along the minus strand of NZ_CAGKLC010000048.1, from coordinate 25,639 downwards.
ATTATAGACGATACCTACAAACTCCGAAGCATTGACATCTTGTCGATTCACGGATTAGTTTTGCGTTCTATTGAAGATGATTTTGCCGGTCGTTTGCGCAATGGCGGAGTTCGAATTTCGGGAGCAAATTTTATGCCGCCCAATGCCAACAAAGTTTCAGATTATCTTGATGAATTAATTGATTTCATCAATACAAATCCATTAGATCTCAACGATATTGAACTGGCTACGATTTATCACCATAAGTTGGTCTGGATTCATCCTTTTTTTGATGGAAATGGTCGTACAGTGCGCTTAAGTATGAATTTATTGCTAATGCGTTGCGGCTTTCCTCCGGCTATTATCCTAAAAAATGACCGAAAGAAATATTACGAGGCCCTCAATCAGGCAAACAATGGTAATTATCAAAAATTAACCCTTTTGATGTGTCAGGCTTTAGAACGAACTTTAAATATCTATCTAAATGCAATGCCGGGCAGTGATTATGATTATCAAAAAATATCTGATATTGTAAGCGAACCTGAAACCCCATACGGTCAGGAATATGTAAGTTTACTTGCCAGAACAGGTAAAATAGATGCTTATAAAGAAGGCCGAAACTGGTACACTACTAAAGAAGCCATCGAAGAATATATGCTTACACGCAAAAGAAAACGCTAACTTTGGTTAGCGTTTTTTGTTACTATTTGTAACATAAACTTTTACAATCCAGTATAAAAAGAACAAATCAAAGTGGTAACTTTGCCTTTTGCTCAAATTTATGTTAGAAAAAGACAATACTATTGAAGTTCTTGGTGCAAGAGTTCATAATCTAAAAAATATAGACATTTCAATTCCGCGTGAAAAACTGGTAGTTATTACCGGTCTGTCGGGCTCGGGAAAATCATCTTTGGCATTTGATACTATTTATGCCGAAGGACAGCGTCGCTATGTAGAAACTTTTTCGGCTTATGCCAGACAGTTCCTTGGAGGCCTGGAGCGTCCCGATGTAGATAAAATCGACGGACTTTCACCCGTAATTGCAATTGAACAAAAAACAACCAGTAAAAGTCCACGTTCAACTGTTGGAACTATTACCGAAATCTACGATTTCCTAAGACTTCTTTACGCTAGAGGTGCCGACGCATACAGCTACAATACGGGAGAAAAAATGGTTTCTTATTCTGACGAGCAAATCAAAGATTTAATCATACAGGATTTTAACGGAAAACGCATCAATATATTAGCTCCTGTAATTAAGGCCAGAAAAGGTCATTATGCGGAGTTGTTCCAGCAAATTACCAAACAAGGTTTTCTAAAAGTACGTGTCAATGGTGAAGTTCAGGACTTGGTTTCCGGAATGAAACTTGACCGTTACAAAACGCACGATATTGAAATTGTAGTCGACAGAATGCTGATTGAAAATACAGAAGACAATCAGAAACGTCTTTCTGAAAGCATCAATACAGCGATGCATCATGGAGAAAACGTTTTGATGATTTTGGATCAGGATACTAATGAAGTACGTTATTTCAGTAGAAACCTGATGTGCCCTTCGACGGGTATTTCGTATCAAAATCCAGAACCTAATTTATTCTCCTTCAACTCTCCGAAAGGAGCTTGTCCACATTGTAACGGTTTAGGAACGGTACACGAAATCAATGTCAAAAAAATCATTCCTAATCCAAAATTATCTATTAAAGCGGGAGGTTTTGCTCCGCTTGGCGAATACAAATCTTCCTGGATATTTAAACAATTAGAAGTTATTGGTGAAAAGTATGGTTTTAAAATAACGGATCCTATTGAGAAAATTTCGGAAGAAGCCATGAATACAATCCTACATGGCGGAAAAGAGAAATTCACTGTAAATTCTAAAGACCTTGGTGTAACCCGTGATTATAAAATAGATTTTGAAGGAATTTCTCATTTCATCAAAAATCAGTATGACGAAAGTGCCTCCACCACTATCAAACGTTGGGCGAAAGATTTCATGGACGAAGTTAATTGTCCCGTTTGTGAAGGTTCCCGTCTGAAAAAAGAAGCTTTGTTTTTCAAAATCAACGATAAAAACATCACCGATTTGTGTGATATGGATATTTCTGATTTGACGACCTGGTTCCTGGATTTACATACGCATCTGACTGACAAACAACTTTTGATTGCTTCAGAGGTAGTTAAAGAAATCAAGGACCGCTTAAACTTCCTGATGAATGTTGGCTTGAATTATCTGGCTTTAAGCCGAAGTTCAAAATCACTTTCGGGAGGCGAAGCGCAGCGTATTCGTCTGGCGACTCAAATTGGATCACAACTGGTTGGTGTTTTATATATTCTGGATGAACCTAGTATTGGTTTACATCAAAGAGATAATGAAAAATTGATTAAATCTCTAGAACAATTACGCGATATCGGGAACTCGGTTATTGTGGTGGAACATGATAAAGACATGATCGAAACTGCCGATTATGTGATTGACATTGGCCCAAAAGCCGGAAAATATGGTGGTGAAATCATCAGTATCGGAACTCCCGCAGAAACCTTAAAATCCAACACCATTACTGCTCAATACCTGAACGGCAAAATGAAACTCGAGATTCCGAAGGAACGTCGTAAAGGAAATGGTAAATCACTAAAACTAACAGGAGCAACAGGAAACAACCTAAAAAATGTTTCTATCGAATTGCCTTTAGGACAATTGATTTGCGTGACAGGTGTTTCAGGGAGTGGAAAATCAACTTTGATTAACGAAACACTCTATCCTATATTAAACGCTTACTATTTTAATGGTGTTAAAAAACCACAACCGTATAAAAAAATTGAGGGATTAGAACATATCGACAAAGTAATTGATATCGACCAAAGTCCGATTGGAAGAACTCCACGTTCGAATCCGGCAACCTATACGGAAGTTTTTACAGAGATCCGAAACCTGTTTACCATGACTTCCGAAAGTATGATTCGCGGTTACAAGGCAGGGCGTTTTAGTTTTAACGTAAAAGGAGGACGCTGTGAAACCTGCGAAGGCTCTGGTGTAAGAACCATCGAAATGAACTTTTTACCAGATGTCTACGTAGAATGTGAAACCTGTCAAGGCAAGCGTTTTAACAGAGAAACACTGGAGATTCGATACAAAGGAAAATCAATTTCAGATGTTTTGAACATGACCGTTGATGAGGCCGTTCCCTTTTTCGAAAACATTCCTAAAATCTATCGAAAAGTAAAAACTATTCAGGATGTTGGATTGGGATATATTACACTCGGACAACAAAGTACAACATTATCCGGCGGAGAAGCACAACGCATCAAACTGGCTGGTGAGTTATCCAAAAAAGATACCGGGAACACCTTTTATATTCTGGACGAACCTACAACAGGATTACATTTTGAAGATATTCGCGTTTTGATGGATGTCATCAACAAATTGGTCGATAAAGGAAATACAATTCTGGTGATCGAACACAATATGGACGTGATTAAACTTGCCGATTATATTATAGATATTGGACCTGAAGGCGGAAAAGGCGGCGGACAATTAATTGCCAAAGGTACTCCGGAAGAAGTAGCAAAAAACAAGAAAAGCTATACCGCTAAATTTTTGAAAAAGGAATTAGAATAATAAAATCATTGCCAGGGTTTAAAACCTTGGCAATGATTTTTGTCTCCCTTTGAAATTAAATCAACTAAATAATATTGACCGAACCTACGGTTCTATTTATTATTTCGTTTGATTTACAGGACGGATTAAAATCCGTCTCTACAAAATGGATCGAGCCGATGACTCTACTTGCGTGGAAAAAGAAATTCCGCAGGAATTATATTTTTATTTCAACGAATTTAAATCCGTTGAAATAAAAAATCACATCAAAAAGAGTTCCGAAGGAACGACATATTTATAGCAACGGATTTCGATCATTTGAAATAAAGAAATCATCGCAGAAGAGAGTTCCATCGGAACGATATATTTATCCGTAAATCAAAACCTTTTAAGACAAGACAACGAATTACCACAAAACCGTCTTAATTTACTGATAATGAACAACAACTTATCAAGCCCTTTTATTTAGATGCTATATTTAAATTAATAAATTTTATTTTTTGCACCAATTCACAAAAAAAGGCTTAATTTAGCTAGCCTTTTTGTCAAAATCTCAAATTTTGACAGCGCTTTTTTTGATAGAAAAACGACCATTCAATCGAAAATCTGTAAACAGGCACCACTCTTTTGTCCATGCTAAAAAGAGAACAATTTTAAAAAAATATAAATTATAAAATACCTAAAATGAGATTAGAAGATTTTGATAATGATGAGGATAAAGTAATTCAGGATCGTTTAAAACAAAAAACGTGGAATGAAATCAGAACGAATGACAGCTGGGCGATTTTTAAAATCATGGCTGAATTTGTAAACGGTTACGAAAGTATGGGGCGTATTGGTCCATGTGTATCGATTTTCGGTTCGGCAAGAACAAAACCAGAAGACAAATACTATTTATTAGCCGAAAAAATTGCTTATAAAATCAGTAAAGCAGGTTACGGAGTAATCACAGGAGGTGGTCCCGGAATCATGGAAGCTGGAAATAAAGGAGCTCACTTAGGAGGTGGGACTTCGGTTGGACTAAACATCGAATTGCCTTTTGAGCAACATTTCAATCCTTATATCGACCACGATAAAAACCTTAATTTCGATTATTTCTTTGTGAGAAAAGTAATGTTCGTAAAATATTCACAAGGTTTTGTGGTAATGCCGGGAGGTTTTGGAACTCTTGACGAAATGTTCGAAGCAATCACTTTGATTCAAACTAAAAAAATTGGAAAATTCCCTATTATATTAGTTGGAGTTGAATTCTGGTCAGGATTAATCGAATGGGTTAAAACTGTACTGGTAGAAAAAATGCACACGGTTAGCCCTGAAGATTTGAACTTATTTAAAATTGTAGACACTGAAGACGAAGTAGTTGACGTATTGGATAAATTCTACAAAAAGTACGATTTGAGTCCAAATTTCTAATAAAGACATCTGTCTTTTAAACAAATTTGAGAATTTAAATTTCGTACTAAGCCGTTAAAAACTGAGACAAATATAGTACTGTGTATGATTCAGTTAAATAAAATACTACAAAAATTAAAAGCTGTTTTTTAAACAGCTTTTTTTATGCTATTTTTACAAAAAACCAGAATCATTATTTACTTGTGAGTTTATTTATAATTTTAATCATTTGCCCTATCCTTGAAATCATTTTATAAAATTATATTCTATCTTTTTGTTCTATTCAGCTCGATAAAACAATATGCGCAACATCAATCTAAGATGGAAGTCGCCGTTAACATTGAACTCAAAACCCTGAACATCAAACAGGATATCACTTATTATAATACTTCAAATGATTCTTTGATTTCAATTGTTCTTAACGATTGGAACAATGCTTTCTCTGATAAAAACACACCATTAGCCAGACGATTTTCTGATGAATTTTACAGAGGTTTCCACTTGGCAAAAACTTCTGAAAGAGGAAGCACAACTGTTTTGAGTCTTACTGATTCCGACAATTCCGCACTTGAATGGGAAAGAACTGAAAAAAATCCCGATTATATTGTAGTAAAACTAAATAAAAAATTACGCCCGGGAGAAAAAATTGACTTGCACTTAATTTATATTACTAAAATTCCAAGTGACAAATTTACTCGTTATGGTTTTGATCAAAATGGGGGAATGAATTTGAAAGACTGGTTCTTAACTCCTGCCCGTTTTGAGAATCACCGTTTTATGAAATACGACAATTTCAATTTGGACGATATTGCCAATGCAAGAACAGATTATGAACTTGAAATAAAAATACCCAACCAGTATGCTATAACGACTGATTTGAATCAGGTTTCGGAAGACAACACTAACTCTTCCTTTAAAACGTACCAGTTTTCGGGAAAAAACAGAACTGATTTTAGCCTGTTTATCGAAAAACAAAATGACTTCAAAAGTTACGACAACGGATCACTTGAGGTACTTACAAATCTTAAAAACAAAAGATTAACCGAAATTCAGAGTGCGATTATCATCAATAAAGTAGTCACTTTTGCTAACTCTTTTATTGGAAAATATCCGCACCAAAAAATCACGGTTTCTCAGGTAGATTACGATCGAAATCCATTCTACGGACTCAACCAGCTGCCTTCGTTTATAAGTCCGTTTTCAGACGAATTTGTTTTTGAAATAACCTTCCTGAAAACTTATCTGAATAATTATCTAAAAAACAGTCTGCGTCTGGACCCTAGAAAAGACAACTGGGTTTACGACGGGATTCAGATTTATGCGATGATGAAGTACATCGAAGAAAATCATTTGGATCAAAAAATGTTGGGAAGACTTTCTGATATGAAACTCTTTTCTGGTTTTAACATCACAAGCCTTACTTTTAACGAGCAATACAGCTATTACTACATGCTAATGGCCCGTAAAAATCTGGATCAGCCGCTAGGAGATCCAAAAAATACCTTAATAAAATTTAACGAACAAATTGCGAGTAAGTATCGAGCAGGTTTAAGTCTTAGCTATTTAGATGATTATTTAAATCACAATATTGTTCCCGAAAGTGTGCAGGAATTCTACGATTTAAACAAAACGGAACAGACAAACCGATACGATTTAGAAAAAATACTAACCAAAAAAAGTCCAAAAAAGATTGACTGGTTCTTTAATACCATTATAGGTTCACGTGACATCATCGATTATAAGTTCACCCATGTTTCAAGAACGAAAGACACTGTAGCTTTCCGAATTAAAAACAGAACCGGTATCTATGCTCCGATTCCTATATATGGTATTAATAAAAATGAAGTTGTTTTTAAAGAATGGATTGAACCTAAAACAGCCGATTCAACCTATATTTTTGAAAGAAAAAATGCCGACAAAATTGTCATCAACTATGACAATGAGGTTCCGGAATACAACCAAAGAAACAATTGGAGGTCTATAAAAAGTTTGGTTATTACTAATCGTCCTATCAAATTTAATTTTGCCAAAGATCTCGAAGACCCTTATTACAATCAAATTTTATACATACCGACTCTTAATTATAACTATTACGACGGTCTGACTCCCGGTATGCGTCTTCACAACAAAACAATTTTAGACAAACCTTTTACGTTTGATATCGAGCCGGCTTATTCCATTAATGCGAAAACTTTTTCGGGTTCTTCCTCATTTTCCTGGAATCAATACTACCGAAACAGCACCTTATATAATGTACGCTATTCCATAAGCCAAAATTATTACCACTACGCTCCTGATGCCACCTATTTGAGACTGAATCCGATGGTACAGTTTAGAATACGTGAAGAGAATTTCAGAGATAACCGAAAACAACTGATCATGTTCAGACAGGTTATTGTAAATCGTGAAGCAAGCACTTACATCAAAGACAATTCCACTCCAAATTATTCTGTTTTTAATGCCCGTTACGTTAATACAAAAATGGAACTGGTAAATCATTTTAATTTTATGACGGATGTTCAGTTCTCAGGAAAATTCGGAAAAGTAGCTGCAGAAATTGAATACAGAAGACTTTTTGAAAACAATCGAAAACTAAATTTAAGATTGTACGCCGGAAGTTTTTTATACAATCGAACAAACTCTGATTATTTTAGTTTTGGTTTAGACCGACCGTCTGATTATATGTTTGATTACAATTTTTTCGGCAGATCAGAAAGTACCGGAATTTTCAGTCAGCAATATATAATAGCCGAAGGTGGTTTTAAATCTAAAATAGCACCAAGATATGCCAATCAGTGGATGGCTACCCTAAATGCGAGCTACGCTGTCTGGAACTGGATTGAGGTTTACGGAGATTTAGGTTTAATGAGAAGCAAGCATCAAAGCGAAAATTTCAGATATGATAGCGGTATCCGATTAAATTTAGTTCCGGATTATTTTGAATTGTACTTTCCGGTTTACTCTAATAACGGATGGGAGATTTCGCAAAATAAATACAGTGAAAAAATACGATTTATCGTCACATTTTCACCAAAAACATTACTTAATCTTTTTACTAGAAAATGGCTTTAATCGAATGAATTAGTTATAAAAACATAAATTATTCGCACTAAAGAAACAAAAAGACTAAACATCACTTAAAAAACACACCCTGTTTTAGCAATTTAATTACAGATAATTAAATTATATTTACTTTAATGAATTATGATTATTGATACTTTTTAATTATTTTTGCTCCGAAACATTACCCATTTGAGATTATGATTAAAGAAAAAAATAATACTACACTTACTTTCGAAGATTTCAAAACTGAAGTAATGAACGACTATAAAATTGCGGTTACGAGCCGTGAATGTAGTCTTTTAGGACGTAAAGAGGTATTGACTGGGAAAGCTAAATTTGGAATATTTGGGGACGGTAAAGAAGTTCCGCAACTTGCGATGGCGAAAGCCTTCAAAAATGGAGATTTTCGTTCCGGATACTACCGCGATCAGACTTTTATGATGGCTATTGGCGAATTGACTCCAAAACAGTTTTTCGCCGGTTTATACGGTCATACCGATTTAGATTTTGATCCAATGTCTGCCGGAAGACAAATGGGAGGACACTTTGTAACACATAGTTTAAACGAAGACGGCTCCTGGAAAGATTTAACAAAACAAAAAAATTCAAGCGCAGATATATCTCCTACAGCCGGGCAAATGCCAAGGTTATTAGGATTGGCTCAGGCTTCAAAAATTTACAGAAATGTTGACGGAATTACTGTTAAAGATAAATTTACAGTAGACGGAAACGAAGTTGCCTGGGGAACTATTGGAAATGCCAGTACATCTGAAGGCTTGTTCTTTGAAACTATAAACGCGGCAGGAGTTCTGCAAGTTCCAATGGTAATGAGTGTTTGGGATGATGAATACGGAATTTCGGTTCACGCCAGACATCAGACTACCAAAGAAAATATCTCTGAGATCTTAAAAGGATACCAGCGTGATGAAGATTCCAAAGGTTATGAAATCTTCAGAGTTAAAGGCTGGGATTATGCTGAATTGGTTTCTACTTACGAAAGAGCGGGCGCTATTGCACGTGAAGAGCACATTCCGGTTTTGATTCACGTAAACGAATTAACACAACCGCAAGGACATTCTACTTCTGGTTCACACGAACGTTATAAAAACGCAGAGAGACTGGCTTGGGAAAAAGATTTTGACTGTATCCGTCAAATGCGTTTGTGGATGATTGCCATTAACATTGCATCTCCGGAAGAATTAGCTGAAATTGATTTTGACTTGAAAAAAGAGGTTCTTGAAGCTAAAAAAGAGGCTTGGAATTCTTTCATCAATCCAATTATTGAAGATCAGAAAAATCTTTTGGCTTTATTAGGTCAAATTGCTGAAGCCAGCATCAATCATAAAGAAAGAATACAAAAATATATTTCGGAATTAAGCGCTATTAAATCGCCTTTAAAAAAGGAAATGCTTGCCATAGCAAGAAAGATATTGCGTTTTATCGAAGTACCAAACAGTAAGGTTTTATTATCCAACTGGATTACCAATTATATTGAAATTACACAACCAAGATTCAGCAGTAACTTATACTCTGATTCTGATTTAAATGTATTTTCAGTTGAAAAAGTACTTCCAAAATACGCCGAAGACGCGAAAGCCGACCTGGACGGAAGAATGATTTTACGTGATAACTTTGATGCCTTGTTTACCAAATATCCGGAGACTTTGATTTTTGGTGAGGATGTTGGAAACATTGGTGACGTAAATCAGGGATTAGAAGGTATGCAGGAAAAATACGGAGAACTTCGTGTTGCCGATATCGGAATCCGTGAAGCTACCATCATTGGTCAGGGAATTGGTATGGCTTTAAGAGGTCTGCGTCCGATTGCTGAAATTCAATATCTAGATTATTTACTATACGCCATCCAAATCATGAGTGATGATTTGGCGACATTACAATACAGAACAGTAGGTAAACAAAAAGCACCGTTAATCATCAGAACCCGCGGACACCGTTTAGAAGGCATCTGGCATTCAGGTTCTCCGATGGGAATGATTATTAATGCCATTCGTGGTATTCACGTTTTGGTTCCAAGAAACATGACTCAGGCCGCAGGATTCTACAATACCCTTTTAGAGTGTGATGAACCGGCTTTAGTAATCGAATGCTTGAACGGTTACCGTTTAAAAGAAAAAACACCTTTAAACTTTGGTGAATTCAAAACACCAATTGGTGTCGTTGAAACGTTAAAAGAAGGTTCAGATATTACGCTTGTTTCTTACGGATCGACTCTAAGATTGGTAGAGCAGGCTGCTGTTGAATTGTTAGATTTAGGCATTGACTGTGAAGTGATCGACATTCAGTCTCTTCTTCCTTTTGACGTCAATAAGGATATCGTAAAAAGTATCGCCAAAACCAACCGTTTGCTTGTAATTGACGAAGATGTTCCTGGTGGAGCTTCAGCATTTATTTTGCAGCAAATTATGGAAGAACAGGATGCTTACCACCATTTAGACAGTAAACCGCAAACGCTTGCTGCAAAAGAGCACAGACCGGCTTACGGAACTGATGGTGACTATTTCTCAAAACCTTCTGCTGAAGATATTTTCGAAAAAGTCTACAGCATGATGCACGAAGTTAACCCTTCTAAATATCCAGCTTTATACTAAGAATTTAGCTCATTATACAAAAACTCCCCAAAAGAAAATATTTCTTTTGGGGAGTTTTTTTTTAGTTTCAGGTTTCAAGTTTCAGGTTTGAAGTTTCAGGTTTCAGGTTCCACATCTCACATTTTACATTTCACAAACTTCCCACTTAACCTGCTCCGATCAAATATCCTTTAAAATAGCTCTTGCTTTTTCTAAATCCTCGGCAGTATCAATTCCGATTCCGACATGGGTGGTTTCTACCATTTTTATACGTTTCCCGAATTCTAAATAACGTAATTGCTCTAATTTCTCGGAAGCTTCTAAAGATTTCATCGGCAGACTGTAAAAATCCAATAAAGCCTGTTTTCTAAAAGCATAAATTCCAATGTGCTGAAAGTAACGTACCCCAACGTCTTTATCTCTTGGATACGGAATTACCGATCTCGAAAAATACAACGCAAACTGCGACTGATCGACCACCACTTTTACATTATTCGGATTGTTAATTTCAGTTTCATCGGTAATCTCACGCATTAAAGATGCCAGATCTATTTTGCGTTCTCTGTCGTCTTTAAACACAGACAAAACCTGCTCTAAAGGTCCGGCTTCAGTAAAAGGTTCATCTCCCTGCACATTTACCACAATATCAACATCAAGACCCGCAACCGCTTCTGCAATTCGATCACTTCCCGATTCATGTTCTTTAATACTCCTAATAGCTTTTCCACCCTGATTTACAATTTCATTATAAATTAAATCGGAATCAGTCACCACAAATACATCGTCAAATAATTTTGTAGCGACGGTTGCCTCATACGTTCTTAAAATCACGGTTTTCCCTCCTAAATCCTGCATTAGTTTGGCAGGAAAACGTGTTGATGCATATCGCGCCGGAATTACAGCTATAATCTTCATTTTATTTTTCTTTTATAAACTTCTAAACAAATGTAACTATTCAAAACTAATAAGTTTAAAAAAAATATTCTTTGTCGTAATTTACAAATCTGAAGAACAGCCCCTTAAAAAATGCATTATATTTATCAGAAAAAACCACTATGAAAAAACACCTGATTTTGCCCTTGCTTTTATTAAACTTAACTTTTATTCCCTCGGCCTTCTGCCAAAAAAAATCTACTATAAACAATGCTTTTACAGATCGCATTTTCAGCGGACAAGGGTATCAGCCTACTTCCAGCCTGAAATGGAAATTCAAAACCGACGGTAAAATTTTCTCCTCTCCGGTTACAAAAAACGGTATTGTTTATATTGGCAGCGAAGATGGTTTTCTTTACGCTGTTGAAGAAAACTCAGGCAAAACAAAGTGGAAATTCAAAACTAACGGAGCCATCCACAGTACTCCCGGCCTCTTTGAAAATACTGTTTTCTTTGGAAGTTTTGATGGAAACTATTACGCGGTAAACACTCAAAACGGAAAATTAATCTGGAAATTTAAAACCGGTGGAGAACATTGGTTTGGAGAAAAAGGCATATTTGGACTGAAGCCGGAAACTCAATACATGGAAGATTTATGGAGTTTTTATCTGTCCTCCCCTGTCGTTTACAAAAAAGAAAAACAAGCAGTGGTGTTATTCGGCAGCAGTGACGGAAATGTTTATTCGCTGGATGCCAAAACAGGAAGTTTAAAATGGAAGTTTAAAACCAACGGACCTGTACACGGAACTCCGGTAATCGATCAGAATAAAATTTACGTTGGCGGCTGGGATGCTGTTCTATACGCCTTAAACATCGAAACCGGTAAGGAGATCTGGCGCTTTGCAACCGGAACAAAACCAGGTTTTAAAGGAATCCAATCTTCGGTAGCTGTTGCTGATGGAAAAGTCTTTTTTGGAGCCAGAGAGCCGTTCTTCTTTGCTCTTGAAGCCGAAACCGGAAAATTGGTTTGGAAATACGATGCCGAAAATTCCTGGGTTCTAAGTACTGCAGTGATTCAGAATAATACGGTTTATGTAGGAACTTCAGACACTTATGCCCTACTGGCTCTGGATGCCAGAAATGGTGCAGAAAAATATCGATTCAAAACGAATGGTTACATCTATAATTCTCCGGCCATTGCAGGAAGCACTATTTATTTTGGTGATTTTACAGGCAATTTCTTTAGTCTAGACCTTCTTTCTAACGGAAAGAAATCTAAAACCATAAGCACCGAGGACCGTAAGCAATTTGCTGCTTCTGTCTTAAAAAATGATTTATTAGATTCTGTTCACGCTGCGCACTACACAGACCTTTCTGTATATGAAAACAATAAAAAAGCAATGGATGAATTGTACAAACTGGGATCAATTGTTTCTTCGCCATTCATTAGTAATAATACAGTTTACTTCGGAAGTGCCGACGGTTATCTGTATGCGTATAACTTAGAAAAAGAATCCTAAATTAGGATTTCGCAGAGATTCACAAAGATGCCACAGAGATTCACGGAGTTTTTTTTACATGTTGCGTAATTTTTGTCACGCAGATTTTGCAGATCCAGCAGATTTTTCATCATAGAATGCGTAATAGGTTTTTCCAAATTTAATCTGCCTAAATCTGCGAGAAACCTTTTTATATAATATCTAGCAACAAATTACTTGAGTATCGCCGACTGTTATTTCGATCAATATAACTTAGAAGAAGAGAAAATAATCTTAGCGAATCTCCGTGGCATCTTTGTGTATCTCTGCGCAATAACCCTTTCGCAGAGATTCACAAAATCGCATTACATTATTTTCACCGATGTCATGCTCAAAGAACCTGCTAATAGTTTATCATTAAACAAACTAAGTTCTTCCGACTTTTCTTTTAATCCTAAAGTATATAATAATGGCAAATAATGCTCGGGAGTAGGAATTGCCAATTGGGTCGCTTTATTCATTTTTTCGAAGTCAATCAAAGGCTGAAAATTATCGTTTAATAAGTGACTGTTGATGGTTTCCCTCGCTTCAATTGCCCAATCGTAACCGTAATTGTCTTTATCAAAGTTCCTGAAATCGACCAATCGCAAATTATGAACAATGTTTCCGCTTCCAATAATTAAAACTCCTTTGCGGCGTAAGGATTGTAGTTTTTGTGCCAACTCAAAATGATATTGTCCCGACTTTGTATAATCAATACTCAACTGAATCACAGGAACGTTCGCTTCCGGATATAAGTGTTTGATTACACTCCAGGCACCATGATCCAGTCCCCAGTGCTCGTCTAAATCTACCAACACGGGTTCTAATATTTTTTTAGTCTCGTGGGCTAATTCCGGGCTTCCTTTTGCAGGATACTGCACCTCAAAAAGGGCTTGAGGAAATCCTCCGAAATCATGAATCGTTCTGGGCATCTGCATCGCTGTTACTTTGGTACCATTGGTAAACCAGTGAGCCGAAATACACAAAATAGCATTGGGCTGCGGCAATGTTTTTGCGAGATCCCGAAAACCGGTTACAAACTGATTTTCTTCAATTGCATTCATCGGACTCCCGTGTCCCAAAAACAAAACCGGCATTTTATCAGTATTCGAAAACGAAGACGAAATCGAATGTAAGTCGTTTAGTGTTGTCATAGTAAATGGTTCTAACACGAATTTCACAGATCTAACCAATACTAAATCTAAAAAAATCGTGACAATTAGTGAAATTCGTGTTTTATTCCTCGAAACTTTCGTCTTTAAACCCTATCAAATATAACTTATTTTTAGCACGTGTCATAGCCGTGTACAGCCATCTGATGTAATCGCGATCAATTCCGTTTGGCAAATACGGCTGCTCAATAAAAACGGTATTCCATTGTCCACCTTGCGATTTATGACAGGTAATTGCATAGGAGAATTTCACCTGTAAACCGTTAAAATATTCGTTTTCTTTTACTTTCTGAAACTTCTTGTATTTTGTACTTTCACCTTCATAATCTTTCATTACTTCCTCATACAAACGATTGGATTCTTCGTAGGTTAAGGATGGAGATTCACTTTTTATGGTATCTAAAATCAATACCGTTTCAAAAGGCTTTTGGTCCGGATAATCGACCATTCTGATTTTTACCTTTGCAAAATTAAATCCGTACAATTCCTTGATTCCAAAAAGCTCTAGAACTTCGATAATATCTCCATTGGCAATAAATCCTGCCTCATCTGTTTCTTTCAGCCAGAAATAATTATTCTTAACCACCATCAAGAAATCTCCTGCCGACAGTTCACTTTCTTTAAATAAAATTCTGGTTCGGATTTGCTCGTTATACTGATTGGCTCTTTTATTCGAGCGAACAATAAAAGCGGTATCTTCAATACTGTAATTACTGTAAGCCATATTGATAGCATCCTGAATGTCATACCCGTCCGTCAATCGAACAATGTCTTTGAATCCTCTAACATTGAACCTAAATTCGGTAATAAAACTTTCCTTCAGCAATTCTCTTAGTTCTGTCGCATTGAACAAAATTCCTGAACTTTCTTCCTGACGCATGACCTCGTCCAGCTCGATATGTTCGACTTCTTTACCATAGTGAATCCCTAAAGTATGCGTATCCAAAGCCGGGCTAATATCCATATTTACAGGAGGAAGCTGCGCAGTATCTCCTAAAAGAATCATTTTACAATTGGTTCCCGAATAGACATAGGTAATCAAATCATCCAACAGTGATCCGTTATCGTATAATTTTGAATCGGAATTATTATCAGAAATCATCGAGGCCTCGTCGACGATAAAAATGGTGTTTTTATGTTTATTGAGCTGTTTGGTAAAAGCTACACCTCCACCGGAAGATTTTTTCGGAAAATATATTTTTTTATGAATCGTAAATGCGGGTGTATTTGAATAACTGGCGATTACCTTTGCTGCACGTCCCGTTGGCGCCAGCAAGACAAACTTTTTATTAATATCCCCCAAATTGTTCACTATGGTTGAAATCACAGTTGTTTTTCCCGTTCCTGCATATCCTTTCAAAACAAAAATGGTGTCGTTAGCCGGTTCGGTTAAAAAAATAGCGATTTTTTGAAAAAAAATATCCTGCTTATAAGTTGGTGCAAATGGAAACTTTTTTTGCAAAACGCCGTAAAACAATGCTGAATTCATAGGGTAAATTTAAGATACAAAGTTCGTCTTTTTAAATGGCAATGCCAATTTAAAATTTTTACCCCGGCAGAATTTATAAAGAACCCCAAATTTATTTTTCAAAAAAAAACTTTTCTTAACTTTCTATTAAAATGAATGTGAAATTGTTTTTTGAAATTGCAATTATTATTGTTCCTTTTTAATTTGTAAGTTTGTGGTCGCCTAAAATTCCTTCTTGAAAAACAGGTAACGAATTGTAAATCAATATGTCATTACAAAACACTAACATCACTTCAAAAAATTACAAAAAGCTTTCTATTCAGGTTTCTCTGACCGGATTGTCATTTTGTTGTTTTGACACTTTAAATAATACGGTTACTTCTTTAAAAGAAATTCATTTCGATACGTTTCACAAAACGACCAAGATTGAAGAATTGTTTGGAGATGCTTTTAGAAATCACCCGGAACTAACGGAAACTTACGACGAAGTTTTAGTGATTCACAATAACAATCTTTCTACTTTTGTTCCAACGGCTTTGTTTGATGAAAACTACCTTGGAAGTTACCTGCAATACAATACAAAAGTTTTCGAAACTGATTTTTTTGCTTACGATCAGATTTCAAAATACCAAATGAATGCGGTTTATATACCGTATGTTAACATCAACAATTTTTTCATCGATCAGTTCGGCACTTTTGACTACAAACATGCCAACAGTATTTTAGTCGAAAAAATTCTGGACGCTTCAAGAAACAATGACGATAAAAAAATGGTCGTTAATTTCAACCCCGGTCATTTTGAAGTGATTGTAGTCCAAAATCAAAAACTATTATTGTTCAATTCATTTGAATATCAAACACCTGAAGACTTTATTTATTATTTGCTTTTTACTGCCGAACAATTAAGTTTGAATCCTGAAAGTTTTCCACTTGAATTATTAGGTACAATCGACCAAAACGATGCATTTTATGCCATTGCATATAAATACATTCGTCATATATCCTTTTTGGATGTAAGCACCTTACAGCAAAGAAATAGCTTCACCACAGCCGAAAATCAAAAACATTATATCTTATTCCAATCATGAGAATTATTTCAGGGAAATACAAAGGACGCCGCATTTTTCCGCCAAAAAACCTTCCTGTAAGACCAACAACCGACATGAGTAAAGAAGCATTGTTTAATGTTTTGAACAATCATTTTAGTTTTGACAGTTTAAAGGTTTTGGACTTGTTTTCAGGAACCGGTAACATCAGTTTTGAATTCGCCTCCCGCGGAAGTGCTCCAATTACGTCAGTAGACGGTGATTTTGGATGCGTAAAATTTATCAAGCAGGTTTCGTCAGAATACGATTTTGACATCG
The DNA here is from genome assembly GCF_903469665.1 of Flavobacterium sp. UGB4466. Lineage (GTDB taxonomy): Bacteria > Bacteroidota > Bacteroidia > Flavobacteriales > Flavobacteriaceae > Flavobacterium > Flavobacterium lipolyticum. The sequence goes on along the minus strand of NZ_CAGKLC010000048.1, from coordinate 8,628 downwards.
CGGCAACTAAAAGTGACGTTTACAAATTTCTGGAAAACTGTAAAACCTCCTACGACATTGTTTTTGCCGATCCTCCTTATGGATTTGATCAGGCAGCATTCGAGAAAATTGTGGTAACGGTTTTCGAAAGAGAATTACTTCACGAAGACGGTATGATGATTATCGAGCATTCCAAATACACCAAAATGGATCATTTGAGTAATTTTTCTTTTCAAAAAAGTTACGGAGGATCTTTCTTTAGTTTCTTCGAATTGAACTCCACTGATGATGACGAAGAATTGCCAGACGATTCCTCTACTAAAATAACAGAAGAAGACGAAGGGTAAACCTCGCTCTGCCCATACTGTCATATCGAGCGAAGTCAGAACATTTTAAGTTTGAAACTTCGCTCAGAAAGACAATTTCACAGTGCTGTTTTATCTTATACGATCTGAATTCTCTTCCATCCTTTTTCCTTTGAATTCGGATTCCTTTACTTTTCCAAAAGAATACTTTACAGAAACTGAAATCTCATGTTCATCAATCAAATATCTGGATTTCGAACTGATATTGTTAATGGTAAAAACTTCTGCTTCTGTTATACTTTTAAACACATTATTAAAACTTAGGGCACAGCTCCAATTTTTAAAGAACGTTTTAGAAACCCCTACATCTACGACCGTTCTAGCATTTCTTTCAAAAACTCCTTTGTACTGCTTTGCAATTGTCCTGAAACCAACCGCTACTACATAATCTTCTGGAAGCCTAAATTCGTTATTGGAGTAATAATAAAAATAAGGTTTTGAAGACCTGAATACGGCCGAAGAATCTTCAATTTTCTCTGAAACAAAAACCAATGAGTTTGTAGTAGTCCAAAATCTATAGGTGAAAGGCAATTCAAAATCAAGAATCAAGGCGGACTCTTTCTCAAAATTCACATCCTTAAAAGTCATGATATTGAGTTCCTTATCAAAGAAAAAACTATTATAAACCGGATTTGTATTTTGATAATACGTTAGCTTAACCGATTTATCATGGTATTGAAAAGTAGACGAGATTTCGTTGACAATCGTGGGATCTAAATTAATATTTCTGGCATATAAAAAGTACGGATTAATATAGGTTGTTCCCTGACTTAAAGAAGAATAATTAGGTCTCGAGATACTTTTGGCATAATTAACACTAATACTCTTTAAGCTGTCTATGGGAAAAGAAAGCTGCACTTTAGGGAAAAAATTAGTGTAATTTTTACGGATTAGAGGCGTCAAATCTGCTTTAAATTTCCCGTCCACATTTGTATTCTCAACCCTTACTCCAACGGAAAATTCGACTTTCTTAATTTTTCCTGAAAACTGACTGTAACCTGCCAAATTTTGCTCTTTAAAATCGTATTGACTAAATTCCCTTTCATCATTTTCATAGTATAACACATCAAAATCTGATTTAGAACTAGCAGAAGAATACAATCCTCCCATTTCAAATTTCATCTCATTTTTAAACTTCTTTTCAGCATCAATTCTACCCGAAAAGACAGTCACCTTGAATTTTTGATCGCGAAGCTGTGCCCATTCAAATGGAGTTTCGTTATACTTATTCTTAACATTACTCCACAATGCCTGATCAAAATTAGACCACTGTAAACCAGTAAAAACCTGTGCATCAATAGCTTTTATTTTTTTATTATAATTCAAAAAAGAGTTTACAAAATTCTTTCGGGTATCATTATCACTGTAAGTCAACACGTTGTTTTCTATCTCTTTATTCTTATTATAAGTTAAGGTATGAATAGGAAAAATATCTTTCTGAAGCTTACTGTTCACACTAAACGAAAAATAATCATCTTCATTTATCTTATAAAACAAACTTCCTCCAAAAATGAACTGTCTTTTTTGGGAATAAGCGGTCACATCATATTTAGACGCGATTTCGGCATTGGGAATTTGGTAATCAATACTGTGATTTTCCCAGGGCTGTAATTGATTGTAATTAAAATTAGCCTTCCATTCCAGTTTGTTCTTTTTAAAACTGGTATTAAATCCAAAATAATTATTGTACTTTTTCTTAAAAGAAGCGACCTCAGTAATCTCAGTTCTAAAACTGTCTTTTTTACTAAATTTCCTTGTAATCAAAATTACAGAACGTCCTTCAGCCTCATATTTAGAAGAGGGGTTCTGAATAATTTCGATCGTTTTAATATCGGCTACGGCCAAAGCATTCAAATCATTCATTCCCACTTTTTGATTGTCGATATAAATTAAAGGATTCCCTCTGCCTACAACAGAGATACTTTCTCTATCTGAACTGATTTGAACAGTTGGCAACTTTGCCAGTAAATCGACTGTATTGGGAATCACGTTATAAATAGAATTGGCAACATCGACTTTTACATTTCCGTTTGTATTGGCAAAAGTCTTTTTATTCTGAGCAATCACAACTTCATTTAACGCATTTGAAAGACTGTCTTTTGGGATCTCGCTTTGTGCATATCCCGTTAAAGAAAATAAGAACCAAAAGAGAATTAAAAAAAGTTTTACCAGCAAATTAATGTTCATTTTAGGTTTGATTTTAGTTTATAGTCCTGCAAAAATGCTTCTAAAAAAGAATTATGAAAGTTAATTGAAGGTTAATGCGGAGTTAATGTGATTATTGTCTGACAAAAGCATTATTTTTGGATTGAGAATAGCCAGCATATTTGCGCCGGTTTAATAAATAAATTCTCATCACGCAAATTAGAAAATTATAAAACGCATAGATACATAGCTTTTAGGTGACGTAAAGGAGGCAAAAAAGAAATAAATTTCTTTCACATAGAAGATGCGTATTTTAAATAAGTGAAACGTCTTTTTTTAGGCAAACGAAACTATTTTTCTATGTATTAAAACCATTACAAAGGGTTAAATAAAACAAACCCGCGTAAACCAGTTTAATCTGTCGTATCAGTGTGCCAACAAAACAACTCATGAAACAAAGAATCAATTTACTAATAGCATTTTCGGTCATCGCTCTAATTGTTTTATCAACAGTGCAATGTTATTTGGTAAAAACAACTTACGATTATAAAGTGGCGCAGTTTCACACTGAAATTAAAAATAAAATTGCCGGTATCTCTAATGATTATAGCGACATAGACTCGGTAATAGTCGCCAAAAAAGAAGCACTTTACCAGCAATTATCTGAAAATTACATTCAGGGAAAAAACAACAAGTTTGAGATCAAAAAGTATATTCTGGAAAATGAATATAGCGACGCTTTGACACAAAAAATTCAGAGCAAGTTTAAAAGAGATTTACCCGAGTTAAAAATAGATTTTGCGATTGTCCTGAATAAATTTGTTCTGTACCCAAACCACGCAAAAGCAGACACTATTTTCTCTGAAAAACCTTTTATCCAAAACAAACTATACGGAAATCTGATCTCCTTAAATCATGCCTTTTTAGTTCGGAATTATGTTGGAACTACCAACGGAACTTTTGAAAATAAGAATTACAAATTATTGACTGAGGATTCGATGTACGTTTCGGTAATCGACTGGGAAATGATCATTTTAAAACGAATGACTTTCGTTCTCATTTTGTCTTTACTTTCTATAGCAACCCTAATATCTCTTTTTTTTATTGCTATAAAAGCATTAATCAAACAGAAGAAGGCCAACGATGTTAAAACCGATTTCATCAATAATATTACCCACGAACTTAAAACCCCATTGACGACATTAGGCATTTCGACCAAAATATTGGAGCGAAAAGACATTCGGGATAATGACGAGAACTTTAATGCTATCGTCAATACCATTTCACGTCAGAACAATCGTTTACAAAATTTGATTGACCAGGTGATGGCCAATTCGCTGGCCGAAAACGGAATCGAATTGCAAAAAGAAAATATCGAAACCGAAAATTTTCTATTGACGATCGTTAATGATTTTAAAATCACCTATCCGAAAATCGACATTAAAACCAATTTTCAGACGCAGAAAACAAGCTTGCATCTGGATAAATTCTATTTGACCACTGCTCTTTTGAATGTTCTGGAAAATGCGGTAAAATATGGCTCCAACTCTATTACACTAAAAACAAATCTGAACGAAAATCAATTTTCAATTAGCGTTGAAGATGATGGAATCGGAATTGAAAAGAGCAAACAATCGCTTCTTTTTGAAAAATTCTATCGCGTAGAACAAGGAAATCTTCACAATACAAAAGGTTTAGGATTAGGATTGTATTATGTTGATCAGATTATAAAAGCGCATCAGGGTACTGTTAGCGTTGTGAGTGATCTTGGAAAAGGAACTCAGTTTACTATTTTATTAAAAGTTTAATTCCCTTATTTTGAAAAAATTACTTTTAGCCGAGGACGATTTTGATTTTGCCGCAATTTTAAAACAATATTTAGAATTGCATCAATTCGAAGTCATCTGGGCAGAAAATGGAGAAATAGCTTTAGACTATTTTTCAAATCAGACTTTTGATATTTGTGTTTTGGATGTCATGATGCCAAAATTAGACGGATTTTCACTGGCCGAAAAAATAATTACAATCAACCCTGAGATTCCATTTATTTTTCTCACTGCACGAAAATTAAAAGAAGACAAAATCATCGGGTTAAAACTAGGCGCAGACGATTATATTATAAAACCTTTTGAAGTAGACGAACTCATTCTGCGTTTGCACAATATTCTAAAAAGAATCGAACAAAAGAGAAGTCTGGATGGAAACAATATAATCGAAATTGGGTCTTATATTTTTGATAACGAAAGACTAACCCTAAACAACAAAAATCATGTCCAGCAGCTTACAGAAATGGAAGCTTCTCTTATTGAGTATTTGTACCTGAATCATAACCAGTTATTAAAGAGGGATCAAATTTTAATGTCGGTCTGGAAAAAAGATGATTATTTCTCAGGGCGAAGTATGGATGTTTTTATTAGCAGACTCAGAAAATATTTTAATTCCGATCCAAAAATCAGCATTGAGAGTACCCGAAATATTGGATTGGAATTTAAAATAGAAAAACCTTGATTTAGCCAAGGTTTTTCTATTTTTTTGTGCTTATTTTCCAATAACCCAACCTAATGTAAAATTAACTACCGGAACAAATTCGGTATCGTATTGATCAATATTTATTCCGGGACCCAGATTAAATTCCATATTGAATTTTCGTTTGTAAGTTCGCTGCAATCCCCAAAGTACCGCAATGGTTGTTGATGGCGCATATTCTCTATACCTCTCGTTAGTAGAAACCGTTCGAAAATTATACTGGGCATTTAGAGCAAAAAAATTAGCCGAGTTATGAGCTGTACTCTTTCCTTTTTTAGCTCTCTTTTTAAAATTGTAATAATGACGAAATTGCTCACTGATTAACGGGGAAAAATAAACGTTTGACTCGTTATAGAAACTGTTATAACTGTAACCAACCCCTAAGCTAATTTCTGAATAAAGGGTGTTATTAGCCGTAAAGCCATGCTCATAAACGAATCCCGGAGCGATCATATTTATTTTGAATTGATTTTTTTCTACCGACGGTACTTCATCTTGCGCCTGAATGACATTGGTAACAAGAACAGATAAAAATAAGAACAGATAATTTTTTTTCATTTTGGTTTTTAACTTAATTGCTTCAAAAATAAGATAAAAACAACAAAATCAAACTTAAAAAAAAGAAAGTATTTTCTTATAATTAAAAAAAAATCCCTTAACTCATTTGTACCTAAACCTGTACTAGAAACAAACCCAAAATTTAAGGCAGCAATACATTAGAAATTTTTTCGTACAATGGCGTTTTTACGCCATATTTTTTCCCTTCCTTCAACACAAACTTAGTAAGTGAAAGGGCTTCGGTACTTTTACCTGCCAGTAGATCTCTATGCATCGATGATGTAGCTTCGCGTGGTGATTTTTCTAACTTAAGTACAGTCTGATTTACAATATCATCCGGCAGCTGCAATCCTTTCGCTTTGGCAACCGCATCAATTTCATGCACCAATCCCACATAAACCGACATAGTATCCGGATTGTCCCGAATTTCACCAATATTCTGATTTAGATAGGAAGTTGTTGTAGCCAATGCTGAAATAAAAATAAACTTCTCCCATACCGTTTCTTCAATATTTTCTACCCAATAACTTTCAATTCTGGCCTGCTGAAAAATTTGTTGTAATTCTTCTAATTTTGAAGTAGAAACCGTCTTAGAACCAAAAAACAGCTTTTCATAAAAACCCATTTTTCGGATGGTTCCGGGCAAAGTAATCATCGAAATGATATAGACACAGCCTTGCAGTATGTCGTTCTGAGGGAATATTTTCTGAATGCGTTCCGGAGCATCAACTCCATTATACAATGGAAGAATAACCGTTTTAGCCACAATACAGCTTTGAAGCGAAAGTAAACTTTCCTCAATGTCATACGTTTTGGTTGCGCAAATTAAATAATCCAGTTCACCAATTTCCTCGGGATTATTTGAAACTAGTTTTGGATGCACAATCATTTCTGATTCATCGGTTACTATTTTCAATCCACTATCAGCAATAGCTTTTTGTGTGGCGCCACGAGCAATAAAAATCACTTCGACTTCATCAGATTTATAATAGGCTTTCGCCAAAAGTCCGCCGAAATAACCACCTACTCCACCGAGTCCTAAAATTCCAATTCTTTTCATAAAAATTCTATTTAACAAATTCTAAGTTTCAAATTACAAGTTTCAAGTTTCAAGTTTCAAGTTTCAAGTTTCAGGTTTCAAGTTTCAGGTTCCAAGTTTCACATCTCACACCTCACATTTAACATTTCTCTTTCTGATAAAAAAATAACACGCGGATGGCACGGATTCACCATGTGAAAACGCGGATTGATACGGATTTTACATTTGACAATCCACAACTCACAACTAATAACTAATAACTCATAACTCATAACTCAGATAAAACAGGATCCAGATTCAGCTCTGTAAAATCGCGTTCTGTTTTCGAAATGATAATTGTTGCCACTGTATTCCCAATCAAATTGGTAATCGCTCTGGCTTCACTCATAAACTTATCGACTCCCAGTAAAAAAGCCAAACCTTCAACCGGAATTTTATGCAAAGCCGTTAAAGTCGAAGCCAGCACAATAAATCCGCTTCCGGTTACTCCGGCGGCACCTTTTGAGGTAATCATCAAAATTCCGATAACACTTAAAATCTCAAAAAAACTCAAATGTACGTCATACAGCTGCGCCAGAAATATCACCGACATTGACAAATAAATTGAAGTTCCATCCAAATTAAAAGAATAACCCGTTGGAATCACCAATCCCACAACTGATTTACTGCATCCCATTTGTTCCAGTTTCACCATAATACTCGGTAAAGCTGCCTCAGAAGAGGAAGTCCCGAGCACCAGTAAAAGTTCTTCCTTAATATATTTCAAAACAGAAAGAATCCTGATTTTATAATATCTCAGAATACTTCCCAAAATCAGAAAAACAAAAAGGGCCATGGTCAGATACACACACAACATCAATTTCCCAAGTGGAATGAGGGTTTGTAAACCAAACTTCCCAATAGTGTAAGCCATACCTCCAAAAGCACCAATGGGAGCGAGATACATTACATATTTTAATCCCAGAAAAACCACATTCGAAAAACGTTCTAAAACCAGAATTGTCTGTTCTCTTTTTCTATAAAAATTCAATGCAATACCACAAACGATAGCAGCCAATAATACTTGTAATGTAAAATTGGACAAGAAAAACTGTAGCCAGGAAAAATGCTCCGCAGCATTCGTTGTATATTGACTGGCATCTCCCAAAGTCAAACTGGATTTGTCGATTTTACCGGGTTTAAAAAAATAAGCTACCGCCACACCAATGGCCAAAGCTACGGTCGAAACCACTTCAAAATAACCTAGTGCTTTAATTCCAATTCGGCCCACTTTTTTCAGGTTTCCCATTCCGGAAATTCCCAAAACAATCGTCAGAAATATAATCGGCCCAATAAAGAGTTTGATCAATGCAATAAACTTAGCTCCCAGTATTTCCATTTTCACACCATTCGCGGGCGAAAAATGACCGAGCAAAATTCCGGCAATAATGGCAATAAGAACCCAAAAAGTAAGATTCGTAACTATAAGCCTAAAAGTGCTTTTTTGGGGTTGTTTTGAAGATTTTGGAGTAGTTATATTCATGAAGGTAGATTAGAGAGTTTCACAAATATATAAAAAATGCAGACCTATAAGCCGGATTCTGTCCCCGATAAATCAGGGCCTTATCATTTATCTAGATTCCGCATTACTGCGGAACTCAAGCTACCTACCCTTCAACAACGGACGAGAAGCCCTTAAATGCTGATATACTTGGTATTTCACCGCATAGAGTTTACCTGGTTTCACTACAGCATTACCTGTACATACTTTCTGTTGCACTTGTCCTAACTCCGATAAATCGGAGCCGACGGGTGTTACCCGCTATGCTTCTCTGTGGTGTCCGGACTTTCCTCCCTTCCGATCAATCGGAACGACGATAAGGCGGTCTGCGGGGCAAAAGTAACACTTTATCTACTAAGAACCAGTTTAAAATTTATTATTGATTTCCTTATTATGATTTTCGGCTACAACTTCGTTAAATTTTTATAGAATAGCGCTGCTATTCTATAAAAATTTGCCTTATTTCACTCAAAAAT
>NZ_CAGKLC010000047.1 GCF_903469665.1 Flavobacterium sp. UGB4466 | reverse complement strand
GTATAGATACAAATGCAATTGATGGAGTTTCAGATATTATTTCTGAGGAATTTGACAAATTAACAGAGTTACGATATGCACAATAGTTTTGATGAATTAATTATAGCAAATCAAGGTTGTTGTTCAAAAAGTAAAGTAGCTTCTGAAAATGGAAAAAGATTTGAAATTGATTCAAAAGAAGATTTTACAAAAATTAGAATAGATAATTGTTTAATAACTTCGCAACAAGTTCAAAAATGTGATTTTGGTTTTGTTCGACACTTTAACAATGATTTTTATTTTGTAGAATTAAAAGGAAAGGATGTTAAGATTGCTTTAGATCAAATAATAAGTACAATAAATATTTTTGAAGATAGTGTAATTAGAATTCCTAAAGAGAAAAGATTCGGTTTTATTGTGAGTTCCAGAAACCCTTTATCAGGAGCAGAAACAAATAATTTAAAACAGGCTTTTGCGAAAAAACATGGAAGACTTTTAGAAATCAAAAGTGTGCAATGTAAATATGTTCCAAAATAAACCGGGTCAGAAATGACTCGGTTTTTTTATGGATTATAATTAGTAAAATGATATTTAATCATCTTCTGTTTCTGTCAGAACCACATCTCCGGTAAGAAAATAATCTCTCATTTTCGGTTTAATTTTAATATCGTTATTAAGTTTAAATTCGGTGGTTAAGAAATTTTCATGTTGGAATATTAAAATGTACCCTTTTTTTGCTTTTATTGTAAATTCTCCGTCAAAATTAGTTTTGGTTTCAACTTTAGTTTGCTTTACTTTAACATTAACCCCGGGTAATGGATTATCTTGAGAATCATATAAAGTTCCTGTATAGGTTACAAAGTCTTTTTTAGATTTTGACTTTATGCTGTCTTTAAGTTGTTTACGGTCTGTTTGTTCTGTTTTTGATTTTTCTTGTGCTTTGATTGTTTGATTTCCTAATCCTAAAAATGCAATTATTGATGCTGCTGCGACCATCCACACAGATCTTTTTTCTTTGGGAATAATCATATCCCTGTTCAATTGCGATACGATGAATCGACCGCATAAATTTTCATTTTTATTATAAGCAAGAAGAATTTCTCTGTCAGAAGATTTTGTAAAATCAATTACATTTTTTTGACAGTTGCTGCAAAACTTACCTTTTTCAGTTGGAGACATTTCATGCCAGTTTTCATGACAAGGTTTTGGTATTGAAATGGTTATTTTTCGGGTCATTTTGGCTTTATATTTTATAGACAGATTGCTGTTTATAAAAGTAATTATTATTATGAATATCTTAACATTGTCTTCTGATCAAAATGACATTTGTCATTTCCCATTCAGATTCTTTTTCGTAATATTACTTTGTAAATCATTTTTGAATGAGAAAGATAAAATACAAGAAAGGCAGAAAGTTGCAGCATACAAGTCTGGAGTACACGGGCACACATAAAAGCCATGAAACAGAAATGCAGCTTTTTGTTTATAATGATACTGATGTTGTTGAATATGAGAAATTTACGGTTTTGGCCATAAATTCATGTTTTGATTATACTAAAAACAATTGGTTGAATATTCACGGATTAAATGATATCGCTCTTATTAAAACAATCGGGGATCATTTTAAAGTAGATGATTTTTTACTGGCTGATATTTTAAATACGACCAAAAGAACCAAACTTGAGGAACAAAAAGAGGTTTTGTTTTTCAACATAAAATCGTTGTTGCCTTCAGAATACTCAGATGGTCTTAAGGTCGAGCAGCTCAGTTTTATTTTAAAAGACGGAATACTGATTTCTTTCCAGGAAAAAAGAAGTGACTTCTTTACACACATACGCGAACGCCTTCGTACCCATGCCGGAATCGTAAGAACTAAAAAAGTAGACTATCTGCTTTATTTGTTGCTTGATGCCGTAATGGAAAACTTTTATATTACAATCGAAGATGAAGAAGATAATATTGAAGAACTTATAGATTTAACCAAAAAAGGAGCAGATCCGATTATTCTGGAAAAAATTGAAAATCATCGCGATAATTTTAATTTTTTAAAACGTTCCATCACTCCGCTTCGTGATTCGCTTTATTATTTGAAGACCATTAAAGATGATGATGAAAACAATGGCCTTATTCAGAAGGAAACCTTTAATTTTTTCATTAGACTGCATCAGAAAAGTTTAGAACTTCTGGAGCAGATTGAGTCTGATATGAGTTCTTTAGAAAGCGCTTCCAATTTCTATTTTTCGGAGCAAAGCCGAAAAATGAATGAGATTATGAAGACCCTGACCATCATTTCAGCCATATTTATTCCGCTCACTTTTATTGTTGGAGTATATGGGATGAATTTTGAATATATGCCGGAATTAAAGGAGAGAAACGGCTATTTCATTGTAATGGCAAGTATGTTTTTATTGGTCATAGCCTTAATTATTTATTTTAAAAAAAGACGTTGGTTTTAACGTTTATTTATCTTTAGAAAATAGATTATATACGACATTTGTTGAGTTAATACATAAATTATGAGTAAAGCAATATATATAGCTACGAGCGATCAAAACAGCGGAAAATCAATTGTAACACTTGGTTTGATGAGTATTTTGATTGGAAAAACGGCTAAAGTAGGTTATTTCAGGCCTATTGTGGAGGATTTTGTAGATGGCGAGTTAGACAATCATATCGAAACAGTACTGTCACATTTTAATCTGGATATTAAATTTGAAGATGCCTTTGCGATCACCAAAAGCAAACTAATCAAGAAAAAGAATAAAGGAAAAATAGGAGAAGTTCTCGATTTGATTATTGAGAAATATAAGAAGCTTGAAGAGCGTTTTGACTTTGTCCTGGTAGAAGGAACAAGCTTTACCGGAGAAGGAACTTCAATCGAACTTGATTTGAATGTTTTGATCGCTAAAAACCTTGGAATTCCTACTATTATTATCGGATCCGGAGTTGGTAAAACTTTAGAAGAATTAGTAGACAGCCTTTATTTAGTTTATGATTCCTTTAAAGTGAAAGAAGTTGAGGTTTTATCGGTTATTGCCAATAAAGTTCAGCCTGAAAACATCGAATTGGTGACACAAGGATTGCAAAAAAGTTTGCCGGCGAATGTGCTTATCAATACCATTCCGCTGATTTCAAGTTTGAACAATCCAACCATGCAGGAAATAGTCAATCAGCTTGATGCCAAAGTACTGTTTGGAGGTGCTTATCTGAATAATGAAATCGGGCATTTTAGTGTTGGAGCAATGCAATTACACAACTATCTGGTTCATTTGCATGATAATGCACTGGTGATTACTCCCGGAGATCGTTCAGATATTATCCTTGGAGCTTTACAAGCCAACGAATCGGCCAATTATCCAACCATATCCGGAATTATTCTAACGGGAAATATAGTTCCGGAAGAAAGTATTTTAAAACTTATAGAAGGTCTTTCATCCATCGTACCTATTATAGCAGTTGATGGCGGGACTTATGGTATCACGAACAAAATTGGATCCATCAGATCAGAAATCTACGCCAATAATACTCATAAAATAGAAACCTCGATTAGTACTTTCGAAAAGTATGTTGCCATGGATGATTTGTCTGAAAGGCTAATTACTTTTGAAGCAGAAGGAATGACGCCAAAAATGTTTCAGTACAACATGGTTAAAAGAGCCAGACAGCACCGAAAACACATTGTTTTACCGGAAGGAAACGACGAGAGAATTATCATCGCCGCTTCTAGATTGTTGTCGATGGATGTGGTTGATATTACGATCATTGGCGATAAAAAACAAATTGAAGGGAAGGTCAATGAATTGGGAATTACATTGGATTTTTCTAAAATCAATATTATTAATCCTATTGAATCAGAGCTTTATGAAGATTATGCTAACACCTATTATGAGCTTCGTAAAGCCAAGAATATTAGTATTACTACCGCAAGGGATTTAATGGAAGATGTTTCTTATTTTGGAACGATGATGGTGTATAAAGGACATGCTGACGGAATGGTTTCAGGTGCTGCTCATACCACGCAGCATACCATTTTACCCGCTTTGCAATTCATTAAAACCAAGCCCAATTCATCTGTAGTGTCGTCTGTATTTTTTATGTGTTTAGAAGACAGAGTTTCTGTTTTTGGAGACTGTGCCATTAATCCAAACCCAACAGCAGAACAATTGGCAGAAATTGCCATTTCATCGGCAGAATCAAGCTCAGCGTTCGGAATTGAGCCTAAAATAGCCATGCTTTCTTATTCTTCCGGTTCTTCCGGAAAAGGGGATGAAGTCGATAAAGTAAGAACCGCAACTGAAATCGTAAAACAAAAACGTCCTGATTTAAAAATTGAAGGACCAATTCAATACGATGCCGCCGTAGATCGTGCTGTCGGAAAAAGCAAAATGCCGGACTCTGAAGTAGCAGGGCAGGCGAGTGTGCTTATTTTTCCGGATTTAAATACAGGAAACAATACCTATAAAGCAGTCCAGCGTGAAACCGGTGCTTTGGCTATCGGCCCTATGTTACAGGGGTTAAATAAACCGGTGAACGATTTAAGCCGTGGCTGTACCGTAGATGATATTATTAACACAGTAGTAATCACGGCTATTCAGGCACAAGGACTTTAATTAATTAAAAAATGTAAGTCAGGCTGAGCGGAGTCGAAGCCTTCTTTGTTTGCCCAGCCTTCGACTTCGCTCAGGGTGACATTAAAGCTAAAAACAGTAAAAAACTTAGAGAGTCAATCTCTTAGAATCTTAAAAAAAAATGAAAATACTTATCATAAACTCAGGAAGTTCTTCAATCAAATATCAATTAATGGTTATGCCTACAAACGAGGTAATTTGTACCGGTATGATTGACAGAATTGGATTGGAAACTTCAAATGTAATTTTCAAAACCCCGTCAAATACCATTGAAGAAACACTACCGATTGCTAATCATAAGGTTGGTTTACAAAAAGTAGCCAATATGCTTTTAGATGCCGAAAGGGGAGTGATTAAATCGACCTCGGAGATTGCGGCGGTGGGTCATCGCGTGGTACACGGAGGAAGTGCCTTTAGCGATACAGTGAAAATTGATGAAGCGGTAAAATTAAAAATCAAAGAACTTTTTGAACTGGCACCACTGCACAATCCAGCTAATTTAGAAGGAATTAATGTCGCAGAAGAAATTTTTAGTGATGCAGAGCAAATTGCAGTTTTTGATACTGCATTCCATCAAACGATGCCGGAAGTAGCTTATAAGTTTGCCATTCCAAATTATCTTTTAACAGAGCATAAAGTGCGTGTTTATGGTTTTCACGGAACCAGTCATAAATACGTTTCTGCAAAAGCAATTGATTATTTAGAAAAGAATTCTAAAATAATCACCATTCACTTAGGAAATGGCTGCAGTATGACCGCTATAAAAGACGGGAAAAGTATTGATCATACGATGGGATTCTCTCCGTCAAACGGTCTTATCATGGGAACTCGTTCAGGAGATATTGATCAGTCGGTTATTTTTTATATGGTTAAGAATCTTGGGTATTCGGCAGACGAAGTAAATTCAATTTTATTGAAACAAAGTGGTATGCTTGGACTTACAGGCTACAGCGATTTGCGAGACATTGAAGCCGAAGCTGAAAAAGGAAATAAAGACTGTCAATTGGCGCTGTTAATGAATGCCTATAGAATTCAAAAAACGATTGGTTCGTACGCGGCAGCTCTAAACGGTTTGGATGCAATTATTTTCACTGCGGGAATTGGAGAGAACTCTTCTTATATGCGCAAGCTGGTTTGTACTGATATGGATTATTTTGGAATTGAACTGGATGATGAAAAGAATCAGATTCGTTCTAAAGAAATCAGAGAGATTAATGTACCAAATTCAAAAGCAAAAATTTTGGTAATCCCTACAGATGAAGAATACGAAATTGCTCATCAGGTTTATCAGCTGCTTCAAAGCTAGAATAGACTTACTATTATATGGAAAGCTTCTCTGTTGAGGAGCTTTTTTTATGCCATCAGATTCAATATTTGTCAGTATCTTTGAAGATAAAACCGAATATTTTGAAATCGATACTTCCTAAATTTATATTCTTCTTTTTCATTGCTTTTCAAATCCAGGCACAAGAATTACTTCCATTCGTAGAAAATTATAATAAATCTGATTACCAAGGTGACAATCAAATTTGGAATGTGGTTCAGGGCAATGACGATGCCATGTATTTTGCCAATAATCACTATTTATTGCGTTATGATGGTGTCATTTGGGAAAAGTATACATTACCTAATAAAACGATCATCCGTTCGATCATGATCGAAGGCGATAAGATCTATTCAGGCTCATATAAAGAGTTTGGTTACTGGTACCGAAAAGAGGGAAAGATGCATTACGTTTCCATCACTAAAAAACTGCGTTTGTTTGACGAAAAGGACAATGAAGAGATTTGGAAAATTTTCAAGTTTAAAGGTTCCGTCTATTTCCAGTCTTTTAATGATGTTTTTATTTATGATGGAAAACACATTAAGAAAATCAAATTCCCTTTTCTAATATCCTATTGCTTTGTAGTGGATGATAATGTCTATGTTGCTTCAGTTGCAAAAGGTCTTTTTCGAATGGACGGTTCAAAAATAGCCAATCCGAAAGGTTGGAATATTTTAAAAAAGACTGTAGTTCACGCTATTGAAAAGTACAAGAACGAGACGTTTATTTTTACACAGAAAAAAGGAATTTTTATTGTAGAAAAAGGAGGTTTAAAACCCTGGAATAATCCGTTGAATGAAGTTTTAAAATCGGCAACGATTAATGTTGCTAAGTTTATTAAAGGAAATAAACTGGTAGTAGGAACCGGGAACAGAGGTGTTTTTATTTACGACTTTCAAACGGATACCTATAAAAACATCAATCGGAACAATGTCTTAATGAATAATTCGGTATTAAGCATCGGTTTCGATAAAGAGAACGATTTATGGCTTGGTTTGG
The DNA here is from genome assembly GCF_903469665.1 of Flavobacterium sp. UGB4466. Taxonomy (GTDB): domain Bacteria; phylum Bacteroidota; class Bacteroidia; order Flavobacteriales; family Flavobacteriaceae; genus Flavobacterium; species Flavobacterium lipolyticum. Next base: position 29,588 of record NZ_CAGKLC010000047.1, on the reverse strand, counting down.
ATAATGGTATTACGCATGTCGAAATCAACTCTCCGATTTCTTTCTTTTATGATAATTCAGGACTTCTGGGTTCTGTTTATTCTGTTGCAGCTATTGATAAGGGATATCTGATTGCTTCAAATCACGGAGTTTTCGAATTTGTTTCCGGTAAGTTTAATATGTTGCCCAATACACAGGGGCAGGCCTGGAATATTAGTAAAATTGGTACCAAATATATTATAGGTCATAATGATGGAACTTTTTGTTACGAAAATGGTTCACTGGTTAAAATCAATAACAGAAGCGGAGGATGGAACTTGACAAAAAGCAGTATCAATAATACTTATTTTCAATCGACTTACAGCGGTGTTGTGGCTTACAATGATATCGCAGTACCTACTGAGAACAAAGTTATTAATGATCTTTCAAAACCTATAAAGTATGTTGCTCAGAATCAGAAAAATGAAATCTGGGCTGCAGATAATTACCGCGGATTGTATCGGGTATTGTACGATGATAACTATAAGACTAAAAAAGTTGAAAATATAACACAGCAGAGCAAAATTAAGAATGATTTTGGTGTAAAGATTTTTGAATTTAGAAATGAAATTCTTTTCCTAATCAATAATGTTTGGTATACCTATAATTCGATTAGCGGCAGTCTTGAAGAAAATGAACTGTTTAATTCTAATTTTAAGAACATAAGTGATGTCGTTTCAATTGATGAAGATCATTTTGTAGTGCTGCAGAATGGAATTTTGTATCATATATATGCGAAGGGTAATAAATTCATTTGGAACATTATTCAGGAGAAATATTATAAAGGTACCCTGATCAATGATAATCTGAGGATTTTCAAAACTCAGAACCACTATTTACTCAATCTTGATGATGGATTTATATCGCTTCAGCTCACTTATGAAAACAAGCAAAATGCTCATGTAAAAATAGAAGCTTTTAATGATGGAAATCTTATATCAAATGAAGATAAGATCAAATACAACACTGAGATAAGAATAAATGTAATTTCGGGAATTTACGGGGCAAGTAAGCCTAATTTGTTTTATAAAATCAATAAAAATGGCGATTTCCTGCCAATTTCAGATGGACTGATTGTATTGAACAATTTAAGCAGTGGTTCACATGCTATAGTGGTTTACAAACATGATGGTGCGAGTTACGAAGAGGTAACGGACTTTGATTTTAAAGTGGCTGAACCCTGGTATTTTTCATTCTGGATGATTTTACTGTATCTGCTTGTAGTAGGAGCGGTTTTGTTTTTCTATTACAAATGGAACAAGCTACGCTATATGCAAAAATTGAAGCTACAAGCTGAAGAGTTAAAACATCAGCGTGAGATTCTGGAAATGGAACTGAAAGCGGAGAATGAATTGAATGTTCAGGAGTATGAAAAACACATTTTAGAACTGGAACTGCAAACAAAATCCTCAGAAGTTGCCGGAAAATCATTGTCCATTGCCAAGCAAAGTGAAATGATTGATAACATTCAGAACATTTTGAATTCTGAAAAAGACTTCAATAAACTGAAGAGCGAAATCAAAAAAGCAATTAAAATCAATGAGGTGAACAAACACGAATGGGAGATTTTTGAAACCAATCTGAACCAGATTCACAATGAATTTATCATTAACCTTTCTAAAAAGTTTCCAAACTTAACTCCTAAGGATATAAAACTGTGTGTTTACCTCAAAATGAATCTTTCTTCCAAGGAAATTGCACCTATGATGAACATCTCTTTTAGGGGCGTAGAATTGCACAGATATCGTTTGAGAAAGAAATTAGGGCTTACTCAGGATGAAAACCTCTCAAAGTTTTTATTAAGTCTGTAAGATTGAGATTATTTTTTTAAATATCTTATATTTTTCTACTTCTTTTATTGTATAATTCTAATACATCATTACTACATCATAACGTTATGTTAATAAAATAAAATTAACATTTAAAATGCTGAAATTTAAACTTTTATATTCTGTTTTTAACATAATGATGTAGCTATGTAGTAGTGGTATTTGATGTACTACAACGTTGTAATTGTTTAATTTGGCTCTACTAACTTAAACGATTACGAACTGTATGAAAAATTTTATTTTTAGCTTTTTAGCGCTTTTGCTATTGCCGGCTTATATGTCTGGACAAGCAATTAAAGGAAAAGTAGTAGACAGTAATGGAATGGGAGTTCCCGGAGCAATTATTGCTGCTTCAAACTCAAGAGTTTCTGCTGATGCTGATTTCGACGGAAATTTTGCCATAAATGCCAAAGTGGGAGAGATACTAAAAATCTCGATGTTGGGCTTTGATCCTATTTCTGTGGCAGCAACTTCCGCACCAATGACTATTACTTTAAAAGAATCAGGTGATACTGTATTAAAAGATGTAGTTGTAATTGGATACGGAACAAGAAAGAAAATTGATAATACTTCAGCGATAAGCTCTATTAAATCTGAAGAGATTACAAAAATGAAGGTACTAAATGCTTCTCAGGCCATACAAGGTAAGGCGGCAGGGGTTCAGGTATCTGCTTCAGATGCACCGGGAAGTACACCTTCTGTAATTATTAGAGGAGCCGGTAGTGCTTTGGGAGGAAAGAATCCTTTGTATGTAGTAGATGGTATGCCAACGGAGAATATCAATAACATTAATGCAAATGATATTACATCGTATGAGATTTTAAAAGATGCTTCTTCCTTAGCTATTTATGGTACAAGAGGTGCAAATGGTGTAATTATGATCACCACGAAATCCGGAAAAGGAAAACTTACGGTAGATGTAGAAAGCTTTGCCGGAATTAGAACTCCTTTGAAAAAGGTTAGAATGGCAAATAGTGACGAATATGTTCGTTATAGTAATATTGCTTACAGTGGTGATTTTCCACAAGGAAGATTTTCTGCCAATCAGCCTTACAATACCAATTGGTTTGATGAAATTACAAGAACAGGATCTTATACGCAAAACAATATTGCCATTTCAGGGTCTTCAGATAATGTAAAGTACTTTTTTAGTGTTGGAAATTATGAAGAAAAAGGAATTCTGAACCGATCTGATTATGGTAGAACTACGATTCGAAATAATAATGAGTTTAAAATTTCGGATAAAGTTAGATTAACTCAGAATATGAGTGTGAGTACCATCAAAAATACTCCAATGCCTTTAAGCGCTTTTACAAATGCTTACAGACAATCTCCTCTTGTTCCTGTACGTTATCCTAATGGGAAATATGGAGTGCCATTTGTTTCAAATGGAGTGGTTGCCGAAACAGGAGCATCTTTCAATAATGTTGCGAATCCGGTGGCTCAGTTGGATTTTACAAATGAGAGACAAGAGACTGTTATTTTACAAGGAGGTTTAAAGTTGGATTATGATATTATCAAATCATTAAAATTTACCTCTCAGTTTAATGGGGAGTTTTTTACTTACAAACAATATAATTATGTAGATAATTTAGGACTTTGGTTATCAGGAGATCCTACTCGTGTAGTATCTGCTTACGATACTAAAAGTTTAAATACAAATACTTTGACAAGAGGCAGAGATCAGTATTTCAACTGGAATTTATCTAATTACCTGACTTATAATAAAGTTTTTGCAGAAATTCATGATGTTGAAGTTACTGCCGGTATAGAGGCCAACGTACAAGGAACCAGAGAAAAATTAACGATTGACCGAAAAAATGTAAATCCAAATTCAAACTACTGGTCTTTAAAAGATATTAATGTTGCAAGTTCAGTAACAGGTTATAAAGATGAAGCTTTGAATCAAAGAAGATTAGCTTCTTATTTTGCTCGTTTTCAGTACAAATTAATGGACAGATATTTACTTACAGGTACTGTAAGACGTGACGGATCGTCTCAATTTGCCGAAGACAAACGTTGGGGAACATTCCCATCAGTTGGTTTAGGTTGGATTATATCAAAAGAAAGTTTCTTAAGTAATATTGAAACACTTAATTTATTAAAATTAAGAGGATCATGGGGTAGATTAGGAAATCAGAATGTACCATTGAATACTCAGGTTTTTACTTCAGGAGTTGATTTACCGGGACTTGGTTCAGGAATAACAATTAATTCGCAAATAGATCCTAATTTATCTTGGGAAATAGTAGAGGAACTTTCTGGAGGTTTAGATTTTGAATTGTTTAACAGCAGATTAAAAGGATCTTTTGATTTGTATGACAAAAAAACAACCAATACCATTTTGAATGTTAGACCTTACGCAACTTCAGGATACAATATTTCAACTTATTCACATATCGGAGAAGTATCAAACAAAGGATATGAAGTTTCTTTGCGTTGGGACGATAAAATAAGCGATAATTTAAGTTATTGGGTTGGAGGAAACTTTTCTCACAACAAAAACGAACTTTCCAGTCTTAAAAACGTTCAAATTGCTCCAACTCTTGGAGGAAGTTTAGGAAATGGACAAAATACTAAAATACTGGATAATACTTCAGTAGGACAACCTTTAGGAAGCTTCTATATGTATGAGTTTGCTGGTATTGATCCGTCAAATGGTAAAATGTTGTATTATACCGCTACTGGTGATAAAGTAGTTCAGACGGCATTAAACGAGAGAACCGATAAAAAATATGTTGGAACGGTTTTACCAACTTCAACTTACGGAATCACTTTAGGGATAAATTATAAAAACTTTGATTTTTCTGTTGACGGTTACGGAACAGGAGGAGCAAAAGTATACAATGGAAAAAAAGCACAACGTTTTGGTGGTGAAAATATAGAAGCATCCGTGGCTCGCAATTTCTGGACACCAACTAACACAACGGCTTCAAATCCGGTGCCTTCTAATGAGATTCCTTATGCCTCTACTTTTTTCCTGGAATCGGCAGATTATTTTAGAATCAACAACATGAGCTTAGGATACAAATTGCCATTAAAAGAGGATTTGTTTTTTAACTATTGCAGAATCTATGTGAATGCAATTAACCCATTTATCAGCCAAAAATACTCAGGATTTTCACCTGATGTAGTGTCAGATGGTAAGTTAGTTGAAGGCACTCAGGGGGTTGAGTTAGATGCGTACCCGTCATTGAGATCATTTGTTATCGGTGCTAATTTAAAATTTTAATATCATGAAAAGAATATATATATCAATGTTTGTACTGTCCGGATTGCTTTTTGCAGGATGTGCAGATGATTTTTTAGATGTAAATCCTACAGAATCAATTCCTGCCGATGTAGAATTGGTCAATAACGATGCGGGAGCTTCAGGTTTTGTAACGGCAATTTACAATCAGTTTTTAGGTTGGGAGATGTCCTCTTTTGGATGGAATGCAGTTTCAAGTATTATCTCTGATGATGCTGATAAAGGTTCTGATCCCGGAGACACCGGTGGCGATAAGGATATTGTTGATGCTTTAACGTATAATGCTTCGACTCCTTCATTTCAGTCTACGTGGGATGCTCAGTATGCCGGAATAAACAGATGTAATCAGGCTTTGGCTATTTTTCCAAAATTGGATAAGGTGACACCTGCTTTAAAAGTAAGATTAGAAGGAGAAGCTAAGTTTTTCAGAGCTTTTATGTATTTCACTTTAGTAAAAGGTTACGGTGGGGTTCCAATTATTGATCATTTGCCAATTCCGGGTTCAGAGGGTGACAGAATTATGCAATTAACCCGTAAAACACCGGCTGAAGTTTACGCATTTATCGAGAAAGATTTGAATGATGCCATTACAAATTTACCGGAGAAATCAGCTTACGCAGCAGAAGACAAAAGTCGTGTTTCTAAAGGGTCTGCTTATGCTCTGTTAGCAAAAGTAAATTTATATCAAAAAAATTGGCAAAAAGTAATTGACAATTGTGATAAAGTAACAGGATATTCTTTAGTAGCTGATTATGCGCTACAATATAAAAAAGCAGGAGAATTTGGTCCTGAGTCTATTTTTGAAATTAATGGAATTGGTTCAACTTCAAGCCCTGGTTTTGGAATTGGAAACTACTCTGTTTCTCAGGCACCACGTGGTGCAGGAGGATGGGGTTGGGGTTTCAATACACCTACTCAGGGGTTAGCAAATGCTTATGAAGCAGGCGACGTAAGAAGAGCAGCAACGATTATTTTCAGAGGTTCCGTTTTATACGATGGAAGACCGGTACCGGCTACTGTCGCAAATCCAATGTACAATTACAAAGCTTATTCTTCGGATTTCTACAATCAGGAATTTACAGATACCAATCTTAGATATTTAAGATATGCTGAGGTATTATTAATGAAGGCAGAAGCTTTGAATGAATTGGGACAAACATCAGCAGCAATTCCTTTAGTGAATATGATTCGTAAAAGAGCAGGTTTAGGAGATACTCCTTTTACTTCTCAAACAGATGTTAGAAAAGCAATCTGGAAAGAAAGAAGATTAGAAATGGCTTTCGAGCATGACAGATGGTTTGATCTTGTAAGAACGGGACAAGCTCAGGCTGCTATGGCTGCCGACGGAAAAACATTCGTTGTTGGTAAACATGAATTATTTCCAATTCCTACTACATTCTTAAGAGAAGCGGGTGGACTTTCGCAACAAAATCCGGGAGGTTACTAAATAATTTTTTAAAACCACTTCCTTCTTTTTTTTGAAGGAAGTGGTTTTTATTCACTGATATTAAAAAAAATATAATGGTTAAAATTTCAGTTTTACTATTAGCTTTTACTTTTTTGGGCTGTAATGCACAAGAAAAAAAAGAAACAGAAAAGGCCTCATCATCTGCAGTAAAATTAACAGACGATCAGCTTTTAGCTGTGGTTCAAAAAGAGACGTTTAAATATTTTTGGGATTATGCTGAGCCCAATTCAGGATTAGCAAGAGAACGTTACCATCCGGATAGAATTTACCCTGAAAACGATGCACATATCGTAACCACAGGAGGTTCCGGTTTTGGATTGATGGCTATTGTTTCCGGAATGTCACAAGGATATGTAACGAAAGAAAAAGGAGTTGAAAGACTGAACAAAATTGCTGATTTTTTAGGCAAAGCTGATCGTTTTCATGGAGCATGGTCACATTGGATAGATGGAAATACAGGAAAAGTAAAACCTTTTGGAACCAAAGATAATGGTGGAGATTTAGTCGAAACATCATTTTTGGTTGCAGGAATGATTACCGTTCGCGAATATCTAAAAGACGGTTCAGAGAAAGAAAAAGCGGTAGCTCAAAAATACGATGCACTTTGGAAAGGAGTAGACTGGCAGTGGTACACTAATAATAAAAATGTTTTGTACTGGCATTGGTCACCAACTTACAACTGGCAAATGAATTTTGCTCTTGAAGGTTACAACGAATGTTTGATTACCTATGTCATGGCAGCCTCTTCGCCAACACACGCGATCGATGCAAAAGCGTATCACGAAGGCTGGGCGAGAAGCGGCGGAATAGTTTCTTCTAAAACAAAATACAATATTCCTCTAATTCTAAAACACAATGGAGCCGAGGAATTTGGCGGACCAATGTTCTGGGCACATTATTCGTATGTAGGACTTGATCCGAACCAGCTGACAGACAAGTATGCCAACTATTGGGATCTGAATGTCAATCAGGTAAAAATAGACTACCAGTATTGCATTGAAAATCCGGGAAAATTTAAAGGATACGGAGCCGATTATTGGGGTTTAACTGCATCTTATTCCAGAAACCCTGACGGATCTATTGGGTACGATGCTCACATGCCAAGCAACGATAAAGGAGTTATCTCTCCAACAGCAGCCATTAGTTCAATTGTGTATACACCAAAAGAATCAATCGCTGTAATTAGAAATTTATACGAAAATCATAAAAAGGAAACTTTTGGAGAGGCAGGCTTTTATGATGCGCTTAGTCTACAGAATAATTGGGTTGCAAAACGTTACCTGGCTATTGACCAGGGACCTGAAGTCGTAATGATTGAAAATTATCGTACCGGTTTGCTTTGGAAATTATTCATGAATGCTCCCGAAGTAAAACAAGGTTTGGTTAAGCTTGGTTTTAAATCCGGAAAGTACGGATTCTAGTAACAGGAGCTTATGACAGTCTAGCATTTTATGGCCGGGCATTTAAACCAATAAAAAACGAACACAAACAAATAAATATAGTAGAATGAAGAACAAATTAGTCTTACTGTTTTTAGGATGTGCTGTTCTGGGATATGCTCAGAAAAAGAACACTAAGAATACAGTAAAAATAAAACCAAAATCGGAGTTTGTAGCAGAGTTATTGTCAAAGATGACACTGGACGAAAAATTAGGGCAGCTTAATTTACCAACCTCTGGAGATATTACTACAGGACAGGCAAACAGTTCTGATGTGGCGAAAAAAATTGCTGAAGGTAAAGTTGGAGGTTTGTTCAATATTAAATCTGTTCAAAAAATTAGAGAAGTGCAACGAATTGCAGTGGAAAAAAGTCGTCTGAAAATTCCATTGATTTTCGGAATGGACGTGATTCACGGTTACGAAACTACTTTTCCGATTCCGTTAGGATTATCTTGTACCTGGGACATGAATCTGATCGAAAGAAGTGCCAGAATTGCAGCTCAGGAAGCGAGTGCAGATGGTATCAACTGGACATTCTCTCCAATGGTTGATGTTTCTCGTGATCCGCGTTGGGGAAGAGTTTCTGAAGGTTCAGGAGAAGATCCGTATTTGGGAAGCCAGATCGCAAAAGCAATGGTAAACGGTTACCAGCAAAACGATCTTTCTAAAAACAATTCGATTATGGCCTGTGTAAAACACTTTGCTTTATACGGAGCACCGGAGGCAGGTCGTGATTACAACACGGTTGATATGAGTCATATCCGAATGTTTAACGATTATTTCCCCCCTTACAAAGCTGCTGTTGATGCAGGTGTAGGTTCAGTAATGGCTTCTTTCAACGAGATTGACGGAATTCCTGCAACAGGAAACAAATGGCTGATGACAGATATTTTAAGAAAACAATGGGGCTTTAAAGGTTTCGTGGTTACCGATTTTACAGGGATTCCTGAAATGATCGAGCACGGAATGGGAGATTTACAAGCTGTTTCAGCACTTTCGTTAAATGCAGGTGTTGAAATGGACATGGTGGGTGAAGGTTTCTTAGGAACTTTGAAAAAATCGTTAGATGAGAAAAAAGTAACGATAGAAACCATCGATAATGCGGTTAAACTTATTCTGGAAGCAAAATACGATTTAGGCTTATTTAGCGATCCTTATAAGTACTGTGATGCTAATAGAGCAAAAACAGAAATTTTCACTGCAAACAGCAGAAAAGAAGCGCGTTCGACAGCAGCACAATCATTGGTGTTGTTAAAAAACCAAAATCAATTGTTGCCACTTAAAAAATCAGGAACAATTGCTTTAATCGGACCCTTGGCAGATGCCAAAGAAAACATGCCGGGAACCTGGAGTGTAGCTACAAGAATGGAAAATGCAATCTCACTTTTGACAGGAATCAAAGAAGTGGCAGGAGCATCAACAAAAGTTTTATATGCGAAAGGAAGCAACTTAGATTACGATGAAGAGTTTGAGACTAAAGCAACCATGTTTGGTAAAACGTTACACCGTGACGGACGTTCAAAAGAAGAATTACTGGCAGAAGCTTTAAAAGTAGCCAATCAGTCGGACGTAATTGTTGCGGCACTTGGAGAATCTGCAGAGATGAGCGGTGAATCAAGCAGCCGTACCAATCTGGAAATTCCACAGGCCCAAAAAGATTTATTAAACGCCTTACTAAAAACAGGAAAACCGGTTGTTTTAGTATTGTTTGATGGTCGTCCGTTAGTAATTAAGGAAGAGAACGAAACTGTTCCGGCTATTTTAAATGTTTGGTTCGCAGGTACAGAAGCGGGTTATGCTATTGCTGATGTTTTGTTTGGAGATGTAAACCCTTCCGGAAAACTAACATCAACCTTTCCAAGAAGTGTTGGTCAGTTGCCAATTTACTATGCACATAAAAATACAGGAAGACCGTTGGTTAACACAGAAGGTAAGTTCGAAAAGTTCAGATCGAACTATATTGACGAAAGAAACGAGCCGTTGTTTCCATTTGGTTTCGGGTTAAGTTATACCACTTTTGAGTATTCAAATCTGAAGGTTTCATCTGATAAAATGAACTCAGGCGAAAAGCTAAAAGTGACGGTAGATGTTGCTAATACAGGAAATTATGATGGAAAAGAAACGGTTCAAATGTACATTAGGGATGTAGTAGGGTCGGTAACAAGACCGGTAAGAGAACTTAAAAATTTCCAAAAAATAACTCTTAAAAAAGGAGAAAAACAAACCGTGACATTCGAGATCACAGTGGAAGATTTAAAATTTTATAACTCTGCTTTACAATTTGTGGCAGAACCTGGACAGTTTGAGGTTTTCGTTGGTGGAAATTCAAATGCCGAAAAGAAAGTTAGTTTTGTATTAACTAATTAAGTTGGTTTATTGATTAGTAATTAGCCCTTCGTAATTGGTTAGCGAAGGGCTTTTTTTAAGATATTTATCACTATTTTCAATTGTATTGTCAATGACTATATTTTTGGATATAATTAAGACAGATTTTTTGGATTATTTCCTTTGATCATATTGTTTTTTGCAAATAGGTTCAACATTAATTAGATGAAAAATCGATATCAATAGCACCAGAAACCTGATCATTGTACACCGGGTATGTTGTATCACCATTCTGATTCCATAGACCACTATCACCATTGTAATAATAGGTCAGACCTTGTACGTGACCTTGTGCATCAAAAAATTGCATGTAAAAATTGGCAAATGTAACATTGGCTATACTTGCATCATAAGGCTTGCCATTAAAGGTGGTATTGTTACTTCTTAATTGAGAAAAAACGGTATTTATAGCTGCACCATCGTCGCCATCAGTTTTAACAGGATACGTTCCTAAATTCTCTTGATCTTTCATTTTTTTTATTTTTTTTAGGTTAATAATCCTACAAAATTACATTATAAAATTAATAAAACAAGTTATTTCTTACAAATTATAAAATACGGTATTTATTTGTATCAATCAAAGTTTAAAATATCAGGTGTTCAAAGGAAGTTGCGATCTTCCCAAACAGATGAATCAATAGTCCTTTTGGGGATCAGGATAGTCAATGAAGTTTACAATATTAGGTTTACTATAAATTAAAAATAATGAATACAACTAAAGCATTTCGGATATCATTACTTTTAACAGTAGCAATTGCTTTTCAGTCCTGCTGTGTTAAAGAAAATGCAATAGTGGCACATCGCGGGGCATGGAAAAAGAACAATCTTCCTGAAAATTCTATAGCCGCTCTAAGACATGCCATCGACTTAAAACTTCCCGGTTCAGAATTTGACGTATGGAGAACAGCCGATGATTCACTTGTAATCAATCATGATGCACATTACAACAAATTGCCTATTGAGGAAACCAATTATGCCGATCTTATAAAGTTTAAACTTTCAAACGGAGAGAAGCTTCCAACCTTGTACGAGTATATTGCTGAAGGTAAGCGAAATAATAAACGTACACTTTTGGTTTGCGAAATAAAACCTTCGGAAATAAGTAAAGAAAGAGGAAGAAAAACGGCGTTGAGGACTGTAGAAACAATTCAAAAACTTAAAGCAAATAAAAACACCTGCTACATTAGTTTTGATTACGAAATTCTGAAACAAATCAGAGAAGTCGATTCCCGAACAAGTTTACAGTATCTCGAAGGAAACAAATCTCCGAAAGAAGTTAAAGCAGACCGTATAAACGGCGTTGATTATCATTATTCAGTATTTAAAAAGCATCCGGAATGGATCAAAGAAGCTAAAGAGTATAAGGTTATTTTAAATGCCTGGACAGTAAACGAAACGGCCGATATGGACTGGATAATTGATCATAAATTCAATTATATCACTACCAATGAACCTGAGTTGTTAGAACAAAGGATAAAACAGAAAAAATAGATCTATTGAAACTGTGTTTTCTCTTTTGGAGAAAATCTTTTATATAAAAATCATCCTATGAAAAATATACATGTAGTAACTGTTATGCTGATGCTAGTTAGTTTAAGCAATACAATACTCGCACAAAACACTAAAATTCCCGGTAAAACAGAATGGTTTGACCCCAATAAAAAAGCAACGACCTACTGTAATCCAATTAATATTGGGTACAATTATACCACCGAAAATCACAATGGTATTCCGGAATCCCGACGTTCCAGTGCCGATCCGGTAATTATTACATTCAAAGGCGAATACTATTTGTTCGCGACCAATCAGGCGGGATATTTTTGGAGTAAAGACCTGTCAGACTGGAAATTTGTATACGGAAGTTTCCAACGCAAGCCAGCTGATGACGATCAATGCGCCCCTGCCGCCTGGGTAGTCAACGATACCTTGTTTTATGTGGGCTCAACCTGGAAAAGAGATCATCCAATCTGGAAAACTGCAGATCCAAAATCGGGACAATGGCTGCGACATGTTGATAAAGCGATGCTGCCTACCTGGGATCCTGCCATTTTTCAGGATGATGATAAAAAAGTATACATGTATTACGGCTCAAGTGGAAAGTTGCCACTTGTGGGTGTAGAAGTTGATTATAATACCTGGCTTCCGAAAGGCAATCAGGCAGCTTATGAAAAACTGTACAAAGCCATTGAAGTAGAAGATATTCAGCGTGCTTATGGTGAGATCAAAGAGGTAGTAGGTTTAGATCCTGCCAATCACGGCTGGGAACGTTTTGGCCCCAATAATGATATGGAACCCGCGCCCTGGGGAAATTTTATAGAAGGAGCCTGGATGACCAAACACAATGGTAAATATTATATGCAATACGGAGCTCCAGCCACAGAATTTAAAGGTTATGCCAATGGAGTTCATGTTGGTAACAGCCCGTTAGGACCCTTCACCTATCAAAAACACAATCCCATGTCATACAAACCGGGAGGATTTGTAATCGGAGCGGGACACGGAAACACTTTCGCAGACAATTATGGGAATTACTGGAATACGGGAACCTGTAAGATCTCAATCAAAGACCGTTTCGAGCGTCGCATTGATATGTTTCCTGCCGGATTTGATAAAGACGATGTGATGTATTCTATTACTTCTTATGGAGATTTTCCAATTGTTCTTCCCTCTAAAAAACGCAATCAGGAAAAAGGAGCCTCTTCCGGCTGGATGCTGCTTTCGTATAAAAAGCCTGTCACTGTTTCCTCTTCAGAAGAATGTATGGAAGTAGAAACCCACAGAATGGATAATGGAGGTAAAAAAGTATACGAGAAGTTTTGTTACGGAGCTGTGAATTTAACCGACGAAAATATTCAAACCTACTGGTCTGCAAAAACAGCCGATCCGGGTGAATGGTTACAGCTTGATTTAGGCAGACAAATGCAGATCAATGCCTTGCAGATCAACTATGCCGATCATAAAGCAACACAGTTCAATAAGGCAATGGATATCTATTATCAGTACAAAATTTTCATGTCGGATGACGCTGTAAACTGGAAATTGGTAGTCGATAAATCTAAAAATGCAAAAGACGTTCCGCATGATTATGTCGAGCTGACGAAAGCAATAAAAGCGCGTTACATTAAAATGGTCAACGTTCATAATGCCTCCGGATTGTTTGCGATTTCAGATTTCAGAGTGTTTGGAAACGGATTGGCAGAAAAACCACAACCAGTTCTTGATTTTAAAGTAGACAGAAATACTGCCGATGCAAGAAACGCTATGATTTCCTGGAAAAAACAGGCGAACACTACCGGTTACAATATTTATTACGGAATTGCACCAGACAAATTGTATAATAGCATTATGGTTTATGACGAAAGTTCGTATGATTTTAGAGGTCTGGATAAAGGAACCACTTATTATTTTACCATTGAAGCTTTTAATGAAAACGGAATAGGTATGAAAAATGAAGTAGTAGAAGTAAAATAATTTTCATTTTGTCTTATTGAGTGTAATTCATTTTAACACATAGAGTAACATAGGTTTTGTATCTGTAAAAAAGACGTTCCACTTCACTGAAATATTCCTATTTCTTTTGTAGTTTTTTTTATATCGGGAGTCTATGTTTCTGTGTGTTATTTTTTTTTAGGGGAAATATTTTCAAGTTTTATAAAACTATATCCTTGTCTTTTTAATTCTGGAACAATTTCTTGCATAGCTTCATAAGTATTCCATTTAGGATGGTTAAAATGCATAATGATTATTGGACCAGATTTTAGATTATGAATAACATTTTTTATAATAGCAGATTTTGGTGCAAATGGAATAGCATCTCCGGCTAGTACATGATAACTAACAATAGTAACACCTATTTTTTTAGCTATTTTTGTGCAAATTTCATCAGTATAAGCAGTTGCGGATCTATAAAATCGAGGTTTTTTCCCTGTAATTCGCTCTATTTTTTGAGCATTAGCTTCTATTTCATCAACTGCTTCTGAAATATTTTTTGTTCCTTGAATTCCGTATATTGATTTTCCATTTGAACAACAAGGTCTATGATAAAATCCATGATTTTCTATTTCAAATAATGGATCTTTTGATAGTTCTAAAAAGGTTTCATAATTTTCATCAATCCATTGACCGGTAATAAATAAAGTCGACGGAATCTTTTGCTTTCGAAGAAAATTTATTAATTGTGAATCGTAAGCGTATGATTTCTCTCGTCCACAAGCATCAAAAGTAAATGCTATTATTTTTTGTTTAGTGTATAAATCTTCATTAACACCTTTTATAAATTCTCCCCAATATACTGAATGCGAATGTTTAAATTCTTTGTATATTTTTTCTTTAAAAATCAAGTAATTTGGATCGTTATACAGTTTTTTAATAAAATCAGCGTTCGTATACAAATTGGTTTGACCGTATATAGGGTTTAAAAAAGAAGCGAATAAAGAAAAAAGTATAATTAGATATTTGATCTGGTAATAATTGATTCTAAAAAAAAAGGCAGGTAATTTTAACATATCTAAACTAAAAATTTGTAGATTATGACTAATCTTTTTTCAAAATAACCACTGTTGCTTTAATTGTTTTTTATACAATTAAACCAAAAAGTTTAAGCAAACTTATCCTTGATTCATAGAAAAAAAGTGTAATGTTTAATAAGTGGTATGTTCTGTGTAATAACCGTAGATGATTGAGTTATATAATTAAAAGGTCTTGTTTTTTAGTTACGATGCAGAGGTGGACTGGTAGTTATTTCTAGCTGCATTTTTTATGACCTGCGATGGCTCCTATTCAAAAGTTCAGGATTAGGCAAAAAAAGATCGGGTAATTTAAATAAGAAAAAACCATCTATAGCTGATCAGTTGTTTTTATTTTGTATCAATCTAAAACCATTAGTTTTTAAGAGAATAATAACCACTGTTACTGTTCCAATTCGGGGCGTGAAAGTTATTTGATTTATTTCGGCGTTTAACTCAGTATGGGCCTTTATAATTCCTGTAATTTCATGCTTAATTTCTTTTTCTTGACTACTTAGGAATTTAATTCTTGATTCTCATCTTTTCAAAACTCTTAAGTTAGGTCTTGCTTCTGTTTGTTATGTATGTAATTGGTTTCTAGTAATAATTTCGTAAGCATAGGAGTGTTATAGGTTTTCTATCTATAAAAAAGAGGTTTTATTTTGTTTGCCTACATACTCCTTCTATAAGTGAAAGATTTTTTTTTCAAATCGTTAAATAAAAGCGATGGCAGTTCTAAAGAATTTTGTTCCTTTGTTTAACAACCAAAAAATGCTATACAACCTATGAAAAAAACGATTCTTTTAACTGCATTAGTTTTAAACGGATTGACATCTTTTGCGCAGTCAAATGATGAGAAAAACATTAAATTGTTTTATAAAAAGGCCCTAACCGAGTCTAAATGTTATACCTGGTTAGAATATTTGTCTAACGATATCGGAAGCCGTTTATCAGGTTCTGCAAGTGCCGAAAAAGCAGTGCAGTATACTAAAAGGCAATTGGAGACTCTAGGTCTTGACAAAGTTTATCTACAGGAAGTAATGGTTCCGCATTGGGTGCGTGGCGAAAAAGAAACCGCTTATATTTTAGATAATAAAACGAAAACGGTAGTGCCAATTTGTGCTTTAGGAGGATCAGTTGCTACCCCTAAAATTGGACTTACTGCTGAAGTAATCGAAGTAAAGGGAATCAAAGAACTGGCAGAATTAGGCGACAAAGTAAAAGGTAAAATTGTGTTTTATAACAGACCAATGGATCCGGAAAATATCGAAACCTTTAAATCTTACGGAGCCTGTGTAGATCAAAGGTATGCCGGTGCAAAAGAAGCGGCAAAATTAGGTGCAGTTGGAACAATCGTGCGTTCGATGAACTTGCGTTTAGACGATTTTCCGCATACAGGAGCTCAAAGCTATGGCGACTTACCAAAAGATCAATACATTCCAACTGCCGCAATCAGTACCAATGGAGCAGAATTGTTAAGTAAATCTTTGAAAGTAAATCCATCGTTGAAATTTTATTTCAAACAATCCTGTGAGACCTTGCCGGATGTTTTATCGTATAATGTGATTGGAGAAATGACCGGAACAGAAAACCCTGGCAACATTATGGTTGTCGGAGGGCATTTAGATTCCTGGGATTTAGCAGATGGTTCGCACGACGATGGAGCAGGAGTGGTTCAAAGTATGGAAGTAGTTCGAATTTTGAAAAACTTAAACTATAAGCCTAAAAATACGATTCGTGTCGTTTTGTTTATGAATGAAGAGAATGGAGGAAAAGGTGGCGCTAAGTATGAAGAAGTTTCGAAACAAAAGAAAGAGAATCATATTTTTGCATTAGAGAGCGATTCTGGCGGATTTTCTCCAAGAGGATTTTCAATTGAAGCAGATGACGCTAATTTTAAGAAAATAGCTGGATTTAAAGACCTTTTTGAGCCTTATTTGGTGCATAGTTTCACTATTGGACATGCAGGATCAGATATCAATCATTTGACCTCTAAATCGATTGTAAAAGCAGGTTTAAAACCGGATTCACAACGTTATTTTGATTATCACCATGCGGCAAACGATAAGTTTGATGCTATTAATAAAAGAGAATTGGAGCTTGGAGCTGCAACCATGACAACGTTGATGTATTTAATGGATCAGGGGGGAATTGTTCTTCCGGCTGCAAACTAAATTGCAAAAATCAAATTCAAATTCCAAATTCCAATAGGGCTGACCTTATTGGAATTTGGAATTTTTTTATTGAGAAATTTATGTGATTAACTTTTAAACGTGATCGTAAATTTTGCCCCTTTGTTGGGGGTACTTTCCACGTCAATGTGACCGCCAAGATTCGTTACATGATTATAAACCAGATAAAGACCGATTCCGTTACTGTCTTTATTTGAATTAAATTTCTGATGCAACCCAAAAATTTTGTCTTTTACTTTTTCCATATCAAAACCAATTCCGTTGTCCGAAATAATCAATTGTGTGGTTTCGTTAAAATGGATAGAATTAAAACGGATAAATGGTAAAAAACCGGGTTTTGAGTACTTAATCGAATTGGTAATCAGATTCAGGAATATACTTTTTAAGGAGGTTTTGTTGAAAAGAATCGTTTCTGCCTCCGAAAAATCAATTGAAATTGTGGCTTTTGAATTGTGGACTAAGGAATTAATGGAGTCTAAAACTTCTTTCAATACAACTTCAAAATGCAGGACTTCCAACTGATCGTCTTCTTCATTTTTTTTATCCAGAAGTGCCACATGATCAATTAATGTTTTCTTTAAACTTTGTGTAGAAATTTCAATAATGGAGATTAATTCGAGCGTTTCGGGATCTGTAATAGTTGATTTGTCCAGGAGATCAAAAACGGCCAGTATGTTATTTACTGGAGACCTTAAATCGTGTGCCGTAGTATAAGTAAGCTGTCTGAGTTCCTTGTTGAGTTTGGTAAGTTCTGCCAAATGAAGATTTCTTTCCTGTTCCATCTCTTTTCTGAAAGTGATGTTTTTAGCAACAGCATAAACGAGTCTGTCTTTGGCAACCGGAAAAGAACTCCATAAAAGCCAAACGATAGCACCACTTTTAGTCACATATCGATTTTCAAAATTATACAAACCAATATCCTGAGTAAGTTCTTTGCGGGCATTTGTAGTAGTCAGTTTATCGGCTTCAAGAATAAAATCGTTTATAGGTCTTGAGAGTATTTCTTCTTCAGTATAACCCAGTAACTTAGTCATGGCCGGGTTTATTCTTTTAAAATAGCCGTCAAAACCGGCAATACACAATAAATCGGGTGAAGAGTCAAAAAAATCTTCGAACTGCGGGAAAAAATGCAGATTATTTTGGGAATATTTAGGTGCGCTATCGATCATAGTTTAAACCTAACTTAAAATTTATTCTGCTAAAATAGTATTAAAATGTTAGATTTATGTTTTGATTTTAACTATTTTGTTAAATATTCGTTTAAAAACGTTTTAATACGTTGAAGAGTTGTCAGGGGGTTAAAAATGTAAGTTTTTAGAAACGAAGTATTTTTGTTTTATTCGTCGATACTGACAAAAAAAGGCTTTTAGTAGGTGTCAATTACCGTTTTTAGGAGGTCAGAATCGGCCAAATCAACAGGAGCGACCACTTTTTCGTCGAGCGGAATGCTATTTCCATATCTTTCCTTGATTATTTTTTGTACCCTTTGATCGGTTAAATTAAAATCCTTTAACTGTTTTAGTTTTGACAATTCGATGTTTGCGGCATTTTTGTAAATTTTCCAGATCAGTTCAGAGCAATAAATTCTGGTATCGCTCCATTCAAAATAAGCATCATATTCTTTTCCGTCAAATTGCTGGCTGTACTCTTTCATTTTTTGCAGCACTACAGGAGTTAAAACTTTAGCGGAGTTTTTTAATCGTTTCACAAGATATTTGGCTTCTTTTCCGTGCTGAATCCATTCGTTAAAAGGAGTTAGTTTTACAGGCTGAACAGCTTCAAAAACAAACCATTTTCCGTTGATATCGTAAATGATGCCACAATGAGAAAATTTAGAATTTGTGGCAATTCGTACGGCTTCACATTGTGGAGATTGAGAGGTTTGAAAAATAATATCTCCATCCTGAATTTTAGTTTGTAAAGTGTTTTCCTTCTTGTTTTTGGTAGGGGAAAACGGATTGTTAGGAAAAACCTTCAGAGCAACAAACAAAGCACAGCCAAAACTGAGTAAGAAGGTAATAATCGGAAAGAGATATTTTGATTTTTTCATTTTGTAAAGGTGAAATGTGTGATGTAAAATGTGTGATGTAAGATGTGAAACCTGAAACGTGCAACTTGAAACCTGAAACCTGAAACCTGAAACCTGTAACCTGAAACTTGAAACTTGCAACTTGAAACCTGAAACTTGCAACTTGAAACCTGAAACCCCATCTACTAATTAGCGGGACAAATAAAGGTCAAAAAAAAATAGTTACCAAAATGATAACTATTTTTAAGTATAATTTTAAGAAATATTAGATTCTGAAAATTCCTCCAACCGCAATAATTCGCTGTAAATAGAAAAAGTCCTGTGACGCCCTGTCTTCATTACTTTGACTAGTTCTGATATCCTGCATGTTGATGTAACCACCTTTTAACTCACCCTGTACATAAAAATACTTGAAGAATGTGAAGTTGATTCCTGCTTTTGCTGAAAGACCATAGCCTGAAATATGAAAATCATCGTGACGTTCTTTTCCTAAAAGAGTCGTATTGGTTTTAGGATATAAAACTCCAACACCTAAACCTTCTGTTAAGTTAATTTGTACTTTGTCAGTATTTGGCAAGCCAAACCATTGCGAAATATCGTCATGTCTGGAAACCTCTGTATTAATATAGTTCAAGCCATCTGTATGTTCGTACATTAAAAAAGCGGGACCATTTTGTTGGATCTCACCTTTTCCGAAACCACCTTCCTGCGCACCGCCCTGAGACATGTCTACAGGTCTATTGTTGTAAACACCATTGTAAATAGATCCGGTCTGATCAGCAGGTAAATTAATATAACCATTTACATTTGCTATCTGATTTTGTGCCATCACATATTTCATATGATCCCAACCAACAGAAACACTGTAATGGTCACTAAAGAAATACCCCATTCTAAAGTTGGTTTGCGGAATCGTCATGTTGACCGGGTTAACATAATCAATATGCCATCCTTTTGGTTTATCATGAGCTCTCATATTATCAACTGTAAAGTTGTAGTCTTTTCCTCTGAAATTTACATCAGATTTAGTGTAACTTTCTCTGTTTCCTCCCCAGGAAACAAAAAACTTACCTTTATTATGAGCAGTATATCTTTGTACTGTAATTTCTTCCTGTGCGAAAGTGTTTACTGAAAAACACAGCAAAAAGAAGAATAAATAAGTTGTTTTCAATGAAATGGTATTAAGAAATTAAAATGAGTTAACCGTTTTTCTGATCGCTACTAATTTGGTCATTAAGCCTTCGAAATAGTCTAAATGAAGCATATTAGCACCATCACTTTTGGCATTAGCAGGATCGAAATGAGTTTCGATAAAGATACCGTCAACACCAACAGCAATACCTGCTTTAGCAACTGTTTCGATCATGTCCGGTCTTCCGCCCGTAACACCGGCAGTCTGGTTAGGTTGTTGTAACGAGTGAGTTACATCCAGAACTGTAGTAGCGTATTGTTGCATAGTAGGGATTCCTCTATAATCAACAATCATATCCTGATAACCAAACATAGTACCACGATCTGTCACCATAACATTTTCGTTGTTACAATCCAGTACTTTTTGTACCGCATGTTTCATGCTTTCCGGACTCATGAATTGTCCTTTTTTCAGATTGACGGTTTTTCCTGTGTTTGCAGCAGCAACAACCAAATCAGTTTGACGAACCAGAAAGGCTGGAATTTGCAAAACGTCAACGTATTGTGCGGCCATAGCAGCATCTTCATTAGTATGAATATCAGTTACGGTTGGAACGTTAAAAGTCTCTGAAACTTTTCGTAATATTTTTAATGCTTTTTCGTCACCAATTCCTGAGAAACTATCGATTCTTGAACGGTTGGCTTTTTTGAAAGATCCTTTAAATACAAAAGGAATCTGAAGGTTGTCGGTAATACCAACTAATTTTTCTGCAATTCTAAGAGCCATTTCTTCTCCTTCAATAGCGCAAGGTCCTGCTAATAAAAAGAAGTTGCCGCTTTCAGTATGCTTAATTTGTGGAATATGTTGTATGTTCATAGTATGTTTTTTTGACAGTGCAAAGGTAGTTATGATTTATGAATAGCAGATGAAGATTTATGTTTTTTTTAAGAAGCCAATCCGGTTATCCGCTGTGTAATTTATGTTGAAATCAGGATTATTCCCTCGAGACTATTGCAAGACTTCATTCAAAATTTTAAATGTTTAAGATGAAGGGCAATATTAATGCGTTATAAAAAGATAATAAATGACATTTATCATGTTGTTTGCAAATTAGCAGTATCATGAAAAAATTACTTTTCGTAAGATCGTTTCATGAAGTATTGAATGATTATAACCACTATCAGGACAAACGTAAAAATAAGCGTGAACATAAAAAGTCCAACAAACTCCATTTCGCATCTAAGTGAATTTGGATTTTGCTCGATATATTTATTAGCATTATAGGTGGCAATGTAAAAGGAAATAACAGGTACTATTATTTGCGCGATGAGACTAATTATACAAACCGTTCCGAATTTTAAAGATATAGTTTCACCAATTGCTTTTCTTCCGGCTATAATCTGAAATAGCAATGGAAGAATAAGTACAATTAGAGGTACGCTTTCTAACATAGTATAATCCTGAGTGTAACTTTATTTTTTAATTGCTCTTCAAACGCAATCCCATTGGCACCATTAAAACGCCTTTTTCATAAATGTTCAGGTAGAGTTTTACCGGCTTCTTTTGCCCGTCCCATTTCAGTTCATATACATTCAGGAACCCGGCACCCATATCGCTTCTTTTAGTTGGAAAAGGACAACAGGTTTCCAGACGGGTATAGGTTATTTTTTCACCATTTGGACCTGCTAAAGCATTTAAGAAACGAGTTTCGTTTAGAGCTTCATTTCGGGTATTTTGAAAAAACAGGTTCACGGGATAATCAGGGTCGTAACCGTATTTTTTATCGTTGCTGAAAAGCGTAATCGAAAATGTATTGTCTTTCTTTAAAACAAGATCAGGAGCATTGTCATCTACATTTTTTAAAGTTGATTTTGTGCTTATACAAGATGTCACGCTGATAATGAGAACAATAAAAAGGGCTATTTTTTTCATGGTTTATTAATGTTGGTCCTACAAATGTAAAGTGTTTTTACCACAGCTGATAAGGATTTAAAGATTTACGGGAAAAACGATTGTAAATCTTTTGCATCACTACATTCTGCAGTTAATCTGCTTTTTTAGTATTTAGTTTTAAAATACCAATTACAATCAGATATTGTGCCACAAGATAGGTAAGCATGATAAAAAAGGAACTTTTTTCGATGGGAGCATGAAATTTATTGAAAGCCAAAATACTATCAGAAATAACAAATGAAAGGGCACCAACTAAAACGTAAAGACTGCCTGTTTTTTTCCAACTCAGACTACCATTAAAAGCAAACAGCAACATTGTCGAAATTACGGCTGCATAAATGATTACAGGGATTTTTAATTCACCTAGATTTGGCATCAAAAATAAAACCATCCCAACCAGATAAAAAGCTATAAGCAGGCTGCCAATTGCGAAAAGAACTTTATTGATAGAAGTATTTCTCTTTGTTTGTTTGTTGAACAGGACGCAATACATGAGGTGAGCAATCAAGAAAAAAAGAAGCCCTAAAATAAAATAAATCTCACCAATATCTGCAAAAAGAAGAATTACATCACCCAGCCAGGAAAATAATAATGCTCCCAAAAGGATATTTTTTGATGGAAACTTTCCGCGAAAATAAACTCCGAATCCTAATAATGGTACCAAAACAGGTTTTAGAAATAAGTCCAGATTTTGGTATTCTAAAAACAAAATAATTAGATATAGAATGCTGACAACAA
Organism: Flavobacterium sp. UGB4466; assembly: GCF_903469665.1. GTDB lineage: Bacteria > Bacteroidota > Bacteroidia > Flavobacteriales > Flavobacteriaceae > Flavobacterium > Flavobacterium lipolyticum. The sequence continues at coordinate 6,649 of NZ_CAGKLC010000047.1, read as the reverse complement.
TAAAGGATTTAAAAAAATAGTGATTTCTCATAATCGGTTTATGAATTAACAGGTTGGTTTCGGTAGTTTTTAAAATCAATATTTACAAAGTAAATTGTAATTAAAAAGGATAAGGTCAAATAGGTTAAAATAACAGGATTACCAAAAGGGATAACTTGATTTAAGCCAAACCAGTCTCCATAGTACATGATGATGCCTATGGCAATACTAAAGCGTAATCCTTCCCAAAAGATGGCATATTTACTTTTGTCCATCAATTCGCTGTAACTGTAGATTGTAATCAGAATAAAAAATCCGTAGAGGAAGATATTGGGCAATCCGATTTTGGCGACATTATCAAATAAATACGTCACAAACAATAGTGTGATTAACATTTGAGTTACGGACCAGTAAATTAGCTTTTGTGAATTTTGAGTACCATATTTATTGAAGGCAAAAACATTTTCGATTTTGGTTACAGGATATTTTTCTTCAAAATTTTCGGGTCTCCAGCCGGTGGGTTTAAACCAGATTGTGAGTTTGTCTTTCCAGTTTTCGGCACGCCAGGCGTCTTTAATCAGTAAAGTTAAATGCTGAAAATTAATTCGGATAGGATTCCAGGTTTGTGCCGGTCTTGTAATACCAAAAACTGGCGGAACATCGTCTAATTCGGCCTGAAAAGTACCAAAAAGTTTGTCCCAGAAAATAAAAATCTGAGAATGGTTTTTATCTAGATATTCAGGGTTTATAGCATGATGTACCCGATGATGTGAGGGGGTAACCAGGATGTATTCCAGAAAGCCCATTTTTTTGATGTGTTTGGTATGGTACCAAAACTGCAGAAACAAATGGAGGGGCAGGGTAATGGCTATTACAGAAGCCGGAACTCCTAACAATGCGGCCGGAATTAATAAGAAGGTAAACAAATTAACCAGACTTGCGATAGGCTGGCGTAATGCGCAGGCAAGGTTAAATTCTTCACTGCTGTGGTGAATGGCATGTTTGTTCCAGAAAAGATTAATCTGATGCGCCCATCGATGACTCCAATAGCCATAAAAATCAATTACAAAAAAAGCAATACCATAAGAAAGTAGGTTGGCTTCCAGATGATAAAGCGCAATTTTAGAAACCAGCCATTCATATGAAATGAAGGTCAGACTCAATCCCAGGACGTCTTTGACTGAATTGGTAATTCCGGAGCTGATACTCGATACGCTGTCTATTAAAGGAGCGGTGTCGTTCTTTTTATAAATGCCGTATAATTTTTCGATTATAATTAATACTAAAAAAATCGGCGTTGCAATAATCAATATCTTTCCGTATTCTTCCATAAAAAAACGATTCTATTTTATTCAAATATAGAATAAAATAGAATCGTTTTTAAATTATTTGCAATTAAACAATTTCAGCGCTTAATCCGGCTTCCAAAAGTTGGGTACATTGCGGTTTTAATTTTTCAATAGGCCCTGTTTTTACAGTGCATTTTCCGTTGTAATGTACAATTAGGGAACATTGTTCTGCTTGCTCTGGCGTATGACTGCAAACACGCATCAAAGTGTCAATTACGTGATCAAAAGTGTTTACATCGTCGTTGTAAACAATGATTTCGTTATTGAAACCTGTTGCTTCCTTTTCGCGAACTCTTTCTCTTACTTTTTCTTTAGTACTCATTTTTTTAGTTTTTTGTACTGTTGTAATTACTAATTTTTTGGTCACAGTGTGCACAGATTGCATCGGAATTTAAAAGATCGATATCTGTGAACTATTTAATAAACAGATAATTAACTATCTAATTTACGTATTTTAATGAAACCCAGTTATTTCTTTGAAACTTTTTAACATATGTTAAGCCTTTTTCGGTGCAAGAAGCATCGATAAAAGGAATGTCCTCTTCATAAAACCCGCTCAAAAGCAAGATTCCTTTCGGATTTAAACAATCAACATAACTTTGCATATCGTTTAATAAGATATTTCGGTTGATGTTAGCAATGATTAAATCGTATTTTTTTCCGGCTAGCAAGGCCGCGTCGCCTTCGTAAACGGAGATGTGCTGGCAATTATTGCGTTCTGCATTTTCGATTGAGTTCAGGTAGCACCAGTTGTCGATATCAATAGCGTCAATTGGCTGAGCGCCTTTCATTTCGGCTAAAATGGCTAAAATGGCTGTTCCGCAACCCATGTCCAGTGTTTTCAAACCTTGAACATCGATTTCCAGTAAATGCTGAATCATCATGTGTGTAGTTTCATGATGACCTGTTCCGAAACTCATTTTTGGTTCGATTACAATATCAAATTCAGCGTTTGTTTTCTCATGAAAAGGAGCGCGAACATGGCATTTTCCGTCTACATCAATAGCCTCAAAATTCTTTTCCCATTCCTCATTCCAGTTGACCTGATCGATTTCCTCAATGGTATATTCGATTTTGAATTCTTCGGATTGTAAAATATAAATGTCGTCCAGAATATTCTCGTCCCATAAATCTTTTTTCACAAAAGCCGAAATTCCGTTCTCCGTTTCTGTAAAAGTCTCAAACGCTTTTTCGCCTAATTCAGCAATTAAAATTTCAGAACCCGGTTCTTTTGGTTCAATTGTAAAATGGTACCCTAAATATATATTCGACATAAAAAAAATTTTTGCAAAGGTAAGAATCCAAAGCAAAAGTTGTTCATAAATAATCAATATCCTTACCTTAATTAATGTTAATTTTGATTGGAATTTGTAAGGATTTTTAAAATATGAAGAATATCATTTTTATTTTGCTCTTTGTGGTACTTAACGGAGCAACTTGTGAGAAGGAACATGAAGTGGTTCGATCGTTTTGTTATTGGAAAACCGATTTGAATTTCGAAAACACAGATGATTCGTTGATAAAAGACTTGAAAGTAAAACATTTGTACATTCGTTTTTTTGATGTAGACTGGAATCCGTATGCTAAAGAACCTTTGCCGGTTGCCACCCTTCACGATATCAGATTAAATGAAAGCAATCCTGAAATTACCCCCAGTATTTTTATTACCAATGAAGTGGTTTTGAAATCCGGAAAAAAGCAACTGGACAGTTTGGCTGTGAGAATTGCCAAACGTATTGAACAGATAGGAATGAAAAGGAATGACTCAAAAGCCGAGAAAATAGCCAGTTCGATTGTGTATCCAAAAGATTATTACAAGCAGGAGAATCGTAAACAGTTGAATTATGATTCGGTAAAATCGAGTGAAATGGCAAAATTGAAAGTTGATTTTAAAGAAATCCTGATTGATTGTGACTGGTCGGAAAAATCAAAAGACAATTATTTTTACTTGTTAAAGCAAATCAAGAAAAACTATCCTGCGACTGCAGTTTCGGCTACCATAAGACTCTGGCAATACAAATATGCTTCAAAAGCAGGAATTCCACCTGTAGATAAAGGCTTGCTGATGTGTTACAATTTGAGTAAACCGGAAGATTTTACTACCAAAAATTCCATAGGAACCAGCGAAGAATTGGCACAATATATTACACACAACCAATACGGTTTAAAGCTTGATATTGCTCTGCCATTGTACAGTTGGGCAGTTGTTTTCAGAGGCAATCAGTTTAAGGGAATTTTATCCGATTATGACAGGATTCAAAACGATACCGTTAAATTAAAAAAAGTATCAGACGCTAAATATATACTGCAAGACGATATTTTAGTGGGACAGACTTATTTGAGAAACGGGGACGAAATCAGGATTGAGAAAATTTCTGAAGACGAACTTGACAAAATGATTTCGATCGTAAAAAGTAAAATTCCAATCGACAGTCAGACCAAAGTGACGTTTTTCTCTTTCGATAAAAAATACATCAACGATTATGGAACCCAAAATATATCCGGTTATTATGCGCGTTTTTAGCTCTTTACTTTTTGTTTTTAGTGTTCAGGTCTCTTTGGCTTGTGGGTGGAGTGTTTCGCCTGAGACCAGCAGACTGGCTTTGTTTAAAGCACAAAGGGAAGGATTTTTTAAGCTGACACCTTTTTATTATTCGGCCGATAATTACTACGATACCCATACTGTTTCGGGAGCAGATCAGGAATTGAATTGTACAGAGTGGAAGAAAAAACTGGGCAGTCAGGTCGATCCAAAAGACGTACATGTTATTTTGTACGAAACGGATGCTGAGAAATTTGAAACCGCTTACGAAACGAAATCGCTGAAAAAAGTTTTTGATAAGAACACTTTTATTGAAGCCTTATTGCTTTCAAAGAATAAGGCGCTTCTCAATTATATTTTGTTTGCGAAAAAATTAGAGTACAACAGTAATCCTGATGTGAAATGGGAGTCGTGGGGTAATATTGGTTATGACAGTAAAGATCATAAAATAGCCGATGTTAGTGATTTCGAAAAGAAAATCAAAACGGCAAAAGATTCTTTTTTGAAACAGCGTTATGCCTTTTTACTGTTGAGGTACAGTTTTTATGCCTCTGATAAGAATGAAGTGATTCGTTTGTACGATACTTATTTTGCAGCTGATAAAAACACGATCTTAAGCCCCTGGGCTTTGTATTATAAAGCTTTATGTGTTGAGGATTTAGCTTTGCAGAATTATTTACTGAGTAAAGTATTTGTTTCCTGCGAAGAGAAATCATTTGCGGTTTTGCAGCATTACAACTGGAAATTAACAGCAGAGACTTTGGCATTGGCTCAAAACGATGAAGAGCGCAGTGTGATTCTGGCCATTGAAGGCTTGCGCAATCCGGCACCAGGTTTGAAAAACATTCAGGAGGTTTACGAGTTGAGTCCGAACAGCTTGTATTTGAGTTTTTTGATCGGGAGGGAAGTGAACAAACTTGAAGATTGGATTTTTACACCCCAATACACCAATGACAGAACTCCTTCGGTGGTTTTTGACAGTACCGTCTGGTATGAAAATTATGCCAAAGCAAAGGAGGAGAATTTCAGGAATGATATTTTGTATTTAAGGGAATTAGAATATTATTTGATTTCCATCAGAGAGCAGACTTCAGGCGAGCAAAAGGACTATATCACAGCAGCGATTGCACAGCTTTGTTTTATAGGAGACGAAATTGACCTGGGAAAGAAATACACGGATATGATTTCAGAAAAGGCCAATTCTTCGATACAAATGCAAAAGAATATTCAGTTAGCATTGGTTTCTTTAAAGCAGGACGATTTGAAAAATAACGAGGTTCAAAATCAGCTTTTTAAATATTTTGATTCGGTTGAAAATTTGGTGGAAACCGATTTAGGTTTGTTTAAGAATTTATACAGTTTGTATCGAATCGCCAGCAAAGATTTTGCTGCAAAAGGCGATCGCGTGACAGCAGGTTTGCTGGCGATGAAATCAGATATTAAAAATGAAGGAGAATACTCCGCCTACAATGCGCCTTATTTTTACAGTTATATTGGTTACTTTGACCGGAATAATGCAACCGAGGCAGATATAGATCGTTTGATAGCACTTCAGGAAAAAAAAGACAAAACGCCTTTCGAAAGGTATATCTGTTCAGGAACAATAGCGCCAAATGTCAATTATTATAAAGATTTGAAAGGAACGATTGCATTCCGAAATAATAATTTGGAGCTGGCTTACCAAACTTTTGCCAGTATGCCGAAAGATTTTTGGGAGAAAAATTATGCGTATAAAGACTTTTTAAACGAGAATCCGTTTACGCCCAAAATTCTGCAAAGAGATACAGAACGAAAGTTCGACTATCGTTTTAATAAAGCCGATTTTATTGCGCAGTTGATTCAGCTAAAAAAACAAAATACAGCGACAAGCAATCTGAAACTGGCACATGCTTATTTTAATGTGTCGTATTTGGGGAATTCCTGGATGATGACTGCGTACGATTGGACTTCGGGTGAATCGTATGTGGATTATGTGTATGGAGATAATTCAGAAAATGAAAAGAAATATCAAAAAGGCAATTACTATAATTTATCCATGGCCAAAATGTATTACGAGAAAGCCTTGAAAATGTCTAAAAATACAAATGAAAAAGCCCTGGCAAGTTTAATGATTTTTGAATGCAAGTATTACAATCACTACGCCAATATTGTTTCAACGGAGGAAGAAGAAAAGAACCCGTTTAAAGCAGGGCAGGAGCTGATTAATTTCTATTCGGTTTATAGAAAAACGGCTGCTTTTCAAAAATACAATTGTCCTTTGTTAGAATCGTATCTTAAGTAATAGGGAGCAGACAGTTCATAAAAAAAGCGTTCGGGTTTTACGAACGCTTTTTTTTTTATGAGATTCTAAGATTCTGAGGTACTGAGTTTCTAAGTTTCTGAGATTCTAAGTTTCTAAGATTCTAAGTTTCTAAGATTCTAAGATTCTGAGTTTCTGAGATTCTGAGATTCTGAGTTTCTAAGTTTCTGAGATTCTAAGACTCTAAGATACTGAGTTTCTAAGTTTCTGAGACTCTATTATTCTCAATGATTTAATTAGCTGAAATGTCTAATAATCTGAGATTCTAAGGTCCTAAGGTCCTAAGTTTCTAAGTTTCTGAGATTCTAAGACTCTAAGTTTCTGAGACTCTATTATTCTCAATGATTTAATTAGCTGAAATGTCTAATAATCTGAGATTCTAAGTTTCTGAGACTCTATTATTCTCAATGATTTAATTAGCTGAAATGTCTAATAATCTGAGATTCTAAGGTTCTGAGATGCTAAGTTTCTAAGGTTTTA
>NZ_CAGKLC010000046.1 GCF_903469665.1 Flavobacterium sp. UGB4466 | reverse complement strand
CCTCATTAATCTAATGAATCTCAGCCCGGAAAGATTGATAAACGGAGGTTTTATCAAAATATTTAATATTTTACAACTAAAAATGAGATAATTGTTTTTATTTTTTACAAAAAACGATACATTTGGAGCTTAGTAACAAATAAACCAATATAATATATGTCAATTTGGAGAGTTAAACCTATATCAGCCTTTGAGGCCGATATGAAAAAAAGTGATTTAAAAAGAGTTTTAGGAAAATGGAGCCTTACCGCCATTGGTGTTGGTGCCATTATTGGAGGAGGAATTTTTGTACTTACAGGTACCGGAGCCTATTACCACGCTGGTCCGGCCTTAGCTGTTTCCTTCATCATTGCAGGGATTGCCTGTGTTTTCGCAGCTCTTTGTTATTCTGAGTTTGCCTCTATTTTGCCTGTTGAAGGTTCTGCTTATGCCTACGCATATGGAACAATTGGAGAAATTTTCGCCTGGATTATCGGTTGGGGACTTATTCTCGAATATGCGATGGGATCGATGACGGTCGCCGTTTCCTGGTCCGGATATTTTAATAAACTGCTCAAAATGTTTCATATCCATTTGCCTGAATGGCTGACCACAGACCCTGCCAGTTACACCGGAGAAGGTTTTTCTATGAATCTTCCGGCTTTTTTAATTGTCATTTTGGTTATTTCCATACTTATTAAAGGAACAAAAAGTGCTGCAAAAGCAAACAATTTCATTGTTATTCTTAAAGTTTCAGCTGTAATATTTGTAATTATCGCCGGTCTTTTCTTTATCAATACTGCAAACTGGAGTCCGTTTATTCCGGCAGCTACTCAAATTATAGAAAAAGAAACTACGCACAATGCTTACGGTATTGGAGGAATTGTTTCCGGTGCTGCTGCTATTTTCTTTGCTTATGTAGGTTTCGATGCTGTTTCGACTCAGGCAGGTGAAGCGGTAAACCCTAAAAAAGATGTTCCGTTTGCGATCATTGCTTCCTTATTAATTTGTACTACCTTATATATTCTTGTTTCTTTAGTACTAACAGGAATGATGAACTACAAAGATTTTAATCCACTAGGAAAATATCCTGATGCTATTAAAGCTCCTGTTGCCTATGCATTTGATATTGCCGGACAGGGATGGGCTGGTTTTATTATTACAATTGCTGCAACAATAGGTCTTGTTTCTGTATTAATGGTAATGATTATGGGACAATCCAGAATTTTCCTTGGTATGTCTAAAGATGGATTAATTCCTGCTGTATTCTCTAAAGTAAATCCACTTTCAGGAACTCCTAAAACTAACTTAATAATTTTAGGTGGTATTATTGCTACAGTTGCTGCTTTTACACCAATCAACAAATTAGCTGATATGACCAGTTTTGGAACTTTATTTGCCTTTACAATGGTTTGTATCGCGGTTTGGATTTTAAGAGTAAAACAACCTGGATTAACGAGAACTTTCAAGGTTCCTGCACTACCAATTATTGCCGTTTTAGGTATTGCAATCAACACCTATTTAATGATCAATTTAAGCCACGATGCTCAATTTCTTTCACTAGGATGGTTAGCTATCGGTATTTTGGTTTATTTCGGATACAGTAAGAAAAGATCAAGACTTAACAATAACGAAATCGAAGAATAAAAAACTAAAAAAAGCTCCAAATAAAATTTGGAGCTTTTTTTTATAAATCAAATACCGAAGTTCGTTTGGCACGAATCAGATCTTTTAAACGAATCCAAAAAGCCAAAGTAAGGTAAATTCCGAATCCAAGCCCGGCGGTAACAAATGAAATGTAAATAAAAAACAATCTCACACTTGTCACGCGCATACCAAGTTTATCCGCTAATCTTGAAGATACGTGAAAACCATATTTTTCAAAAAAGAATTTAAGTTTTAAAATAGCCGACATTTTATTGATTTTAGATTATAGATTTCAGATTCTAGATTTTTAATTTGTCTCTTTCTACAAAAGTACAAAATTATCACATTGTCTCATTTTCTAATTACAGATTGTAGATTTTTGAAGTGAACATTCCCCTACAATAAAAACTATCACAGTATCTAATTATCTAATTGTCTAATTATCTAATTGTCTAATTATCTAATTATTCTTAAGCAATTCTATTCCTAATGCACATCTTAAGCAGGCTTTCTGATTGCAATATTCTTTTTTAAGTTCTAAAAGCGCCTGAGTTTCAAAAGCATTTTTAGCTTTTACTCCAAAGGACTCAAATTTACTAATAATCGCATTGCTCTCTGGTGCTACCTGATTCATAAAAGAAATTAACTCCTCAGAAATTGATTCATCTCTTGTAGCCGCATAGGCAAACTGAAGCGGGAGAATCGTATTTATAATGAGTAAATCTATAAATGCGTGAGACAAAGCCTTTGGTTTCTTTGAACTTTCTTTATCAAACTGATAATGGTTCTGCCAATACGTACTTGCCGATACTATTAACAGCTTACGTACTTCCTCAACTGATTTTACAGCAATTATTTTTGAAAACAGGTTTTGTTTTTGATATAAATTAGCAAGTTGTGAGAGTCGAATGGTTGGAAAATTATCCGGGCGATGCTTATAAAACTGAATTGGATCTATAGGATGCCTTTTTAACTGGTATTTGTTCAACAGATAATAATACCTCATTTTTAAGTCGGTGAAATACACATCTTCTTTCTCAGAGTCCAGCAATCCAATGGTGCCAAAAAACAACGCTTCGAGATTTTCAACTTCAAAGCTTTCCTTTCTAACAATTGAAAACGGAAGGGATTTTGCCATTTGCAGAAAAGAAATTCCATTGGTATTCAATCCAAAATTCCTCGCAAATAACGAGAATAAAACCGCTTCCCAGTCCTGCTGATTCTCCTTTAACAAATCATAAATAAATATTGCCTTACGCTCTAAACGCTCAAAGAATAGTCCTTCCTGCCAGTTTTTAAAAACAAACTCCTCAATTTCAGTGATGCTTTTTTCGCAGAATATCCATGATTTTGGCGCTACAAGTGCGTGATAATTAGTGAGTATTTCTTTAGAAGTATACTCTTTTAAAACCAGAACCGGAATCTCGGTATTATTCTTTCTAAAAATCTCTGTATCGTGTTCCCATACCACATGCAGAATTACATTGTCATAAGCGGTATCTTTTTCGTGAGCGTGTACATACCAATCTGAAGACTTGAGATGTATTTCGATATTACCTGCCCATTTTTGATCTCCTATTTTAATTTGAGCATTAAAGAAATCCGGCCCGGAAAGTTCCAGATAATCACCCGTTTTAATAATGATGAGCGGTTCATTCTGAGTAGTTCTAAGATCTAGAGTTTCAAACTTTTTGAATCTCCAGAGGTAATGAAGAAAATCTTCTTTCATAATTCAGGCATATACAATGATTACACAGTCCTAAATTAATAAATTTTACTAATATTCTTACAAAAATTATTTTTTCATCTACTTAAAATCCATACTACAAAACCTAACCTGATTTACATTTATACAAAAAATCCATACATCTAATTACTTAAAACTAGATGTATGGATTTAAAAATGTGTAAAAAGGATCTTATTTTATTGACCCAATGATATCATATTTTGTAATAATATGATGACTACCGTTTTCAAGATCTACTAAAACGGCATCATTTTCTTTTGTGAACAACTTAGAAACTTCTTCAATTGGAGTTCCTAATTTTACGATTGGAAAAGGTTTACCCATTACTTCTTTAATCGGTTTTTCGGCAACGTTTTTATCGGCAACGTAACTTCTGAATAAATCCGTTTCGTCAACAGATCCAACAAATCCATTAATATCTACCACCGGAATTTGCGAAATTTTATACTTACGCATACGTTCGATGGCATGAGAAACTAATTCTTCGGTACGAACGACAATTAATTGTTTATCGATATGATCTTTAATAACGTCTTCTGCTTTTGTTACATTTTCTTCCAGGAAACCGCGTTCGCGCATCCAGTCGTCATTAAACATCTTACCTACATAACGGCTTCCTGAGTCATGAAATAACACTACTACAACGTCATCCGGCTTGAAATGCTCTTTTAACTGTAACAACCCTTTTATACAGGCTCCTGCTGAATTCCCAACAAAAATTGCTTCTTCTAAAGCTATTTTTCTGGTGTAAACTGCCGCATCTTTGTCTGTTACTTTGGTGAATCCGTCAATTAAAGAGAAGTCAACATTTTTAGGTAAAATATCTTCCCCGATTCCTTCTGTGATATAAGAATAGATTTCATTCTCGTCGAAAATTCCGGTTTCATGGTATTTTTTAAAAACAGAGCCATAGGTATCAATTCCCCAGATCTTAATATTTGGATTTTGTTCTTTTAAATATTTCCCAACTCCCGAAATAGTTCCCCCAGTTCCTACTCCCACTACAAAATGAGTAATCTTTCCCTCTGTCTGTTTCCAGATTTCCGGTCCGGTTTGCTCATAATGTGCCAATGCATTAGACATGTTATCGTATTGATTTACATACCATGAATTTGGCGTTTCACTAGCCAGACGTTTTGAAACTGAGTAGTAAGAACGTGGATCGGTAGGCTCAACATCGGTAGGACAAACTACCACCTTAGCCCCTACTGCACGTAAGATATCCATTTTTTCTTTCGACTGTTTGTCAGACATTACACAGATCAGTTTATAACCTTTAATGATGGCTACAAGTGCTAATCCCATTCCTGTATTTCCTGAAGTCCCTTCAATAATAGTTCCTCCCGGTTTCAATCGGCCATCTGCTTCTGCATCTTCAATCATTTTCACAGCCATTCTGTCTTTAACAGAATTTCCGGGATTAAATGTTTCGACTTTTGCCAATACCAGTGCATCTATTTCAGCAACAATTTTGTTGAGTTTTACCAATGGTGTATTACCTATTGTTTCTAAAATGTTTTTTGAAAAGTCCATTTCTATTTGAATTTTAATATTTGGTTTTTAATCTATGAGGCGCCTAATTTTATTGGAAGAAATTCCAAACCAAACCAAATCGGATTACAAAATCACGATAGGGATTATTAGGTGCTGAATAATAATCGCTTTTTGAGAATAAAGCGTTTATGTGTTCTGCTTTAAAATAAAATCGGGTCTGACGAATTCTGGCGTTTAGAAAAAGATCGAATAACGGATAACCGCCAATCTTTTTATCATTCTGAACAAAAAACTCTCCTACAACCGGATTATAGTCATTCCCGTAATATTTTGTAAAATAATTGAATACAACTCCTGATTGCATGTACAATGCTTTCTTAAAAAAATGCCCTGAATAATAGAAGGTATTTCTGGTCACAAAATCAGGTACATTAAGAATCAAATCTGACTGACCAACCTTTTGGTATAAAAGGGTGTTATCTAAGGCAAATCGCCCAAATTTAAACTCACGGCTTGCTTTAATTTCCAAATAATTAATCGCATTCCCATATTGAGCCGGCTCAATAATTTGAATATGTGCAGCAGCCTGAGCAGCAGAAGATTTATCTCTAAAATAAAGATGATCGTTTAAAACGGTATACTGAACTTCTGCATTTAACCAAGGGGTTGACACATTGGCGCTAAGCGAATTAATTTTTTCATTTTTAAAATTATTCGACCAGTTGTACTCTGTGTAACTGCTTTGGTATAAATTGAAATTGTTGTTTGGCAATTTATTGATGTTACGATATCTGAAATCAAACTGAATTTTATCATTCATATCGTATCTCAGTTTCGCATCTAAGTTAGAAAGCGACTGATTTGTAATCGATCTTGAATACAGAAAACGACCGTTCCATTTATTTTTTTGGTATTCGTACTGACCTCCGAAATTGTTAATTTGTACAAATAAATTATCCGGTATAACTTTTTTGTCTTTCCCTATGATAATTCTACCGTACTCATAATTGGAGCGGTAATCGTCTACAAAAAAATTAAATTTTCCTAAAAGAGAGTTTTCGTAAGCAAGTCCTGCCTTATTGTAGAGCCTTTCGTATTTCGTTTTATCGTTGATACCACTTGTAACATATGAATCTCCAAAGCGTTGAAACGCCGTTCCATTACCAATATTTGAAGCTAGTGTTGCCTGATTATATTCAAAAAGTTTATTTTCGTAATTAAACTGATGTGTTACATATAAATTGTTGCTTCCGTTCTTGGGATTTACTCTGAAAGCATGATCAAAAAACAGGCGTCTTCCTTTTAAAAAGGACTTGGCATCTGTAAGATACACTTGTAATCGCTGACGGTTTTTATAATCTTTGTTATCACTTTCAAAATCTGTGGGTGTCGTAATCCCACCATTCTCTTCATTAGAAATATCCTGATAGGTATAGTGTGCATTTATGGCATATCTTTTATCCGTTGTAGCATAACTCGTTGTAAACCTAAAATTCCCAGCACTTACCAGCTGATTGATATAATCTCCTTCTGAACGCAAGCCTTTATAAGCAATCGAAAAATTAAGATTTTTTGAGGTGTTTAAGGTAATAAAGGAGTCTACGTTTTGTCCTTTGTTAATGGTAGTATTAAAGAACAATTCTGTCAAAGGAGTAGCCGCCGAATAATAATTAATCTGATCGGCCTGCATATAATTAAAATGTTTACCACTAAAACCAATTTCAGGATAAGGAGAGAAACTGGTCAGACTGTATTGTAATGTATTAAATGTTTGTCCAATATTGGAGAAAGCCAAAAGTCCGAAGTCGTCTTTTCTAAGGTGATTTTGTTTATAAGCACTCTTCAAAGTCAGCGAGGTGTCAACATAGGTGGTATCGTGTTCTAATGTGATAATCTGATATTGATCTATAGTAGCAATCTTGGCTTTTTTCTTTTTTACCGTATCCGTTATACTTGAATATTTTGTGTTCATGTCTAAACTATTTTTAGAAGTAGTTTTTTCCTGAGAAAATAATAAAGTTGGTACAACTAAAAGATATAGAAAAATGAATATTCTCATTTGATTGTTTTATAGGTAATTATTTGTATAAAATTTATCAAGCAAAGGTAAAAGATAAAAACGTATAAAAAAACAAATCATTGTGATCTGAATTCTTTTTCAAACCAAATTATTAAAACAAAAACCCCCAATCAAAAAAATGATCGGGGGCTTTCAAAAAAAATCAAAATATTTATCTTAATTCCATCCTGGATTTTGACCTAATCCCGGATTAGTATTCATTTCAATTTGTGGTATTGGCCATAAAAATCTAAAGTCAGATGCAGGTATAGCGGCAACCGGAGTTGTAATCACAAAACTATTACCCAAAACAAATGCAGTAGCAGGAGGTGAGACAGCACTAGCTACCTTAGCAGGAATTCCGTTAGTTGCAACAGATGCTATTGGATCTGCCGTCAATCTGTGAATGTCAGTCCATCTACGACCTTCCTGTAAAAATTCAATTCTTCTTTCTTTTAGAATAGCCTCAACCATAGTAGGAACAGTAGTAAAAGAAGCAGCTGTATAAGCCTGCGCCACAGGGTTCCCCGGAGTTGCTACAGGATTAGCCAACGATCTGTTTCTTACAGAGTTCAACAAAGTTAGAGCTCCTGGTAAGTTTGATAAACGTGCCTGAGCTTCAGCCATATTCAACACTACCTCAGCATATCTGATAACTGGTGCAGCATCTGTACGATTTGTAACATCTGTATATTTATTAGTGTATTTAATCCCAGCTGCAGTAAAAATAAACTTCCCATCTTCTCTTCGTTTATCATCTGTCAACCACCATTTAGTATCTCTCCATAAAATAGGACTAATACAAACCAGTGCTCTGTCTCTTAACATACTGGCTAATGCAGCATTTACACCAGGATTAGATGTAGCAGCATGTTGAATAGAGAAAATAGACTCTGAGTTACTAGTATTAAGAGCGGTAGTATTCTGAAACGGTGCGTAAGGATCAGCTGTCAATGCAAAAGCTCCGGTTAACTTATTCCCTTCAACAATTACATTTGCCCAGTCTCTTTTTTGAAGATACAATCTCGTTTTGAATGCAATTGCTGCCCATTTAGAAGCTTTACCAACAACTCTTGATGCAAATGCGCTTGAACTACCTGTAGTAATTAAAGTTTCTGCAGCGTTTAAATCAGTTAGAATTTTTGCATAACAATCAGCAACTGTATTTCTAGGTTTTACTGTTTCTGAGTCAATTTCAGCTTGTGTATTAACTCCAACTTCTCTGTAAGGAATACCCGCATGAGTTGCACCAGGAGTGTCAAAATAAGGTTTCGCAAAATAAGTTAGTAATTCTAAATGTGTAATTGCTCTTAAAAATTTACACTGACCGATATAATTATCGCCAATCGCTTTGGTGATGACACCTTTGGCAACAGCATCTGTTGTACCTTCAATCATCAAATTACATCTGTTGATTAATCTGTAACCATCAACCCAGTAATAAACATTGTTAGCACTAGTTGGATCATAGGTTGTACTGTATGTCAAATCATAAAATGTTGCCATATTAACAACATCTTCACCTCTTGCTTCTCCTTGCTCTACATACGCAGCTCCCCAAACATATCCTCTACCACCATTTGCAGTAGTAGCGTTATATTGACCAATAGCTGCCGCATTGTAAACACCGTTCATATAACTCTCTATCAAAGTTGGTGTTGTAAAAGCATCAGGGCTCAGAATATTATTTACTGGTTTTAAATCCAATATCTTGTCTTCTGTACATGAACTCATCCCGAGTACAGCAACAGAAAGTAAAATTGTTTTTATTATATTTTTCATATGTACTTATTATAAACTTACATTTAATCCAACTGAGATCACTTTTGAACGTGGCGTTCCATTAATATCTACTCCAGATGTTTCCATTTCAGGATTTAAACCTTTGTAATCTGAAATCAGCCAAATATTTTGCGCTTGAACAAATAGTCTGAAGTTATCTACTTTAATTTTATCTAGCAACATTTTAGGCAATGTGTAACCAATACTAATATTATCAAGTGAAATAAAATCGCCTTTTTCAACAAAACGAGTACTTGCGCTTCCACTAAGATTTGTTGAAGTATTTGTACCTGCATATAATCTTGGTGTCCATCCGTCTCCCGGATTGTCAACACTTTGCCATCTTCCTAAAATTTCTGTTCCGTTGTTGTTAAAGTTTTGGTTCATCAACTCTCTTCTAGTGGAATTAAAAATTTTATTCCCTCCACTAAATCTGAACATAAAACCAAAATCAAGATTTTTATACTTCATCGTAGAACTAACAGATCCGTAATAAGTTGGCAACGTATTCCCTAAAATAGTTCTATCAGAACTAGTCAATGATGCTGGTGCACCTGCCGCTGCCGGGTTATTTGGATCAAAAACAGAATAGGTAACAGCTGGCAAGTTTCCTTGTACTAAACTACCGTCTGCTTTGTAATACACCGGGTTACCGTTTGCTTTATTAACTCCCCAGTATTTAAATCCATATAAAGAGTTAACTGATTCTCCTTGCTGAATAATGATATTTGGAGCAATGCTTGTATCTGTAGATGACCCCCCTATGATTGGTTGTCCTTGATACAATGCCGTAACTTTATTCTTAGCAAGCGTTAAATTAGAAGAGATATCCCATTTAAAGTTTGCATTATTAATTGCCTTAAATGTAGCAGCAAACTCATATCCCTGATTGTACATTTTACCAACATTTTGATTTACCGTATTATTAGGAATACCAATGGATGGAGGTTGTGGTGCAGCCAAAACTAAATTGTCGATATTATTTTTAAAATAATCGAAGCTTAATGTCAAACGATTGTTAAGTAATCCTAAATCTACACCAAAATCAACTTTAGTTGAAGTTTCCCATTCTAATAAAGGATTCCCAAATTGCCAGTAACCAATACCATTAGAAGAACCATAAGGAGAACCAATTGTAAGATCTTTTGAAGGATAAGAAGCTCCATCCAAAACCTCAACATTACCAACCTGAGAATAAGAACCTCTAAATTTCAAATCAGAAACTGTATTGCTAATTCCTTCCATGAAACTTTCTTTAGAAACGGTCCAACCTGCAGAAACTCCAGGGAAATTATGGTACCTAACATCTTTTTCAAACTGAGAAATTCCGTCACGTCTAAGGGATCCCTGAATAAAATATTTTTCTTTGTAGTTATAAGTAACACGACCTAAATAAGACATAATACCTTTTTCAGTAACACCACCACCAGAATCTCTTGTATTATAAGTATTACTTACTAAATTTTTATCAAAGAAATCACTTATAATATCACTTCCTGACCCCCAAAAAATCTTAGTTTTGGATTTTTGATATTCAGCAACACCTGTTACTCCAAGATTATGATCTTCAGCAAAAGTGTGCTTGTAGTTCAAAATATTCTGCCAGTTCCATCTCATAAGATTTGTATTGTCTTGATATACACTACCATTTGATGAACGTCCGTCTCCGTGCACAGGATTCCAGTATCGGTAACCATCTGTTGATGCATTATCTGCACTTACCTGCAATTTATAGCTTAAATCAGAAGTAATCTTTGCATTTGCAAAAACACTTGCAATTATTCTCGTTGTTGTTGATTCATATTTATTATGATCCAATGCATAAATAATATTGGTAATATTATCTCCTACCGGAGCTAAATTATCCCACTGTCCAACGGTTGCATTATTTGACGAAAGATTGTATCCTGTTGGATCAAGAGCATCATAAATAGGCGTATTTGGCAACTGTCTGATCGTATTAAAAAAGTTACCTGATAAACTGCTTGCAGCACTATTCAATCCTTTATACTCCGTTCTGTTTACATTAAAATTTGTACCAAAACTAAACCATCTGTTAACATCCTGATCAATATTAGCTCTAATCGAATACTTTTTCATACTATTAGATAAATTGATACCGTCTAAATCAGTAAGTCCTAAAGATAAATAGTACTTTGTTTTATCAGAACCTCCACTAAAATTAAGATTATGCGTCATTTGAGGTGCATTTCTTAACACAGCACCTTGCCAATCTGTATTGTAAGTATTTCCAACTGCCCAAGGAGCCTGACCTCTATTGGTTCTTTTTTCATTAGAAATAACCAGAAAATCAGGAGTCTCTAACAAATCATATTTTTTAGCAGCACTAGCAACACCAAAAACACTTGAATAAGAAACTTTAAGAGTCCCTTTCTTTCCGCTTTTAGTTGTAATCAAAACAACTCCATTTGCTGCTCTTGATCCATAGATAGCAGTTGCAGCACCATCTTTTAAAATATCAAAAGATTCTATATCATCCGGATTGATATCTGCTAAACCATTTGTAGAAGAAACCCCTCCGATATCACCAGAATAAATTGGAATACCATCAACAACAATTAATGGCTCTGTACTACCAGAAATAGATCCGATACCTCTAATTCTAATTTTTGGCGCAGCACCAATAAGTCCGGTATTGTTTAATACCTGAACTCCCGTCGCTCTACCTGCCAAAAGTCCTTCAACACTCGGAGTTACAAGATTAGAAATGTCGCTTCCGGCAATTTTAGAGATAGAACCGGTTACTTCTTTTCTTTTCTGTACACCGTAACCTACAACTACAACCTCATTCATTAATTGAGCCTCTGACTCCAATACCACATTAACTGAATTTGAAGAACCAACAGTTACTTGTTTGTTATTCATACCAACATATGAATAAACTAAAACATCACCTGTCTTTGCTTTAATGGAATAACTTCCGTCAAAATCAGTTTGAGTACTTACTTTAGATCCTTTCACAAGAACATTTACTCCCGGAATTACCCCTGTTTTATCAGAGACTTTTCCAGTAACAGTTCTCTCCTGAGCAAAAGAAAACTGCATAGACAACGCCACAACCAGCGTAAAAATCCATTTAAATTTTAATTTCATTTTAATTTATTTTGAATTAGTATGGCGCAAACATCTTAATTATTTCTTAAAACACCAAAATTTTTTAACTTATTTTTAGCCTAAATTCCTAAACATCTACTAAGATCTATCACAATTTATTTAGATTCCATTCTTTTTAATAGCAATATTCTTTAATTTATGCTAAAAACATAGATTTATGTAAATTTAACACTTAACACGGTTTTAACACTTGAACCCGCGAAAAAGCAAGCCTCTTAAAAAACGACGGCCCCTTTTACGAACCCTTTAAAAATTGAATCTTTTATTTTCTTTTCCGTAAATCCAAGCTATCATTGAAAAAAGTTTTTTTAGCACTCTTAAAAAAAATTACAATATTTGTGACCTTGAATATAAAAACCCAGAAAATGCTTCAAAAAAACTTCTCAGGATACCTTTTAGAAACCGGAACTGATGAAGCAGGCCGAGGATGTCTGGCTGGCCCGGTAACTGCAGCAGCCGTAATTCTGCCTGCCAATTTTGAAAACCAAATTTTAAACGACAGTAAACAATTGTCTGAAAAAGCACGATTCTTATTAAAACCTATTATAGAAGAGCAGGCCATCAGTTTTGCGGTTACACATTTACTACCTGATGAAATTGACGAAATAAACATCCTGAATGCTTCGATGAAGGGAATGCAGGAATGTGTTTTAAAGTTAACACCCCTACCTGAATTTATTATTGTTGACGGAAACCGATCTCTGAATGCAAAACTAGGACTTAGGAATACTGTGGGAAAACAATTTTCTACAGCTGAAATCGAATTACTAAAATCAATCCCTAACCAAAGTATCATAAAAGGAGATGCGAAATTTTTAAGTATTGCAGCAGCTTCGGTTCTTGCTAAAACTTATCGTGATGAATATATGGATAAAATTCATGAAGAGTTTCCAATGTATAATTGGAAAAAGAACAAAGGTTATCCAACAACTGAACACCGCGAAGCCATTAAAAAATATGGTACAACCAAATACCATCGAATGTCCTTTAAGCTGCTTCCTACTCAATTGGAGCTTTTCTAAAAAATAAAATAGCAACAGACCAATTGTTTTTATATAAAACGTAAGGCAAATAATCCGTCACAAAACACAGAATCCAAATAATAATAACTATCACTTTTTCAAAACATTACATTCAAAAAAAATTGATTAAATTGAATCTTTTTCTTTGTTAAAATCTCTTTGCTTTGTTATCTTTGATTCTCTAAAAACTAACCACATGAAAATCAAAATTTTAACATTACTTCTAATTGCATGTATGATCGTAGCATGTAATTCCAATAAAAAGCAGAATGATGTGACAGATACCACAGATTCTCTTGTAACGCCCCCTGCTACCGAAACCACTTCAGAATCTTCGTCGGCTAAAAAATTTGATTTCAATTCTGTACCAATTTCAGACAAAACACTTGGCACATTCCCTTATTTTAATCTACCTGAAAATTACGAAGACACTTCCAAGAACACTATTGCTGATTATGACGTTGCTTATTTTTGGGTAAAAGATCATTTTGAAAAACCGGAAGGAAAAATTTTCTATTCCAGAATTAAAGCAAAAGAAGGAAAATCTTATAGCGATCTCGAAGTAGCTCGAAATTTAGATGAATTGATTAAAAGTGTAGACGGAGTAAAAATCTCTGAAATGAAAGTTCCTGCAGATTCTTCACATACAATTCCAGACAACAATCGTGTAAAATATATGAATGGTTACGGTTTCATGGCAAATGCCATTACCACTACCTATTTGATTCGACGTGCAGACAGAAATATCTGGATTCAGCTTACTCCGTATGACGATGCCGTTTCGGCAGGATGGATGGTTTTGGAGACAAAACCTTTTAAGATGACCGCCTCTCTTATCAAAGCGGATGCCATAAAAAAAGAACTTGATACTAAAGGGCACATCGCTTTGTATATTAATTTCGATACTGACAAGGCTACTATAAAAACAGAATCTGTACCTATAATTGATGAAATCCAGAAATTGTTAACGGCTAATTCTAATCTTAAAATCACTATTGAAGGTCATACAGACAATAATGGCGACGCAGCCCACAATAAAAAACTTTCTGAACAAAGAGCAAATGCCGTAAAAGCTTCACTAACCTCTAAAGGAATAAATGCCTCAAGGCTACAAACAAAAGGCTGGGGCTCTGACAAACCAATTGTTGACAATACAAGTGAAGAAAATAAAGCAAAAAACCGCAGGGTAGAAATTGTAAAAGTATAATCCCCGACAGATTTCCGCTTAAATCCAAAATGAATCTTAAATATAAAAAATGCAGACAATAGACGTATCTTTTGTCTGCATTTGTTCTGTTCACTAAACTCTTAATGATTTTAAAACTGAAATTTATATCCAAAATCGGGAGAAAAACCAATCTGATCTTTCTGATTAACACTATTCGTTAAACGATTATATTCCTTGGTAAAGATATTGGTATGGTTGGTTACATTCTGAAAATCGATATAAAACTGATGAAACCTCTTTTTCCTTTTACTGTTAAATTTGATTCCAAACTTCACATCCAACCTTAAATAAGGATCATACTGTTTGCTGAATGCATTGGCATCGTCTCTGATTTCATAACCGGCATTCTTAGAAGCAGCCAAATCAACCGGAGTATAATAACGTCCTCCCGCAGTTGTAAATTTAGTATCAATCGAAAAAACATTTTTCTTAGCCTTCCCTATTCTAAATTCTTTCCCTCCTAACAGATTGACAACATACCCATTATTAAAAGGTGAATTCCGCTCTATACCATCACTTCCTTTGTACTTACTTTCAAAAAGCGAAGTAGTAAACAAAGCATAATAGCCTTCACTAAAGAATTTTTCAACTGTAAATTCAATCCCCTGATTGTATCCGCTTCCTTTACTTACTAAAGACGTTTTATCAATTGAATAACCAAAATCAGCCCCTTCTGTTAAAGTAGAATAACTGCTTGGAAAGGACTGAACTCCTGCCTTACTAATATCCTGATAGTAAATTTCTACTTTCCCTCTCCACTTTCTGGCCAATCGTACATCATAACCCAAAACATAATGCTGACTTTGAACTAAATCGAGATTCTTGTTAGTCTGAATCTGATTTCCATTTACCCATTCATTCAGAAATAATATTGGAGCCGCAACACTTTGATGATGCAATCCATAACCAAAACTAATGGTATTCCTTTGATTTACCGCATAAGCCAAAGCAGCTCTGGGTTCGAAAGCAAACTCTTTGTTTATCGAAAAATACTGTCCGTGTATCCCCGCATTAAAGGTTAGTTTTTCGGTCAAACGAAATTGTCCCTGAGCAAAAGGCTGAATAATATTATAATTCCCGTTATTGTTTATGAGCTGTACAAAGTCCGGATAACTATCTCCGTTATTGTCCTGCTGTCTGTCACGGGTAGCCATTTTAGCATCGAGCGTATAATTCTCAAAAAGTAAACCTGCTCTGAAAGTGGTCTTCTTATTAATTTTGGAATTGAACAAAGTCGAAAAAGTAACTCTATTTTCATTGTTACTAATATCCGTAAAAGGCAAACGATTTACTGCGGGCGTATTGAAATTATAATAGCGGAAATTCTCATAAGAGTTGCTCGAATTTGAAAAACCGACAATTGTTTTCAAATATGATTTTGTTCCAATCTCTAAATTGTGTTTTAATCCAAAAGAAGCAAACCCCGATTTAACATAGGCATCCTCATCCTGCGCAGCAAAAGGATCTTCCTTATCTATTTTATCTCCTAAAAAATCAATATCCGATGTTCCGTAGATTCCAAAAAGCGAGAAATTACCCATTTTACTTTTTCCTAAATCTACATTAAAACTAATGTCTCTGTAATTAGGCTGTGCATCTGTGCCCGCTAAACCTAAAACCCCGACAAACCCATATCTGGCTGACGCTACAAAGGAACCTCCTTTTTTACCAAGCGGACCTTCGGCCATAAATTCGACACCCGGATAAGCTCCGGCACTAATCATATACTCATAATCATCGGGATTTCCTTTTCGGAAACTCAGATCAAAAACACCTCCAATTGCATTTCCGTATTCCGCTGGAAAAGCAGAGGTTAAAAAGTCAGAATTAGCTAAAAGATTTGGATTCAGAGCTGAAATTGGGCCTCCTGTCGTTCCCAGTGTCGAAAAATGATTGGGACTCGGAACCGGCATTCCTTCTATTCTCCACAACATTCCCGATGGTGAATTTCCACGTACCACAATATCGTTTCGGCTGTCATCTCCGGTAGAAACTCCCGCAAAATTAGAAACCAAACGTGCCACGTCGCTCCTTCCTCCGGCATATCGATTGACCTCTTCTGTCGTAAATTGTTTAGTCGATACCAACGCCATTTTATTAATGGGTTTGGCTTTACTTAAACCCGAAGTCACCACAATTTCATCCAGTGTATTAAACTTCTCCATCATCGAAACCGTCAGCAGATTGTCTTTTCCTGTAGTAACATCCAGGTCAGAAACAGAAGTATTTTCATAACCCTCAAAACTAAAACTCAAACTCTGTCGGCCAACCGGAATATTGGTTAATTTAAAATTACCCTCAGCATCTGAAATGGCATTTTTTTTCTCATCGCCAATTAATACTATAGCAACTCCGATAATTGGTTTTTCAGATTGTTTGTCAATTATTTTTCCTTTTACGGTACCCGTCTGAGCATAGGTGATCCACCCAAAAAGGCTTATAATAATCAAGAATATTCTTTTCATATTTATTTTGCTTTACAGTTATAGAAGCAAAAATAAAGAGCCGAATTTTCTTAAAAATTGACTTGAGTTAAGATTTACTGTTCAATGTAATTCTGGTTCTAATTCGGCTTAAACTTTCAGGTTGGATTCCCAGATAACTGGCAATGTATTTTAACGAAACCCTCTCCACCACTTTGGGACAGTACTTTAAAAAACGTAAATAGCGTTCTTCATGCGACAATAAAGACATTGCCATATTTCTACCCGTTAGACCTTTTATGGTTCTTTCCATCATAATTCGCAAAAAGGAATTGAATACAGGATATTCAGCAACCAGTTTTTCAAAATCATGTTTGTACGCCAGATACAACACACAATCTTCCAAAGCTTCTATATTGAGCAATGAAGGTTTTCCGTAAAGAAAACTCTCAAAATCAGAATACCAGTCATTTTCAAAGAAGAAGTTTCCGGTAGATTCTACTCCATCCAGCGAGTAATAATAGCGAATACAACCTTCGGCAATAAAAACTCCGAAATTACAAACCTCTCCTTCGACTAAAAGATGCTCATTTTTTTTGATTTTCTTTAGTCTTAGTATGTTTTTAAAGGCCATACTTTCCGCTTCATTAAATTGCATAAATCGCGACAGGTCTGTTATTACATTTTGCATAATTGGTTAAGTTTTAGAAAAAAGTGGTTTTATAAATAACTTCAACAATTCCAAAAAATTGCCTTAAACCACTATAAAACAGAAATATAACAAATTATACCTGCAAAACCTTTTCCTGAAACACGTCTTTAATCTGATTGCTCCATCCTGAAACATTCTCGTCAGAAGCTCTGTCTGCTTTATCAAAATAAAAATGCTTCTGAACGTCTAGTCCGCAATAATTAAAAATTCCGATATCTGACGTTAGTGCTAAAGCTTTATCCATTCCTATTGATTCGTATTCTGCATTTGATTTCCCGTGCGAATTGATTATGATTGCCTTTTTCCCTGTCAATAAACCTTTCTGAATTCCCTGATCGTATCGATAAGCAAATCCATAACTAAAAACACGGTCAATATAACCTTTCATAATCGCGGGCATTCCTGTCCACCAAATTGGGTATATAAAAACAATGCGGTCAGCCCATGCGATAAAATCCTGTTCGATTTTAACCTCTCCGGCAATTTCCCCTACTCTCTGTCCAGTCATATCCGCCAAAGATAAAACCGGATTAAAATTGATTGCGTTTAAATCTCTCACGACAAATTCCTGCCCGGATTCCTCAAGTCTTTCCGCAATAATTTGTTTGAAAAAGTGATTTAAACTTCCTGTGTTTGGATGTGCGTAAACGATTAAATTTTTCATGTTTTCTGTTTTTTAAGATTGAACATGACAAATGTAAATCCGAGGATCTGATCACAATTGTAAGAAAACGAAAAGCAGACTTCTAAATCTTCTTTGAGCTACAGATATCGCTTTGAAATTTCAGAAATTTGGTTGGCGAGATATTCATATAATATTTAAAATCATGTATCAACTGACTCTGATCGTAATAACCGCATTGCTCTACAACAGCAAGCCAGTCTGTTTTTGCATTTTTTAAAATATCCTTTTGAATTACCTCTACTGCTTTTAAAAAACGCTCGTACCGATTAATTTCTTTGATGGTATAGCCAAAAAACTTCTTTTGATTCAACTGAACATTTCGCTGTGACTGATTTGTTTCAGAGGCGACTGCTTTTATCGGATCTATGTTTTTTTCTCTAAAATCGGTTAAAAGAGAAGTCATGACATGTTGTTCCCGCAAATAAGGTTTGCAAAATTCTAAAATATGATCAACACGTTCGTTTGGATTAGAGAGTTCCTTAAGTTCTTCCCATAAAAGGGCAAAACAATTTTCGGCAATCAAAGTATCAGGATCAACAGGTAAAGAATGAGTAAGAAGCGCATGTCCAAAAAATCTATAAAATGCATCTTCTTTAAAATTGGCAACTAAAATCTCCGAATCAGGATTTAAAGTGTATTCAAAAGCTTGTTTTATTGGTCCTAAAACAAGACATTTCTGTGCTTCAAGAGTTGTATTTTGTTGTGATTTTAAAGAAACACCTTCTCCAAAAATAAAAACTAGAATGGTCTGAAAAGTAGGCAATAGTGTTTCCGTTACAGGAATATTGCCTTTATTCTCTGCAAAATAAAAATGTGAAAAAACAGTATCAAATGCTGAAGGAACCGCAATTCTATAATTGTTATTTTCTTCAGCATGTATCATACTATTTTATATTTCAAAAGCTCTTTTTTTTTAAACAAAGTCCGCTTCAAACAAATGGGTTAAATGTTTGATGATTTTCGCTTTTACTTCTGCTTCATCAACTTTTTCTACACCCAGTTCTACCTGTAAGGAAGTAACTCCTTTACCACGGATTCCGCATGGGATAATGTTATCAAAGTAACCCAAATCGACATTTACATTTAAAGCAAATCCATGCATGGTTACCCAGCGTGACGCACGAACACCAAGCGCACAAATTTTTCTGGCAAACGGAGTTCCAACGTCCAGCCAGACTCCTGTTTCACCGTCACTTCGTCCGGACTTTAAACCGTATTCTTCTAAAGTGAGGATAATCGATTCTTCGAGAAAACGTAAATACTTATGAATATCGGTAAAGAAATTCTCCAGATCTAAAATGGGGTAGCCCACAATCTGTCCCGGCCCATGATAGGTGATATCACCACCACGATTGATTTTATAGAAGGTAGCTCCTTTGGCCTCCAATTGTTTTTCGTTCAAGAGTAAGTTCTCGAAATCACCGCTTTTTCCTAATGTGTACACGTGTGGATGCTCTACAAACAACAAGTAGTTGGGTGTTTCTAAATCAAGCTCTTCTCTTCTGTTTCTGATTTTTAGGTCGACTATATCTTTGAACAATTCTTCCTGATATTCCCAGGTCGATTTATAGTCTCTGCTTCCTAAATCCTGAAGTTGGATTTTTTTATTCATCTTAATTATTTTTCAAACTCAACATCAAAGTTAAGTTTGTCAGGATTCTCCATATAATCCGTGAAAGGGTATTGAATTGTAACTGTTTTTCGGTCTTCACTAAACAAAGCGGTCGGATTTGATACTTTTTTAATGCGTTTTGGGAAATGGTATTTTAAAACATAAGTAGAAGATGCAAAAACCATTTTTGACATTTCGGCTGTCGTATCTTTCACTTTCTCTGCTTGTTTTTGTTTGTCGACTGTCGCTTTACGGGTAAATTTCTTTCCGTCGTAATTAAAACTTACTTTACTGTTGTTGTCTCCCAAACCTCCTACAAAGGGTGTTGAAGCATCTGCTCCGCCAACCAGCTTTTGAAGTGTATTCACCGATTGTAATATATCATGTAAGTCATTTACTTTTTTAAAGTCTTCCGAAAATGTCATCAGAAATTCTTTTTTCTCCTCATTCACTTTGATATTCACCACAAGATCTTCCAATTTTTTTATTTCACTCTGAACTTCCGGAGATAATTTTGAAATGCTTTCCTCTTTATCCGCCAATAGCTGTTTGAAGGTAAAAGTAGAATCCATATTTTTTTTGTTATTCGCTCCCAATTGATTACCAATCTGATCTCCTGCCATCGCCATTAAAGAAGAACCGTCCATATCTAAAGAAAATTTTCCGGTTCCGTTATCACTTACATAAATATTTTCGGTAAAAGTACAGCTTGCCAGAGTGGCAAATAAAAAAGAAAAACTGAGTAACTTATATAATTTCATTGTGGTTAATTTTTTCTCAAAGATACGAAGTTTCGTTAATTGTTTAATTGGTGATTTGTTTAATCGTTTAATCGTTTTGTTGGATTCTTAGATTCTCAGAACCTCATAATCTTAGAATCTTAGAAAAGATACAAGTGGATAGCGGGACAAAACTACCTTGAAAACCTGAAAATTACTGCTTCAAAAAATCTAAAATCAGCATTCTGAAATCTACATTCTTTTCTTTATCTTTGCACACTTAAAAAAGAGCACAAAATGGCATTATCAGAACAAGAAATCATCCGAAGAGAAAAACTTCAAAACTTACGCAACTTAGGAATCAATCCTTATCCGGCTAATCTTTTTCCTGTAAATCATACTTCAAAGCAGATAAAGGAATCTTTTGAGGAAGGTAAGAAGGTGATCGTTGCGGGACGTTTGATGAGTGTGAGAGATCAGGGAAAAGCTTGTTTTGCTGAATTGCAGGATAGTGAAGGGCGTATTCAATTGTACGTGAATCGCGATGTTTTGTGCGAAGGTGACGATAAAACGTTATACAATCAGGTTTTTAAAAAATTAACCGATTTAGGAGACTTTATTGGTATCGAAGGAGAATTGTTCACGACTCAGGTTGGAGCGAAATGTATTCGTGTGAGCGGGTTTACTTTTTTGAGTAAAACATTACGTCCGTTGCCTTTACCAAAAGTTGATGAGGACGGAAATGTACACGATGCTTTTAATGATGCTGAATTGCGTTACAGAATGCGTTATGTAGATCTAACGGTGAATCAGCATGTTAAAGAAACGTTTATCAAACGTACCAAGTTGTTTACCGCTATGCGTGGTTATTTTAACGATGCCGGATATCTTGAGGTTGACACACCGGTTTTACAATCGATTCCCGGCGGTGCTTCGGCAAGACCTTTTATCACGCACCATAATTCGCTTGATATTCCACTTTACATGCGTATTGCAAACGAATTGTATTTAAAAAGATTAATTGTTGGTGGATTTGAAGGTGTTTATGAGTTTTCCCGAAACTTCCGTAATGAAGGAATGGACAGAACACATAACCCTGAGTTTACTGCAATGGAAATATATGTAGCCTACAAAGACTACAACTGGATGATGGAATTTGCAGAAGGCCTGCTGGAACATTGTGCGATTGCCGTAAACGGAACAAGCGAAGTTACTTTTGGTGAGCATAAAATCAACTTTAAAGCGCCTTACGCCCGTGTTACGATGACGGATTCGATCAAACATTTTACCGGGTTTGACATCTCAGGAAAAACAGAAGAAGAGCTTTTTGAAGCTGCAAAAGGAATGGGAATCGAAGTTGACAAAACAATGGGGAAAGGAAAACTAATCGATGAAATCTTTGGTGCAAAATGTGAAGGAAATTACATTCAGCCTACTTTCATTACGGATTACCCAAAAGAAATGTCTCCGCTATGCAAAGAACACCGCGATAATCCAGACTTAACCGAACGTTTTGAACTAATGGTTTGTGGTAAAGAAATTGCGAATGCTTATTCTGAATTAAACGACCCAATTGATCAAAGAGAGCGTTTTGAAGACCAAATGCGTCTGGCTGCAAAAGGTGATGATGAAGCAAACGGTATCATCGACGAGGATTTCTTAAGAGCTTTAGAATATGGTATGCCTCCAACATCAGGAATGGGTATTGGAATGGATCGTTTGATTATGTATTTAACCAATAATGCATCAATTCAGGAAGTTTTATTATTCCCGCAAATGCGCCCGGAGAAAAAACAGACTGTCGAATTATCAGACGAAGAGAAATTTATCGTTGATTTATTGAAAGGAAATGAAAACAAAATGGATCTTCAGCAACTAAAAATTACTGCTAATTTAAGCGGTAAAAAATGGGATGCATCCATGAAAAACTTATCTAAACACGGTTTGACTAAAGTCGCTGTTGAGGGGGAGTTTAAATTTGTGGAATTGGTAGGATAGTTTTATAAAAAAGTCAATTTTAGGGTTTTATAATTCTAAAATACCCCCTTACTATTTTAATATTTAAACCCG
Organism: Flavobacterium sp. UGB4466; assembly: GCF_903469665.1. Taxonomy (GTDB): domain Bacteria; phylum Bacteroidota; class Bacteroidia; order Flavobacteriales; family Flavobacteriaceae; genus Flavobacterium; species Flavobacterium lipolyticum. The sequence continues at coordinate 14,654 of NZ_CAGKLC010000046.1, read as the reverse complement.
ACAGGTTTGAAAACCTGTCGGGTTTTTTTTAGTATATTTTGTATAACTTTGATATTCAAAACTAATGACGATGGGAACACTGGAACTAAAATTAGAAATATTTGACAGACTCAAAAACATTGAGGATATCACTTTACTTGAAAAAATCAGAAGCCTTTTAAAAAATACCGACATTTCTAAAACGTATCAATTAGAGCAATATGGGATAGACGTTCTTAATGAAAGTGAGGAAGACATAAAATATGGAAGAGTTACTTCTCAGGAGGATTTAGACAAAGAAGATTTAGAATGGCTGTCAAAGTAGTCTAGACTAAAACTGCTGTTTTACAGAGAAGAAAAATATTGATTTACTGGACTAAAAGAAATAAATCATCTGTTTACCCTAAAAAGTTAATTGCTGAAATTGCACAAAGAGTTCAGTTTTTAATTCTCAATCCTGAAATCTACGTTAAAACAAATTTTCCTGACATACACACCTCAACATTAGGACACTATAATATTTTCTATAAATTAACTCCTAAAGAATTAATTGTAATGGCCTTTTGGGACAATCGCCAAAATCCCAAAACGTTGCCTAAAATCTTAAAAAAATAAAATACGTTTTTGAAAAAAGTAAACGCGACAGGTTTCCTAAAACCTGTCGCGTTTGCTTTTTAAAACGAGTACTTCTCCAACTTCTTTCCATCAATATCTAAAACCTTTGCACTTTCTCTTGAAGCCTCCTCTTTGACAACTTCCTGAACAGATGGATTTGACGGATATTTTCCGTTTTTCAGTTTTAGAAGATGAAATTTCCCTCCACTTACTGCTATTAGATTATAGAATTTTTCAGATACTGAAGTGGTTACATAAATTGGAAAATCAGTTACCGTAAAAGAATTAATCAGACTTCCGTCATTATTTAAAATATATCCTGAGCAGCCACCACTTCCACAAAAATAGGAATTAGAGAAACCTACAAAATACTCCTCTTTCTGATCATTATTTAAATCAAATGCATCATAATAAAAAAACCTATCCTCTTTTGTCAGTGCTGGCAAATCTTTCTTCAGCAATACCAGAAGCTGCTTTCTGATTAACTCTACCGTTTTATCGTCTTTTACAGGAGCCTCACTCACAGCTGCTGTTCCGGTTGCTGTTTTTGTTATGGTGTCAGTTGCAATGGCCTCCACAACATTTTCTTTTTCTGTTTTTTCTTTATTCTGACACGAAATCATTCCTAAAATTACAAATGCCATTAAAATTTTTCTTTTCATATTTTCTCTTTTTTTAATTTTTACGATTCTGTTTTTATACCCGACAGGTTTAAAAAAACTGTCGGGTTTGTGATTCCATTTAAACTAACAAAGCTGCTTTATTTTCAATATCATTCTGATCCAGTAAAGACTTGATATTGTTAAAAGTCACCAAGGCGATCTGCGTTAAAGCCTCATTCGTAAAAAAGGCCTGATGTGCCGTCACCAATACATTTGGAAAACTCATTAAACGCTGAATCGCATCGTCCTGAATAATATCAGCCGAAAGATCCCTAAAGAACAATTTCTCCTCCTGTTCGTAAACATCAATTCCTAAATAGCCTATTTTACCTTCTTTCAAACCTTCGATAACAGCCGCTGTTTCAATCAAAGCTCCACGGCTGGTATTGATGATCATCACGCTGTCTTTCATTAAAATAATAGACTCCTTGTTAACAATATGTTTCGTCTGATCGTTTAAAGGACAGTGTAAGGAGATTATATCACTGGACGTAAAGATTTCTTCCAACGAAACAAACCGAACGCCGTCTTTTTCCATTTCTGTGCTTGTCACGATATCATATGCCAGAACTTTACAGCCAAATCCTATCGCAATCTTTGCAAAAGCTTTTCCAATATTCCCTGTTCCAATGATTCCGACAGTCTTCCCAAACAAATCGAATCCTAATAAACCATTTAGTGAAAAATTTTGTTCCCTAACTCTATTGTAAGCTTTATGTGTTTTTCTGTTCAACGTTAAAATCATTGCCATTGCATGCTCCGCAACAGCCTGAGGCGAATAAGCTGGAACGCGGCAAACTTTTAAATTGTACTTTTTAGCAGCATCCAAATCAACATTATTAAAACCCGCACAACGCAAGGCAATAATCTTCACTCCTTTTTCAGCCAATTGTTTCAATACTGCTTCATTGACAATATCATTCACAAAAACACAAACAATCAATGCTTTTTCAATCAATGCAGCCGTTTGAGGATTTAATTGTGTTTCAAAGAAATCCAATTCAAAACCAAACGAATCATTGTATTTATTAAAGAAGGTTTTATCGTAAGGCTGCGTTGAAAAAAAAGCTATTTTATTTGTATTTACTGTATCCTTTAAACTCATCTTGATTACTATTTTTTGAGATTTTTAACTTCCTGTTCTACTAAATTAAACAATTCTTCTGAAGTAACTTCTGATCCTGAAAAATCAACTTACTTTAAATATTCTTTTCCATGTGCAACAACCAATCCGTCTTTTGGGCAAAGACAGGAAACATCATAACCTAAACTTTTAAGGATCTCCAAACCATCCATCACTGCAACTTTATTGCCACCATTCCATGCCTTTTTCAATCCGTATAAAATGCATTCTCTGATATATTTTGGCCGGTTTAAATTGACGCTTTCGGTTTCTTTATCAGATACTCTGGCTAACACTACTCCAGTATTTAAAGGGTTTCCAGCATACAAATCTTCCCATGTAACAAAACTGATTTTCAATGGAGTTTGTTTATGACCTTCCAGGAATATCGTTATTTCAAATGTTGCCGCTTCTGTATCAAGTGCATACTTAGTAACGCTTTTGTACCAATAAACATTCTCTTCAACTGTAATTTTTCTTAATCCCATACGTGTAAAATGTTACCCTTTGAAAAACCAAACGATCTCTTCGTCTCTCTTTTTTAGCAAAAAAATCCTTCCTGCTTGTTATCCTCTAAACTTCAAATGATCGGTGCTAAACAATAATCCGATTCCGCTGTAAGGATCTCTCTTTAGATCATAAAAATTATTTACTCCCTTCATCTCTTTGTACAAATCAGAAATGATCGAAGCAGGTTGAAATCCGTCTATGGTATGATTGATAATCGTATCTGCCAAACAGGTCAACTCTTTTGTACTATTGGTGACGCCCAGATTATTTCCGGTTTCCCAATCCCAGACAATCCACTCCCAATTGTGCTTTTTATGCATACAATCCATCCATAAATAAGACAAATTTTTAATTTTGACCTTCCCTGGTTCATTGTTTTTCCAATATTCGACACTTTCAACAATGGCGTTTACTGCCCTATCTGTATCGTCATAAACAAAGTCCGGATTTGAAAGCTGAATAATCTTTATAGCATCTGCTATACGGCTGGCGATCGTTTTCAGCTCTTTTTCGTTCGGATTTCTTAAAAAAGCAAATTCAATATCCTGTCGTTCGAAAGCTATTCCTTTTGTCTTAGTCAACATTTCAGACGGAATACCTTCGAGATTGGAATTTTCATCCACAAAACTTTCTTTGGGATCAAAGGAAAAATTCTCGTCCTGATAAAAACCGTTAACATATCTTTCCTCAATTTCTTTCAACAATTTATATTGCTCAAAATACAAATCTTCTCTTGCCTCATCTTCACTTTTAAACCTGCAAAAATAATCAGGCTGCAGCAGCCAATACAAACAAACAACTGTTCCCTTATCAAGTGTTTTTTGTTTGACAATCCACTCAAAAGGTTCGATTCCATCATCATAATTCCAGTTTTGGACAAACTGATGTAATTCTGCTGCAGTTAACTTCTGATAGGACATCTCTCCGTTTACCGCTTTTAAAACCCGGTTTTTATTTTTTTTGCTAAATAATTCTTCCATTTTTTGATTTTGATGATAAGTGTCTCTTCTTTCTATTATGAAAACAAATTTAATTAACCTTTTCTTATAAAAACATGATAAAAAACATAGACTGACAAAACCATTATTAAAACACTAAAGACCAAGCCGTAAACCTTTTTCACGGCTAGTTTTGTTAAATAAACTATAATTACGACAATCTCGTTAAACCTCTTTCATCCGCTAAAGTCTAAATGCTATAAACAATTAAAAAACGTACCTCATGAAAAAATTAATTATTGCAGCTTTCTTATTCGTTGGAATAACGAGTTTTGCACAAGAAGCGGATCAGTCTGTTCAACCACAAAGAGAGCGACTAACTCCGGAACAACGCAATGACAGACAGTTAAAGAAACTTACTTCTGAACTAAATTTAGATGCCAATCAGCAAACTCAGATAAAACAGCTTCTGGCTGACAGAAGTGCTAACGCTGAAAAATTTAGAGAAGACCGTAAAAACAGAAAAGACAGTGGTACAAAGCCAACAACAGAAGAAAAGGCTGCTTTTAAAAAACAAATAATGGATGAAAAAACAGCTAACGATGCCAAAATGAAATCGATACTGAATGAGGACCAATACAAAAAATGGACCGCTTTACAGAACGAAAAAAAAGAAAAAGCAAAAGAGAAAGCGAGAGAATACAAAAAAGGAAATAACTAGTATCATTCATAAAAAAAGAGGCTTTTAAGCCTCTTTTTTTATAAGTTCTTATTTCGGATTAAGAATTAAGTCAATTCTCTTAATACAATCCTCGTAATGGTATTTGGTTTCTGCATTTACAGGTCTTGCTTTTGCTGCCAAAAGTATACTTCTTAATGCATTCAATTCTCCTCGAACCAGGGCTCTGACATCAGATTGTCCCACATTATAATACACCGTTGATCTGTCAGATGGCTTGATTTCTTCTGTCATTAAGGCTCCCATTCGATCCATATAGCCGCGTTGCAGGTTTCTTCTATAAATCGTAACATTTCCTGGTGTTGCGGCCTCTTTCCAGATTCCTTTTCGTGTATCTCTTAATAAATCCAGTGCTTTGTAAGTGTCTGCTCCAAGAATTTCATTATCAACCAATCTGCCGATACGTCCAATACTAAGCAAACTATTTAGCTGTCTCACCTGTAAGCTTCTGAATTTCTCTGCATAACCTGCAAAATCCGTATTCTTTAAAGTTGTTACATTTACGATCCATGTTGGTGATGCAAAAGCATTGGTTTGAAGCCAGTTCATTGCCTCAATTTGTTTCGCTTTCGGTACTACCTCATAAACACTTCCTGCCTGATTTGGATTTTTAGTATTTTCATAAACTCCGCCAACATTCGTCACCACATGACCTACATATCGGCTCCAAACATCTAACATTTCTTTATACAATTCGTCCAGATCTTCATAATTATTGGTCACGTTACTGGTCCATTCATTTAAATGCGCAGCAACATATTCCAGATTTTTAAGTCCATAAGTACTTGCTTTCATTGAATTATTTCCAATATCTTCGGTTTGCGAAGTAGGGTCAAAAGCACTACTTTGTTTTCCAAATTTATACAAAGGATTTCCGGCTTTGTCCAAAATCCATTTGTCCAGAGTTGCTTTTTCGTCCTGAGGAGATTTTGCATTTGGAATCACTCTGTATCCCCAGTTTAAAGCATAGTGATCGTAAGCCCCCATTTTACGAATAAAACGAATATTTTTATCTCCCGGCTGCGCGATATAATTGTATCTCGCATAGTCCATTATACTGGCAGAAATTCCGTTTTGTTGGGTAAAATCACCATTTCGGTAACTTTCTACGTCATAGGCACAGCTTGCGCCCATATTATGCGGAAAACCTAAAGCATGACCCACTTCGTGAGCGATTACCATACGCATCATCTCTCCCATTTCTTCGTCGCCGGTTTGTAAAGTTCTGGCTGATGGGTTTGCTGCTCCGGTTTCTAGTAAATATCGGTTTCTGTAGGAACGTAAATGATTGTGATACCAAATCACATCGCTTTCGATTATTTCACCGCTTCTTGGATCTGAAACACTCGGACCAACTGCATTCCGCGTGGTACTTGCAACATAACGAACAACAGAATATCGAACATCTTCCGGACTAAAATCAGGATCTTCTTCTTTTGTCGGAGCATCTTTTGCGATAATTGCATTCTTAAATCCTGCTGTTTCAAAAGGCTTTTGCCATTCTTCTATTCCTTGTTTGATATACTTGCGCAGTTTTTCGGGAGTCGCAGGATCCAAATAGTAAACGATAGGTTTTACCGGTTCAACTAGCTCTCCTCTTGCATAGGCTTCCGGATCTTTTGGTTCCAATCTCCAACGACGAATATAGGTTTTAAGATCTGATTTTAATTCATTACTTCCATAATCGTACTGACTTACGGTAAACCAACCAACTCTTGGATCTGCTAGCCTAGGCTTCATTGGCACTTCAGGCAATAAAATCATCGACTGGTTCATCTGAATACTAATCGATTCTGTATCTTCCAGCATCGATGGCTTTGAAGCATTATAGGTCATATCCTGAATGACCTCGATATTCATCGGAAAACTCTTGATGGTATTAATAAAACTTCTCGAATCATCAAGCCCTTTTACTTTATACATTTCACGCATTTCTGCCGATATTCCGCTGATAGCCTTAACATCAGTACTGTAAAATTTGGTAACATCCACAACAGTGTTGGCCGAATCTTTACTAAAAGCTACAATATCAAATGCAAATAAAGTAGGTTCATAGTTATTTGATTTTACCGAAATACTAATCGGTAAACTATCATTGGCTACCGCATTGTATGATTTTGATTTGATCAGAATTTTATCCTGAAAACGCTGCCAAACAATTAATTGCTCATTAGTTTCCGATCCTGCATTCACATAACCGCCACCCAAATTAGAAGGCAGTTTTGACAATCGGCTTACTAAAAGCATGTCTTTGTTCAGGTATTTATTCGGAATCTCAAAATAGTATTTTTTATCGACTTTGTGCACTTTAAAAAGTCCGTCATCTGAGATAGCGTCTTTGGTGATTACTTTACTATAGTCTTTAATTGCTGACTCCGGTTTTTTCTCCGGCGAGGCAGCTGCCGATTCGTCTTTTTTAGATTTTTTCTTATTTGATTGTGCAAATTGAGAAGTGGGAAATAGCACAAATGCCGCTATTGTAGTTAAAATGAGAAATTTCTTCATTTACTGCAGGTTTAATGGTTATTTAATAAACAAAAATAATTTTTATCCTGAATATACGACGGAAAACCCATTTATTAACTTTTCATTAACTACTTACTGATTTTAGAATTTAAATTGTAAAAATGAGACTGGATAGTGTAAACTGCGACTGAAAACTGCGACTGAAAACTGCGACTGAAAACTAAAATGAAAACTACAATGAAAAAAAGACCCAGCTTTACTAAAAAAACTGAGCCTTCAATTGAAAAAAAAATATATACTTTAATTTCTAAGATTTAAAAAGTCTTCGAAACTTTATCGATTGCATTGATTGTAAAATCCAGGTCTTCATAAGTTAGTGCATCGGTAATAAACCAGGTTTCATAAGCCGATGGGGCAATATAAACACCTTCTTGTAACAAGCCGTGAAAGAATTTCTTAAACGTTTCATTATCGCCTTTCGCAGCAGTTTGAAAATCAACAACCGGATTTGCATCAAAGTGAACAGAAATCATCGACCCTACTCTATTGATGGTAAAAACAACATTATTGGCTTTTAAAACCCTGTCGATTCCAGCTTCTAAATACGCTGTTTTTTCTTCTAAACGAGTAAAGATTGCCGGATCATTATTTAGTGCCTGTAACATTGCTAAACCTGCAGCCATTGCCAGCGGATTACCGGATAATGTTCCTGCCTGATATACCGGACCAAGCGGCGCCAGATAATTCATGATTTCTTCGCGGGCTGCAAAAGCACCTACTGGCAGACCTCCGCCAATTACTTTTCCGAAAGTCACAATATCGGCATTGATGTTGTACAATTCCTGAACCCCACCACGAGCCAGACGGAAGCCTGTCATTACCTCATCAAAAATCAGTAAAATTCCGTTTGCGGTACACAATTCTCTTAAGCCTTCCAGAAAACCTTTTTGAGGCGGGATACAACCCATATTTCCGGCAACAGCTTCGATAATAATGGCAGCGATTTCGCCTTTATTCGCTTCGATTAAAGTTTTTACATTCTCTAAATCATTGTATTTTGCCAATAAAGTATCTTTTGCAGTTCCTTCCGTAACTCCGGGGCTGTTTGGTGATCCGAATGTCACGGCACCACTTCCGGCCTGAATCAAAAATGAATCAGAATGTCCGTGATAACAGCCTGCAAATTTTACGATTTTATCTCTTTTTGTAAATCCTCTAGCCAGACGAATGGCACTCATACAAGCCTCTGTACCTGAATTTACAAATCTTATTTTATCAATATTCGGAACCATAGAAACCGCTAAAGCAGCAATCTCCGTTTCTAATTCCGTTGGCATACCAAATGAAGTTCCCAGTTTTGCTTTTTCAATTACCGCATGCACAACCGGTTGGTAGGCATGTCCTAAAACCATTGGCCCCCATGAATTGATATAATCGATTAATTTATTTCCATCTTCGTCATACAAATAAGCACCTTTGGCACTCTTTACAAAAATTGGAGTTCCACCAACCGCTTTAAATGCTCTTACCGGCGAATTTACTCCACCCGGAATTACTTTTTCTGCTTCAGCAAAAAGCTGACTACTTCTTTTATAAATATTTTAGATTTTAAATTTTAGATTTCTCTAGTTACATTTATTTATCGGCTTAAGCCTTGATCTCTAATAAACGTATTAAAATATTTTTGTTCGATTTGTTCCTCATCAGTAAGTTCCTCATTTTTTTTATCAGACATTCCAATTGGCGAGTAAAAATTCCATTTCCAGATTGGGCGGTGTTTTATAAAAAAATGACTTTCTGCAAATTCATCATGATCATAGACCCCACAAAAAAGCCTCGTGCTTAAAATTATAGCAAAAGTAAAAATTCCAATTTTGACTTTCTTTTTCATAAACAACTTTCTAGAAAATTAATAATTAACAATTGATAATTGATAATTATTTCACTCTCAACTTCTGTCCGATCGAAATCGCGTTATCCGAAAGATTATTTTTTTGTTTTAAATCGTCAACCAATACATTGAATTTTTTTGAAATCGAATACAAGGTATCTCCTTTCTGCACTTCATACAGATTTGGATCATTTGAATTAGAAGAGGAAGGAGCGGTAGAAGAAACAGAAGAACTTCTTACCGGAGCTGATTTTTCAAAAGGTTTATAGCTTTTTCCGGTAACCTGACAATCGTATTGATGCAAATTGTATCGTTCAATATAGCTAATTAATTTATCCGGATAGTTGGGATCTGTAGCATAACCTGCAGCTCTTAATCCTTTTGCCCAGGATTTATAATCGTCTTTTTCGTAAGTAAATAGAGTCGCATATCTATTTTTCCCAACCAAAAATAAAGCATGATCTCTATACGATTCTGCAGCTTCTGCATATTTCCTGAAACATTCCTGAGCTGAATCATCATCATGACGCACACTTTCTCCCAACCAGTCTTTATGACATTTAATTCCAAAATGATTATTGGCTTCCAGGGCCAAATCTCCTTTTCCTGCACCGGATTCTAAGATTCCCTGTGCCAGAATGATACTTGCAGGAATACCATACTTCTGCATATTGCCTATTGCAATATCTTTGTACTGTAAAATATAATTATTGATTAAATCGCTGGTGACAACTGTTTTTGAAGTAGACTGAATAACCTCAGTTGTATTGTTTGTAGAAGGGTGTTTTTTGCCAATTGGTTTGGTATAAGTTGGCTTTTTGGTTGTTGCCACTCTGGACCTCTGGACTGCCGCCGCTTTTTTGGTCGTCGCGATAGTAGGTTTACTTGAAGAGCAGCCTACTACAGTTGCCAGCATTAAAAGTGCTAATATTTTTTTAACCATTGCTTTTAAGTATTGGTAATTTTTTCTGCTTCAATTTAATATTCATCCCCGCAATTCCCTGCAATCCGCCGGTATGGATCAATAATATTCTTGAATGTTCAGGAAAATAGTTTTTATGTATTAAGTCTATAACGCCAAAAACCATCTTTCCCGTATAAATTGGATCCAAAGGCACTTTAGTTTCTTCAAAAAAAGTATTGATAAATTCAATTAATTCCAAATTTACCTTCCCATAACCTCCAAAATGATAGTCAGAAATTAAATCCCAGTTATCTTTCTTTGCAAAAATACAAATTTCATCGGTTAAAAAGTCACCTTTTAATGCCGGAAATCCTAAAATTTTCTGATGCGGTAGCGCACTATTAATCAATCCCGCTATCGTGCCACCCGTTCCTACCGCACAACAAACGAAATCAAAAATGGCATCTTCTTCGGTCAAAATCTCTTCACAGCCTTTTACTGCCCATTCATTGGTTCCGCCCTCAGGCACTAAATAGAAATCGCCAAACTTATCTTTTAACTTTTCGATGAAGGCATTTTCATTTTTAAGCCGATACTCCTCCCGCGTCACAAATTCAAACTGCATTCCGTTTTCCTGAGCAAATTTTAGCGTTGGATTCTCTTCTATTTTATCAAAAAGCTCGTCACCTCTAATCACGCCAATTGTTCTAAAACCCTGCTCTTTTCCGGCATAAGCAACCGCTGCAATATGATTGGAAAAAGCACCGCCAAAAGTCAGCAGAGTCTTTTTATTTTCAGCTTTCGCCTGAAGCAAATTGTATTTCAGTTTCCTGAATTTATTCCCGGAAACAAAGGGATGAATTAAATCTTCCCGTTTTATAGTCAGCGTAATGCCCTTTGGAAAAGCGATTTGGATTTCCTGATTCAAAATCTAATAATGTTTTAAAGTTAAGTAATTCAAAAAACCAAAAAAAGATCGGCTTTTCAAATAATTAAGGTGAGTTTCATTGGCGTAAGCTTCTCTTTCAAAACTTATATTCCGATAGGCCAGCTCTTTGTTTTTATATTGTATCAGCCGAATTGCATATTCTAAAACATAAAAAATATAAAACGGAAGAACTAATAATTCCAATTGCTGTCTCAGGTGAATTTTTTCATGATTGACGAAAACAGCATTTTCTTTATCTGCATCATATTTTAAAATCACAAACGGAAACACAGCCATTCCCCGATACCCTTTTGGAATTAAATATTTAGCAACAATCAGAAACATTAGCCGTAAAATTTATAAATTTGTAGATGAAATTTGTCCGATTTCATTAAAATCACAATCTATTAATTATTTTTGATTTTAAAAAATGAGGAACACGAACGCAATGCAGATTTATGAAGGAGCAAAGTAATGAAAATAAATTAATCGAAGGGGAAGATTTTTACTATACCCCCGAAGGTTATAAATGCTTTACTGAAAAACACCATCTAAAACGTGGTTATTGCTGTAAAAGCGGCTGTCGTCATTGTCCGTATGGGTTTGACAAACGAACAGGCGAAATTAGAAAAAAAACGAATTAGAGAATGTGGCAATTTAACAATTAGAGAATTTCTTAAATTTTAAAACTAACTAATTTTACACGTCGTCGTCCTGAGCGAAATCGAAGGACAAATCTAAAATCAACAACCTAAAATCTAAAAATCTATTTATGGATATTCTGTTTCGAAAATTTAGGATTACTATCCACAAATCCTATCACAGGTCGGATATCCGTTATCCTTAGTTATTTTTTAATTAGAAAATGTGACAATTTGCAAATTAGATAATTATTCTATTTCTTTAATTGCCATGTCGCTCCGATGGAGTTTATAGCCTATTTAATAAATCGCAGATTATTGCCTGCTTAGATCAAAACCTTAGCAGCTTAGAATCTTAGCAACTTAGTACCTAAAAAAATGACTTTCAAAGAACAAATACAACAAGGAATACCTACCATATTACCTCCAAAGGCAACATACGATTTAGCGATTAACCATGCGCCAAAGCGAAAAGAAATCCTATCAGCAGAAGAAAAAAAGCTGGCTTTAAAAAATGCCCTGCGTTATTTTGATGCCAAACATCATGCAGAATTAATTCAGGAGTTTTCAGAAGAATTAGAAACTTACGGACGTATTTACATGTACCGTTTTCGCCCGGAGTACAGAATGTATGCCCGACCAATTGACGAATATCCTGGAAAATCATTGCAGGCAAAAGCCATCATGCACATGATTCAGAACAATTTGGATTATGCTGTAGCACAACACCCACATGAACTGATTACTTATGGTGGAAATGGAGCTGTTTTTCAAAACTGGGCGCAATATTTACTCACGATGCAATACCTGTCTGAAATGACAGACGAGCAAACCTTGACCATGTACTCAGGTCATCCGATGGGATTGTTTCCTTCGCATGCAGAAGCTCCAAGAGTTGTCGTAACAAACGGAATGGTTATCCCAAATTATTCGAAACCGGATGATTGGGAAAAAATGAATGCCTTAGGTGTTTCGCAATACGGACAAATGACTGCGGGAAGTTATATGTACATAGGGCCACAAGGAATTGTACACGGAACAACGATTACGGTTTTGAACGGTTTTAGAAAAATCAAACAAAATCCGGAAGGAAATCTTTTTGTAACTTCAGGGCTTGGCGGAATGTCGGGCGCACAGCCAAAAGCCGGAAATATTGCCGGCTGTATCACGGTTTGTGCAGAAGTAAATCCAAAAATCACCAAGATTCGTCACGAGCAGGGCTGGATAAATGAAATCGTAACTTCGACAGATGAACTGGTAAAAAGAGTCCTTACAGCAAAAGCCAATAAAGAAGTGGTATCCATTGCTTACTTAGGAAATGTAGTAGACGTTTGGGAATGTTTCGACAAAGAAAACATCAAAATTGATTTGGGTTCGGACCAGACTTCTCTTCACAATCCTTGGGCAGGAGGTTACTATCCAGTTGGAATTTCTTTTGAAGAAGCTAACGAAATGATGGCTAATAATCCTGAATTGTTCAAAGAAAAAGTACAGGAATCATTACGTCGTCAGGCGAAAGCGATTAACCAACACACTGCAAAAGGGACTTACTTTTTTGATTACGGAAATGCCTTTTTATTAGAAGCTTCACGCGCAGGTGCTGATGTTATGGCTGAAAATAATATTGATTTTAGATACCCAAGTTATGTTCAGGACATCATGGGACCTATGTGTTTTGATTACGGTTTTGGTCCGTTTAGATGGGTTTGTACTTCAGGAAAACCGGAAGATTTACAGAAAACAGATGCTATCGCCAGTCAGGTTTTAGAAGAAATGGCCCAAACAGCTCCAAATGAAATCCAGCAGCAAATGCAGGACAATATCAAATGGATCAAAGGCGCACAAGAGAACAAACTGGTTGTGGGTTCGCAAGCCAGAATTTTATATGCCGATGCCGAAGGCCGAATTAAAATTGCCGAGGCTTTCAATCAGGCTATTGCCAAAGGTGAAATTGGAACGGTTGTTTTAGGACGCGATCATCATGATGTTTCGGGAACAGATTCTCCGTACAGAGAAACCTCTAACATCTACGACGGATCACGCTTTACAGCCGATATGGCCATCCAAAACGTGATTGGAGACAGCTTTAGAGGAGCAACCTGGGTTTCTATACATAATGGCGGCGGAGTTGGCTGGGGAGAGGTTATAAACGGTGGTTTTGGTATGGTTCTTGATGGATCTAAAGAGGCTTCAAAACGTTTAGCCTCAATGCTTTTTTGGGATGTTAACAACGGAATTTCAAGAAGAAGCTGGGCCAGAAATGACGAGGCTATTTTTGCTATCAAAAGAGCAATGGAAGTTCAGCCTTTATTAAAAGTGACTTTACCTAATAGGGTAGATGAAAATCTATTTTAGATCGTAATGTCAAGCGCAGCGGAGTTGAAAAGCTGACGAAAAAAAGGGGGGGGACTTCGACTGCGCTCAGTCTGACGGACTACGCTTAGTCTGACCGAGCGGCGCTCAGTTTGACGGGCGACGCTCAGTCAGGCAGATCAAAGAGAACATTAAATTTTTAACATATGAAAACATTCAAATTAGTACCCGTTTTTTTGCTTTTAATACTAGCATCATGCAGCACAGTCAGCGTTTACTCTGATTACGACAAAAACGTAAATTTTGCCTCTTACAAAACTTATGCTTTCTTCAAGCCCGGAATTGACAAGGTTGAAATATCTGATTTGGATAAAAGACGTATTCTACGTGCCATCGATGATCAAATGCAGGCCAAAGGTTTTACCAAAAGCGAAAACCCTGATTTATTAGTTAATATTTTTACTAAAGCAAGAGAACAAGTCAATGTAAATCAATTTAGTGCTGGCTGGGGTTACGGTTGGGGTTGGGGATGGAATCCTTACATGATGTACGGAGGAAACCAAACTACCGTTTCTACTTCTACTGAAGGAACTTTATTCATTGATTTGATTGATGCTAAGAAAAAAGAAATGATCTGGCAAGGAGAAGGTGTTGGAACGCTAACCAAAAACGTTGCTAAAAAAGACGAAAAGGTTGCCGAGTTTGTATCTAAAATTATGGCACAATACCCTCCGGTTAAAAAGTAGTTTTCAGTCTCTGTTTTCAGTTTTTTACAAAAACTAAAAAAAGTTATTGAAATCTTCTCAAAATAATTAATACATTTGCGATTCAATTATCTGAAATGAAAAACTTAAATAACATTATTATCGCTATTACTATTATTGCAATTCAGCAATAATGGCGAGGTAATGTATAAATAAGTAAACAAAATACAATTTATAAAAC
>NZ_CAGKLC010000045.1 GCF_903469665.1 Flavobacterium sp. UGB4466 | reverse complement strand
TCAATACTCTCTGGACTCATTTCGAATTTTAAGATTTTTTTAATTTAAAATTAATTATATCTTAAGATTTACTTAATTTTTCAAAACAAAACACCTATTTTTTAGTTATTCTTTTTTTTATTTAGAATAATTAAAAATAATTTGCTAAACACAATTGTTGGGATTAATTTTGCGTCAAAATCTAATTCCAAATAATTCAAACTAATGCAGATAAAAAGAATTGCAACCTTGTTGTTGATCATGATTTGTTCAATTCAGGGTTTCGCACAAAAAGGCAAGGTAGTATTAAGCGGTGTCGTTTTAGCAAATAATGGTAAACCTGCCGAAGGTGTTTCGGTAGTATTAAAAGGAACACCTTATTCTGCATTAACAAATGAATACGGTCAATACGAAATTACTGCGGAGTCAGGAAATTATGTACTACAAATAAGCTATGTAGGTTTTAAATCCAAACAAATTAAGATCAACATAGACGAATCAAACAAAAAGCTTACCGATGTAATTATTGAAGAAGACACCGCTTCTTTAGATGAGGTCAAAGTAACCGGAAAATCGAAGGAAGAACGTGCACGCGAACAAGCTTTTAACATGAACGCTATTGAACTTAAGAAACTCTACAATACATCTGCAGATTTAAATCAGGTTCTAAATCGTACTTCAGGAATTCGAATCAGAGAAACAAGTGGTTTAGGAGGTGATTTCAACTTTTCTGTAAACGGATTATCCGGCAAACAAATCAAGTTTTTTATTGACGGGATTCCGATGGAAAACTTCGGAAGCACCATGTCTTTAAACAATATACCAATAAACTTAGCCGAACGTATCGAAGTCTACAAAGGTGTAGTCCCGGTTTCTCTGGGAGCAGATGCTTTAGGAGGTGCGGTAAATATTGTCACCAACCAAAATATAAATACTTTTCTGGATGCAAGTTACAGCTACGGATCATTTAACACCCACAGAACCGCTTTATCAAGCAGATACACCAGCACGAAAAGCGGATTTACAATTGGCGTAAATGGCTTTTACAATTTTTCGGATAACAATTACATCATGAAAAATATCACTCTATCTGGAGAAAGCACTCCTCGCAACTTCAGAAGATTTAATGATGGTTTTGAATCCACTATGGTACAGGTTGAAACTGGTTTTAGAAATAAAAAATGGGCAGATATTTTCCTTATCGGATTTCAATATGCCAACCGCTATAAAGAACGTCAGACTGGTGCTGATCAGGAAATTGTTTTTGGAAAAGTACATTCCTCAGGCGATTTTATTCTGCCAAGCATAAAATACAGAAAAGACCATTTTTTAATCAATGGGTTAAGCGCTAATTTGTATGCCTCTTATGCAATTGACAAAAGCACAAATATCGATACCTCCATCAATAAGTATGACTGGAATGGCGAAGTAATTGACACTCATCCAAATTTTGGAGAGCAGGGATCATTTCAAATATTTAAGTACGAGAATAAATTTGCAATTGTCCGGGCAAACTTTGGCTATAAATTGAATGATAATAATCTATTCAGCTTCAATTACAATTTAAGCAACAGTACCCGAAAAGGAATAAATCATTATAATTTAAACAATCAGGAATCGAATGCCTTAGACGTGCCTAACAAATTAAACAAATCAATTGCAGGATTGGGTTGGGAAAATCAGGCCTTTAATAATCGATTAAGCACCTCTGTATTTGTAAAAAATTATCGATTGCATACCTATATCCGAGAAGCGGTATTTTATAATTCTACAGGTTACAAAAAAGAAGAATCAGAACTTACCAATAATTATTTTGGATATGGGACTGCTTTGAGATACAAATTCAATGACAACAGTGGTATTAAGGCTTCTTTCGAACACACGTACAGGATTCCGGAAGTTGAAGAATTATTAGGTGACGGTATAAACATACTGGCAAATCCCAAATTAAAACCTGAAAGCAGCGATAATTTTAATCTTGGAGCTTACTATAAATTCATATTACAGGACAACCACTCTATTGCAATTGAAGCAAATGGCTTTATAAGAAAGGCTCAGGATTTTATTCTTTTACTACCCGGAGGCATTTTCTCTAATTACAACAATGTCGGCAAAGTAGATATCACAGGTATTGATACTGATATAAAATACAATTACAAAACCTTTAACGCTTCATTTAACGCAAGTTATAATAATTCTACAAATAAAGACAAAGCCTCTTCTGCCTATTTAGACAGACTACCAAATCAACCTTGGCTTTTTGCCAACGGAAGTCTGGGATATGGAAAAGAAAACTGGCTAGGAAAAGACACCAAAATTCAATTTGACTGGTACTCTCAATATATTCACTGGTTTTATCTAACATGGCCAAGCAAAGCTTTCGAAGCTGGCAAAAGCAGAATCCCAACCCAGTTTATTCAGAATGCAAGCATAAGCTATTCCTTAAAAAACGGAACTTATAATATAGCATTAGACTGTACAAACATTTTTGACACAGAAGCCTATGATAATTACAAGTTACAAAAAGCCGGAAGAGGTTTCTATATAAAGCTAAGATATTTCATTAAATAATAAATCAAATAAAAATTAACTTAAACAACTAATAATGAATACTAAATTAAAATTTCTAGGTCTATTAAGCATTGCATTGATAGGTTTTTCTTCTTGTAGCAATGATGACAAAAAAGAAACTGATGCAACTACAACCGGAGAAGAATTTGTTTTTTCAGGAGGCGTAAATAATCCATCGGCAAATTATATGCTTACAGCAGGAACATTAGCCACCGGTTTTACATCTGCTAATGGAAATGGTGCAGAAATAACCGGAAACGGAAGATTATTCAAAAATGGATTTTACTATAAAATAGCCAGCGGAAAACTTTCTAAATACAAATTTGAAAAAAACTTATTGACTTTGTCAAAAGAAATAACATTAGCCGGTAACGCTTTATGGTCATACTGGTTAAATGACAACACCCTTATTGTATGGAACGGAACAACATCTGCACCAAATGCTGATCTTACATACAACATTGTTAATACAGATGATTTATCGGTAGCAAAATCAGGAACTTTAACAGTTACAGGATTACAGGCTACAGATAAAGCTATTTACCTTTCAGGATGTGTTTTAAACAATGGCAAACTATATTTGCCTTATACAGTATACCATTCTGGATGGACCAGTACTTCTGTAGCCTACCTGGCTTCTGTAGATTACCCTTCTATGAGCAATTTAAAAATTGACACGGACAACCGTTCCGGTGCTTTAGGTACATTTTCTACTTTAATGGGAGGTACAATAAAATACAATAATGACCTTTACATTATTACTGATTGTGGTGATCGCTGGGGATCAGTTGCTGATAAACCAAGTGCTATTTTCAAAGTAAGCAACGGCTCAACAGAAATTAATGCCGATTACTTTTTTGATTTATCAACCAGCAGCAATGGGAACAAAGAATTCTACGGTCTTTACGATTTAGGAAACGGAAAAGGGATAACTCGTTTAGGGAAAAAAGAGGTTCTTTTAACTTTTGATGATTACAACGCTTCGGACGTATTTGAGTATTATGTTGTTGACGTAGTTTCCAAAACTAAAACAAAATTAAATTTACCTTTAAGCCAATATGTAAGTGCTTCACCTGTTCTGGTTGAAAATGGCAAAGCTTATATTTTAGTATCATCTAAAGCAAACGGAAATTTTGTTTACACCTATGATATCAATTCCGGCAGCTTAACTAAAGGTATCGAAGTTAAAGGATTAGATTATGTAAACTGGATCTCAAGATTAAACAAATAAAGCTTTACGGCTGAGGTTCCTAAAACAGGTTAAACGAATTAAACTGCCCTCTCATCAAAAACTAAAAGCCTGCAAAATAGATATTTTGCAGGCTTTTTCATATCACGTATTTCCATTTCTCTCTTACATAAAGAAATTGGTTTTACATCTGATTTAAAGACAACACTCTATACTATTACCTTAAAAAGTATAAAATTGTTTAATTAAACGGCGGAAGTCCTGTAACAATCAAATAAAAACGCAGTATTAGTTTTATTTGAATTTTAAGATTTATTCCCTTACAAAAGAACAAAACTTCATATTAGCCACTGATTAAAAACCTTTTATCCTCTCCAAAAAATCGTTTAAATTATACGTCATTATCGTTAGTAAAAAGAAAAACACGTCAAAAAGCATTTACCTTTCTTCTCTTACAACCTCTTTATCAGATCATTAATTCTTTATTAAATTTTACTTCAAAGAAGGTAGGATATATCCAAAATAACTTCTTATATTTGCACCCGCGTTCAAGAAACGAATATGACTCGATAGCTCAGTTGGTAGAGCACATCACTTTTAATGATGGGGTCCTGGGTTCGAGCCCCAGTCGGGTCACAAACTGTGATTCACAATACAAGTTTCTTGAAAGCAATGACTCGATAGCTCAGTCGGTAGAGCACATCACTTTTAATGATGGGGTCCTGGGTTCGAGCCCCAGTCGGGTCACAAAAGGTCAAGTATTCATTTACTTGACCTTTTTTATTTCTAAGCCTTACCTTAAAACAGCAGACTCTATTGTGGCAAACTAAATCCCAAAATTTACAATCCTTTAAAGTCACTCCCTATTACAACCTTGAAATCAATAAATCCAGATTTGAAGTCAGAAAACTTAACAGAAGATCGAATGTTTTAAATACCTTTGAACTATAAACGGATCAACACGACCAAAACAAATTAAACAAAGCACAACCTTAATCATCTACTTTTCGAGAATCTAATGAAATTTTATTTTTCGCTGCTGCTTATTTTTGTTTTACCGTATTTCTGCACTGCACAGACTGACACAACTTATATCAAACCTTTTGAAAATAAAGCTTCCGTAAGAACCTATTTATCGATGAAATTCATTTCACTGCAACAGGAAACAGAAGGAGATATGAAAAGATTCATGCCCAATACCCCCATGAGCTTAGGTTTTGGTGTTTCTGTAAAAAATACCATAATCGATTTTAGTTACGGTTACGGACTAAGTTTCCTGAAAGACAAAGAAAAAGGAAGAACCAAAGCACTCGATTTTCAGATTCATAACTACGGAAGAAAATTCATAATTGATCTTTTCATTCAAAAATACCACGGTTTCTATACGGCGGATGATGCTGACAAAAACATACAATTATACCCTGATCTCAAAATCCAGCAATATGGCGCTTTTGGACAATATGTTTTTAACAACAAAAAATTCTCCTATAAAGCTGCCTTTGTTCAAAACGAAAGACAATTAAAATCAGCCGGAAGCTTCCTGCTTGGCGGAGGAGTTTATTTTTCGAAAATAGGCTCTGATAGCTCTTTTGTACACAAATCTAAAAATTCACTGCGCAATTTTCAATTTGGAATTAGCGGAGGTTATGCGTACACCTGGGCCATTAGTAAAAGATGGTTTACCAGCGGATCAGTAACCATAGGTGCAAATGTTGGCACCGAAAGAATAAATGATTTCGGAAAACAAAAGATCGAAATTTACCCCACATTTTTTCCCAGAATTGCCTTAGGCTATAACAAAGAAAGATGGTCACTCGGCCTGTCCTATCTCAACAATTCAACATTCTCTGCTTTCTCCGACAATAACAAAAACAACATTAGCTTGTCTTCTGGAAATTTCCAGATTGGCGCCATCTGGAGATTAAACACGAGCCCCTTTTTAAGCAAGAAGAAACCAGAATAAAATACTGATCCTTCTCTTCGCAAAAAAAATAATAAATATTTGACAAAAGCACTTCTCTTACAAAACAAAACTTCCTTAAATTCGTTTCCTAAATTATTAACCTACTAACTAATCCCAAATTGGTTTATGAAAAAATTTCTATTAGTATCATTTGTTATGATCACCTGCTCTACCTGGGCACAATCTGCAACCGGCTATTTTGACAAAGCCCTTAAAAAAGCTGAAGCCGGCAATACAAAAGGAGCGATTGCCGATTATACAAAAGCCATCAGCATGAATTCAAAATTTGTAGAGGCCTATCAAAATCGCGGTGTTGCCAAACTAAAACTCAACGACCTTAAAGGCGCCCTTGCTGATTTTAGCAAAACCATTGACCTGGACAGCATGAATGCCGACGCCTTTACCGGAAGAGCAAACGTAAACTACAAGTTAACGAATTTTAAAGAAACCGTTGCAGACTGCACCTCATCTCTGGGTTTAAATCCAAAAGATTATATCGCTTACAACCTGAGAGGCTTGGCTTATAACAAAATCGGAGATCAGAAAAATGCCTGCAAAGATTTTACAAAAGCAATAGAATTAGGCAGTCAAAGCGCTATCAAAAACAAATCAACTTTTTGCAAATAGAGTTAAAATCTTATCGCAATAAAAACAAAAGCAATCTGTAGTATTTCTATTTACAGATTGCTTTTTCTTTACAGCCCATTTCCTCATCTCACAGATATTTTTACATTTGTTGTTAAATCCAATCTGCAATGGCGCTTCTCAAGAAAATAAACCAGAAAGCTCAACCCGATATTAATTCCGGTTTCGGATCAAATGCAAACAGCTACGGAAGCCGTTTTGTAAACAAAAACGGAACACCTAATGTCGAAAAAAGAGGAATGCATATCCTTCGTCGCATTAGCTGGTACCACACCATGATCGATATGCCCAACTGGAAATTCATGCTTATCCTTTTTTCGTTTTATATCGGTATCAATTTTATTTTTGCACTTGCTTACTATGTTATCGGAATTGAAAATCTTAACGGAATTAAGCAATCAGAAGGTATACTGATTCAGTTCGGACAGGCGTACTTTTTTAGCGCTCAAACTTTTACCACTGTAGGATACGGACATATCAGCCCTACCGGATTTTTAACAAGTGCTCTTTCTGCTGCCGAAGCTTTGATTGGATTGCTGAGCTTTGCCATAGCAACCGGTCTTTTCTTTGGAAGATTTAGCAAACCAACCGCTTTTTTAAAGTTTGCCGATCATGCATTAATTTCACCTTACCAAGACAAGAGAGGACTCATGGTACGCCTTGTTCCTTTTAAAAACACCAATTTCACCGATGCTACTGCCAGAATGACTCTGGGATTAAGTTTAGAAGAAAATGGTCAAAAAACCAATAAATTCTATAATCTAGACCTTGAACTGGAACGCATAAACGCTCTTTCTTTAAGCTGGACACTGGTACATCCCATTACAGAAAGCAGTCCGTTGTATAATTTTACAGAAGAAGATTTTAAAAAAGTACATGGCGAAATACTGGTTTTTATTACCACTTTCGACGATATGTACAGCAATACTGTAGCTGCAAGAACTTCTTATACTTTTGATGAAGTAATTTACGGCGCCAAATTTGAAACGATGTATAACAGAAGTAAAGATGGTTCTAAAACGATCCTTCATTTAGACAAATTAAATCATTATCAATCTGTAAATCTCTCTTAACCTGTGGATTTCAACCAAGTTATAAAGGTAATTTGAGATTTTATTCTATTTTTGTTCACCAATTAGCGAAAAATGATAAACAATATAAAAACGGTTTTCAGCATAAAAGATCTTGAAAACTTATCCGGAATAAAAGCACATACCATTCGCATCTGGGAAAAAAGATACAATATCTTAGAGCCCATGCGTACCGATACCAATATCAGGCTTTATAATCTACAGAATCTTCAAAAGCTTTTAAACATCACATTATTACACGAATACGGCTATAAAATATCTAAAATAGCGACCTATCCCGAAGAAAAAATTCCACAATTAGTTCGCGAAATCATCTCCAAAAAAAACTCCCAAAATTACGCCATTACTTCCTTCAAGATGGCGATGATGAATTTTGATCAGGAAATCTTCTTCAATACTTTCGACTGGCTTATTTCTGAAAAATCATTTAGAGAAGTTTTCAAAGACAATTTTCTTCCTTTACTAAAAGAATTAGGTTTATTATGGCAATCCGAAACCATAACTCCCGCAAATGAGCATTTTATGAGTCATTTGATTAAGCAGAAAATATTAATTTATACAGAAAGCCTGCAAATTCTAAGACCCACGAAAACCGATCGAATTTTTGTACTTTCTCTTCCTTTGAATGAAATCCATAAAATAGGCTTACTTTATTTGCAGTACGAGATTTTACTAAAAGGATACAAAACCATTTATCTGGGCGAAAGCATGCCTATCGAAAACCTCCAGGATTTAACCAAACATTTCGAGAACATTACTTTTGTATCTTTCATGACTGTTCAACCAGATCGCAACGTAATCAACCAATATGTCAAATCGATGGGACAAAAGTTGCTTCAAAAGAACAACGAGATTTGGCTTATGGGAAACATGGTCGAACATATCGATCAGAAAATTTTATCGGAAAGAATACGCGTTTTTGATTCTATGGAAGAAACAATCAGCATGCTGTAATATTTTTGTTTAAAGTTTTTGTATATTTGTTAAACAAATGAAAAAAACTATAGCAATAATAGGTTCAGGCTTTTCTTCTCTAGCCGCTTCATGTTATCTCGCACAGCAAGGTAATACGGTAACTATCTATGAGAAAAATGAAACTATTGGAGGCAGAGCCAGACAATTTAAGAAAGAAGGCTTTACATTCGACATGGGACCAAGCTGGTATTGGATGCCGGATGTTTTCGAACGCTTTTTTCAGGATTTCAATAAAAACTCTTCCGACTATTACGAGCTCATCAAACTGAATCCGGCTTACAGAGTGTATTTTGGTTTAAATGATTTCATCAGCATTTATGACAATTTAGAAGAAATAAAAAACACTTTCGAACAGATTGAAACAGGAAGCGGTGAGAAACTTCAAAAATTCATCAATCACGCCAAAAGCAATTATGATATTGCCATCAAAGATTTAGTCTATCGTCCCGGAGTTTCGGCACTGGAATTAATCACAGTCCAAACAGCTTTCAAACTGAATCAGTTTATTAGTACGGTTAGCGCCGATATCCGAAAGCAGTTTAAGAATCCAAAACTCATCCAAATACTGGAGTTTCCCGTTTTGTTTTTAGGTGCAAAACCTACAAAAACCCCATCTTTTTATAATTTTATGAATTATGCCGATTTTGGCTTAGGAACCTGGCACCCAAAAACCGGAATGTACGATGTGGTACGCGGAATCGAAAAACTGGCATTGGAATTAGGCGTAACGATTACAACCAACTCTCCTATTGAAAAGATTATTGTTAAAGACAAAAAAGCCACAGGACTTTTAATTGACGGAAAAACCATAGAAGCGGATATTATTTTAAGCGGTGCTGACTATCAACATACCGAAACTTTACTGGATATCGAACATCGTGCTTATTCAGAAAAATATTGGGAAAGCCGTACTTTTGCCCCCTCCTCTCTTCTCTTTTTTGTGGGATTCAATAAAAAAATAGCCAACATCACACACCACTCTTTGTTTTTTGATGTTGATTTTAACCAACACGCAGCCGACATCTACGACGATCCGAAATGGCCCGAACAGCCCTTGTTTTATGCCAATTTCCCTTCTAAAACAGATTTAACTGCTGCTCCGGAAGGAATGGAAAGCGGTTTTTTCCTCATTCCGTTAGCCCCCGGAATACAAGACAATGAACAACTTCGTGAAGTCTATTTTGAAAAAATAATCTCCAGATTCGAACAATTAACCGATCAACAAATAAAAAATAGCATTATATTTAAGAGATCATTTTGTAAGAACGATTTTGTCGACGATTACAATGCCTATAAAGGCAATGCTTACGGAATGGCCAATACACTATTGCAAACCGCTTTTCTAAGGCCCAAACTAAAAAGTAAAAAAGTTCGTAATTTATATTTTACGGGACAGTTAACGGTTCCCGGCCCTGGTGTTCCACCTGCTTTAATTTCAGGAAAATTAGCAGCTGAGTTAATTCAAAAATCTTTTAGTTCTTAACAAATGAAATCACTATTCGACACTGTTTCTTTCAAATGCAGCAAACTGGTTACTCAGAGTTACAGTACCTCATTTTCATTGGCCGTTAAAATGTTGTCACCGGGTATTCGTGATGCTATTTACAGCATTTACGGGTTTGTACGTTTTGCTGACGAAATTGTCGATTCATTTCATGACTTTGAAAAAGAGAACCTCATCCATGATTTCGAGAAAGAATATTACAAAGCGATGCAAACAGGTATCAGCCTTAACCCTATTCTCAACTCTTTTCAGCATACCGTAAAGCAGTACAATATTACTGATGATCTGATTCAGGCCTTTTTAAAAAGCATGAAACTCGATCTTGTGAAGTCAAGTTACCCTACTCATACTGAATATGAAGATTACATTTATGGTTCGGCAGATGTAGTTGGCCTAATGTGTCTGAAGGTTTTTGTAAAAGGAAACGAACAAAAATACGAACAACTCAAAAATGAAGCCATGCGATTGGGATCGGCCTTTCAAAAGGTTAATTTTCTGAGAGATCTAAAAGAGGATAATTTGGTTTTGAACCGAAATTACTTTCCGGGAATTGATTTAAATTCCTTTGACGAAGAAGCTAAAACGAATATTATTGCCGAAATCGAAGAAGATTTCAGAATCGCTTTTCAGGGTATTGTAAAACTTCCTATCGACGCTAAATTTGGTGTTTATACTGCTTATATTTATTACCGAAAACTGCTTCAGAAGCTTAAAAACACCCCTTATTACGAAATTGGAAATTCGAGAATCAGAGTTTCTAATTATACCAAAGCCGGGCTTTTAGCACAGTCTTTTGTAACCTATAAATTAAAATTAGTCTAAGATCAATTCCCAATATAGAGAAACTTAACTTTTATAAGCTAAAACGTAAATTCAAGACATACAAAATGATTTCTTTTTTAATTTTTTTAGGTATTTTTTTATTCATGGAATGTGTCACCTGGCTCACTCACAAGTACATCATGCATGGGCTGATGTGGTATTTTCATGCAGATCACCATCAACCCAAATACGAAAACACTTTTGAACGCAACGATATTTTCTTTGTCCTGTTTGCCATCCCCAGTATTTTTCTTTTTTACTTTGGTGTTGAGGGTGGATTCAACTACTTATTTTTTATTGCCTGTGGAGTAACGCTTTATGGGGTGTGTTATTTTTTGATTCACGATGTTTTGATTCATCAGCGTTTTAAATGGTTTAAAAACACCAAAAACAAATACTTGATTGGCCTGCGAAAAGCACATAAAATACACCACAAGCATTTAGACAAAGAAGACGGGGAATGTTTCGGAATGTTGTTTGTTCCTTTTAAATATTATAAAATTTAACGCATTAGGTGTCCGCAACAAAAAATTGATTTAACACATAGAAACATAGATTTTTTTACTAAAAAGAGAACAAAAAAAGAAATATATTTCTTTCACATAGAAGCTTGTGTGTATTTAAATAAAGTGAAACGCCTTTTTTATGGATTAGGAAACTATGTTTCTATGTGTTAAAATGAATTATACTCATGGTAATTAAATTTAAAAAAGAAACGAAGATCGTTGTTGTGATTTAAAGCTGTGTAAAATGTGTCGTTCCGCTGGAACTTATTCTCATGACGCTTTATTT
Organism: Flavobacterium sp. UGB4466; assembly: GCF_903469665.1. GTDB lineage: Bacteria > Bacteroidota > Bacteroidia > Flavobacteriales > Flavobacteriaceae > Flavobacterium > Flavobacterium lipolyticum. The sequence goes on along the minus strand of NZ_CAGKLC010000045.1, from coordinate 26,277 downwards.
TCAACGGATTAAAATCCGTTGTTACAATATTTGTCGTTCCTTCGAAACTCTAGTGTCGCAGACGAGCCATTGGCCCGAATAATATTGTAGCGATGGATTTTAATCCATCCTAGAAAAAGATATCATAATAAAAGAGCCATCGGCTCGACCCATATTGTAGCGACGGATTTTAATCCGTCGTAAAAAAGGCATCGTAATAAAAGAGCCGTAGGCTCGACACATATTGTTTTTGGGATTAATCTAACCCGTTAGTGTCATTAACAAAAAAAATGACAACACATAGATTTTAGAAATACAGCCCCCAGGTCAGCAGGTATTAAAATTAATCGCATCCAACGAGTTAAAATTAAAACTGATTTTATGAAAGTATACAAAATAGAGACCGTACAACATGTAAACGCTACTGTTGAAGAATGTTGGGATTTTTTTTCAAGTCCGAAAAATCTCCAAACGATAACACTGGATAATATGAGTTTCGAAATTCAGGATTTTGACAATAAGCGCATGTATCCCGGACAAATTATTACCTATACTTTAAAACCTCTTTTGGGCATTAAAATTAACTGGATGACGATCATCACTGTTTCAAAGGAGAACCACTATTTTGTCGACGAACAGCGATTTGGTCCTTACGCTTTATGGCATCACAAACACTTTTTCGAGCCCACAGCAACCGGAACCAAAATGATTGATGTGGTGCACTACGCTTTACCATTAGGGTATCTGGGCAGAATCATGAACAGTCTTATTGTAAAAAACAAACTCAAAACTATTTTTGATTATCGCTACAATAAAATCGAGGAACTATTCAATTCAAAAGCTTAAATCAGTATAAATCTCTTAGCTGAGATAAAAAATCTAGCAGAACATCATACCATGACAAAACAAAAAGTTTCCTTTTTCTGGTTCCGACGCGATTTGCGTTTAGAAGACAATACCGGACTATTTCATGCCCTGCAATCGGATTTTCCTGTAATTCCGTTGTTTATTTTTGATGATGAAATTCTGGAAAACCTTCCCAAAAACGATGCACGCGTTCAGTTTATTTTTGAATCACTTCAAAAAATAAACGAACAACTAAAAGCAATTGATTCCTCCATTCTGATTAAAAAAGGAACTACAAGTAAGGTTTGGGAATCACTTATAACTGAATTTGACATTCAGCACGTTTTTTTTAATAAAGATTACGAGCCTTTTGCCATCAAACGTGATGCTGCTATTGAGCAATTATTAGCACAACACCATATCACAGCGTCCTCATTCAAAGATCACGTTATTTTTGAAGAAAAGGAAATTACAAAAGCTGACGAACTTCCTTACACCGTTTATACACCCTACAAAAACAAGTGGCTGGAAAAATACCATCTTTCAGGACAGGCTCCTGAATTTGATACCAAAATTGGTTATCAGAACTTCAGTAAAAATCAGTTTACTTTTCCCGAATTAGCTGAAATTGGTTTTGAGAAAAGCGTTATAAAAGTACTTCCTCCGGATTTAAGTCAAATTTCTAATTATAAAGAAACACGCGATTTCCCGGCTGAGGACAGTACTTCCTACCTTTCACCGCATTTGCGTTTTGGAACGGTTAGTATTCGCAAACTGGTTAATTGGGCCAATCGAAAAAACCAAACCTTTTTAAGCGAACTGATTTGGAGAGAATTCTTCATCCAGATTTTATTTAGCTTCCCAAATGTTGTGAATCACAATTTCAAATCGGCTTACGACGGTATTCAATGGCGTAATAACGAAGACGATTTTAAACGCTGGTGTTCCGGAACTACGGGTTACCCCATGGTCGATGCCGGAATGCGTCAGCTAAACGAAACGGGGTATATGCACAATCGGGTTCGCATGGTGGTGGCCAGCTTTTTATGCAAACATCTGCTCATCAACTGGCAATGGGGCGAGGCGTACTTTGCCGAAAAATTACTGGATTTCGAATTGGCTTCCAATGTAGGCAACTGGCAGTGGGCAGCCGGAACGGGTTGTGATGCTGCACCCTATTTCAGAGTTTTCAATCCCGAAATTCAACAAAAGAAGTTTGATGAGAAAGGAATCTACATTCGCAAATGGATTCCGGAATTTGATTTAGGCTATAACGAACCAATGGTGGATCATGCGTTTGCAAGAGATCGCGCCATTGAAACTTATAAAAAAGGGATTTTGAAATAGTTTTTTTGTTTCAAGCTGCAGGTTTTAAGTTTCAGGTTTCAGGGTTTCAAGTTTCAAGTTGCAGGTTTCAGGTTTCAGGTTTCAAGTTTTAAGTTTCAGGTTTCAGGTTTCAGGTTTCAAGTTTCAGGTTTCAAGTTTCAGGTTTCAGGTTCTATTGCAACGTGAAACTTGAAACCTGAAACAAAAAAAACTCAATTTAATACTTCATATAATTCTCTACAACAATCTTCGCTTTCAAATCAAACATCAGATTATACAATCCGAAGAAAGTTCTGTTCATATAGATAAAATGCTTGGAACCTCTGTTTCCGTTCATTTTTTTAAGATTGGTATCGTTGGTAAAACGCTCTCCTAATTTGGCTATATTGTCAAAGAAAGTCTCGTCTGAAAAATCAAAGGTTTCTTTCTGAAATGGCTGGGTAAAAAGGGACAATAAATCATGAAACATTTCCGTAAAATAAGCAATCTCAGAAGCCGAATCATCGGGACGAAGGATTTCCAGTTCAAATAATTTCTCATTGAAAAGTGTCTCGTCAGTAATTACATTTTTATTGATCAATTCAAAGTAAGGCACATAAAAATCATCCGGAATTTGCTTCATACAGCCAAAATCCAGCGCAATTAACTGATTGTTTTCATTCACCAAAAAATTTCCCGGATGCGGATCGGCATGCACTTTTCTTAAAACATGAATTTGGTACATATAAAAATCCCAAAGCGCCTGCCCTAATTTGTCTCCCACTTCCTGATCTGAATTTTTAGCGGTAAACTCCGAAAGATGCAGACCGCTCATCCAGTCCATGGTGATGATTTTCTCTGATGAAAACTCAGGATAATAATTCGGAAAAAGTATGTTTTCGATTTTACTGCAGGCCTGTACCACTTCCTGACTTTGTTGAAGTTCCAACAAATAATTAGTTTCTTCAATCAGTTTATCTTCAACTTCTTTGAAATATTTATCAGAATCTTTTCCCTGCAAATTGAACATTCTGATTGCAATAGGTTTTACCAGAGCCAAATCAGACGAGATACTGTTGGCAACTCCCGGATACTGAATTTTAACAGCTAGTTTTTCACCGTCTTTAACCGCCAAATGCACCTGACCAATGCTGGCTGCATTGACAGAATTGGCATTAAACTCATCAAAAATTTCATAGGGTGTTTTTCCGAAATTGGTTTTAAAGGTTTTCAGGACCAATGGTGCTGAAAGCGGCGGTACTGAAAATTGCGATAATGAAAATTTCTCTACATAAGCCTGAGGCAGAAAGTTCTTGTCCATGCTCAGCATCTGAGCCACTTTAAGCGCGCTTCCTTTCAAACTTTTGAGTCCGTCGTAAATATCTTCCGCATTGTTTTCATTCAGCTTGTCACGGGTCAAATCTGAGTTTACCATTTTCTCAGCATAATGCTTAATATAGTTCACTCCGATTTTTGCACCGGTTTGCACTAATTTACTGGCTCTTTCTATTTTTGAGGTAGGTATATAATCGATCGTTTTCATTACTTACTGTATATTTTTTCTTTAAACAGAAATTTTCCAAAATCAATTAAATGATTCATTGGGGCTACATTCATCAATTCGAAGGATGCATTGACTGATTTTTCAATAAAAATATCCGTTTTTTCAAATGCTGCCGACGAATCCTCCATCCAGAATTTTATGGTCATCATTAATTGCAGCCAGGCCGATTCCTGAAGAGCTTTTTCCTGAAATTTTTGAAATTTTTCCTGTTCCAGTCTGTAGTCGTCAGTCAATATCTCCGAAACATACTCTTTAAACGCCTCGCGAAGTGAAGTCAGTTGTACTAAATTTTTAAGTGGATTTCTGTCTATTTTAAGAGATTGCAGGACATAACTTCTGTTGGCTGTTAAAATCTCAAAAAATGTATAATAGAAACTCAACATCTTGTTTTTCATATCATACTCCTGATAATCTGCATTTTTGTGCAGCAAATCAACTGTATTCGCGAAAAACAGTCTGAATATTTCTTTTTCTAAACCTTCTAATGTTCCAAAAAAAGCATAAAACTCCGCTTCCGTAAAACCATTTTCTTTTGCAAAATGATAAACTGATTTTGGTTTTTGTTCCTTTTCTAAAACTTCATCCATGTATTTTGAAACGATATCTTCTCTTGTGATAGCCTTATTTTTAGTTGCCATTTCATTAAAATTTAGAATTTGCCTTAAAGGTAAGGAATGTTTAAGTACCTTTACTTTGCCTTAAACAAAATGCACTGTTAAATATATTATAAACTATCATGGCAAAAAATGTTTTATTAACCGGAGGCACTGGATTTGTTGGAAAACAACTTACCGATCTACTCACTGACAGTGGTTTTACGGTATCGATTTTGAGCCGTAGCGCACGAGAAAACACCTCATTAATCACCTATTATAAATGGAACTTAAAAACGAATTATATCAACGAAGAAGCAATTCTTCAGGCTGATTATATTATCCATTTAGCAGGTGAAGGAATTGTAGAGAAGAGATGGACTAAAAGACGTAAAAAAGTCATTGTAGAAAGTCGCGTACAACCCATCGATCTTATTTATTCGATCTTAAAGAAAAACAATAAAGTTCCGGATGCTTTTATCTCGGCTTCAGCGGTTGGAATTTACGGAGCAGTTACCAGTTCCGTTATCTGTAAGGAAGACCAGCCCCCTGCAACCGATTTTTTAGGGGTAACCTGTGTTGAATGGGAACAGTCCGTAGATAAAATTACTTCTTTAGGAATTCGGACTGCTAAAATCAGAACGGGGATTGTTTTGGGAAGAAATGAAGGTTTTCTAAAAAAACTGGGGCCCAATTTCAAAGCCGGCTTCGGTGCCATTTTAGGCACGGGAAAACAATATCTTCCCTGGATTCATATTGATGATTTATGTCAAATTTATTTAAAAGCCCTTACCGATGAAATGATCAAAGGTCCGTACAATGCCTGTGTGACAGACAATACTACGAACCTTAGTTTTTCAAAAATGCTTGCCAGCTTATACGGCTATAAAATCTGGCTCCCAAAAGTACCCGCCTTTATTCTTAAAATTGTTTTAGGCGAAATGAGCGAGGCTGTCTTAAAAGGACAGAGGGTTTCCTCTGAAAAAATACAAAAGACAGGATTTGAATTTCAATTTACCGATTTAGAAAGCGCGCTGGTCAACTGCCTTAATTAGTCATTTTAGCGTTAGATATACCGGATCATCACTTTTGATTACTCCCGTTAATTCGGTATTTACCGTTTTAGCAATCTTAGCGGCTATTCTGTTCGGAATTTCGATATTATAATCAGAGATCAAAATTGGAAAATCGGAAACAATCTGGATTCCGTCACCCACTTTTTTAATGAGTGCATTTACCAAAATTTCTCTAGATTTTCCCTTCATCGAAAGTTTTCCTTTAATTTGATATTCCTTTTCGATTTCGTCTATGTTTTTTAGATCAAATTTTTGAATTTTTCCTTTAAAAACAGCTTTCGGATAACGACGGCTTTCCATATAATTTTCATTAAAATGTTCCTGCATCAGGTCTAGTTTAAAACGAAAATCTTTAATATAAACGGTACAGATAAGTGTACTCGTTTTGGGCTCAACAACAATTGTGACCTGTCTGTTTACCGCTTTTACATCTTCGAAAAAGGGCACTGATGCTTCAAAATTTATGGTTCCCGTACTGGTAAAAAATTTATCCTGAGCCATAACGGAATAAGCGATAAACAGTAAAATAAGTAATGTAATTTTTTTCATAATCGTTAATAATTAAACAATTATGTCATTCGATCTTTTTCTATTTTTAAGAAGAGAAATAACTGGACTTAAGATAAGTTTAAAAAATAGAATGGCAGTACTCCGTGAAAAAACAGTAACCCAATCATTTATACTTAAAGTTACGATTTTTTCAGCATTACGGTTGTCGATTTACTGCTAAATATTTGTGAATGTTTTACCTGACTAAAAATCAATTCTGATCCGGTTTACAGGCACTCCAATTTGACATCAGAAACTCCACGAAATCTTATTGCATTGGCGTACAGATTTCAATTAAAAATCCATCCGGGTCACGTACATAGGCCACTACCTGTCCCCATGGTTTCTGAGCAGGTTCTTTGACCAGGGTCGCTCCTGCACCAATTGCTTTCTGCACCAATTCCTCAACATCATCGGTTATAAACCCCAATTCGATGGCAAAAGGTTTCTGCTCCGGTTTACTTTCGATAAAACCGTCTTTCAGATTTTGGGCTGCTAGTTCTTTTGAAGCAAACGAAAGGGTTGTTTCTCCTGTACTCAATTCGCCATAATCCGCCTCCGGAGTTACAAATTTCCTTGAAAATCCAAATGCATTTTCATAAAACGAAACCGATTTTTCTACTTCTTCAACGTATAAAATTGTATAGCCAAACTTTACCATTACTTTTTGATTTGATTCTAAAAATATATTAATTGGGTGTAAGGAACATAAAAACCTTTTAACACATAGAAACATAGTTTCCTAACCGAAAAAAGGCGTTTCACTTGTAATAAAACGCAGAAGACTTCGTTTCTCTCTTTCTTCTTCCTTCTTTCTTCTTTCTTCTTCCTAAAAACCCATCTCACTATTTACCAAAAGAACTCACCTCCGAGTCCTCTCTTAGTGAATTTCTAAAAGCACATTGTACTGATTTAAATTTGCCAGATCTTCAATAGAATTAACGTCTGTCATTCTTGCATGTTCTTCTACTTCTTTTTTAGATTCGATTTGTTTGATGCATTTTCTAAAGCGTCTCACCTCTTCTAAATTAGACAAAATAAGTCCGGGAACAGGCACGCTTTTCCCTTCATTATCTTTAGCCACCATGGTAAAATAAGAAGAATTACAATGTTTGATGGCTCCCGTTTGGATATTCTCAGCTTCCACACGAATTCCCACAATCATAGAGCTTCTTCCCACGTAATTTACCGATGCTTTCATGGTTACTAATTCTCCAACCTCAATAGGTTTTAAAAAGTTTACCGTATCCACAGAAGCGGTTACGCAATAGTTACCGCTAAATTTTGAGGCTGATGCAAAAGCAATCTGGTCTAACAGCTGTAAAATATATCCTCCGTGGATTTTCCCACTAAAGTTAGTATGAGAAGGCAGCATTAATTCTGATATGCTTATTTTCGATGAAGAAACGTGTTTGAAATCTGCAGTCATAATTTTTTATTTGTATTTGAATGGGAAAGTTTCTTTGCGAACAGCTTTGATGAAACTACATTTTTAATTTAAAGATTGATTTTCATCTGAATTAGAAGCTCTGGCAATAATATTTTCAGGAAGCGATTTTTTAGCCTTTGCTCCCATTTTCTTTAATTTTTCGACACTTGAAATCAGATTTCCTCTTCCGTCTACCAACTTGCTCATGGCATTTTCGTATTCCGTTTTTGTGTCTTTTATTTTATTTCCAATGCGCACCAAATCGGTAACAAATCCCTCAAATTTGTCGTACAATGCTCCTGCCTGTCTGGCAATTTCAAAGGCATTTTCCTGTTGTTTTTGATTGGTCCACATACTATCAATAGTTCTTAAAGTCGCCAGCAAGGTTGTAGGAGTTACAATAACGATGTTTCGGTCAAACGCTTTATTGTACAAAGTCGAATCTTCATTTAAAGCAATCGCAAACGCAGGTTCAATGGGGATAAACAATAAGACAAAATCCGGACTCTCGATTTGATACAAATCATGATAATTTTTACTTCCCAACTGCTCGACATGTCTTTTAATAGAGTTCACATGTTCTTTCAGGAAGTCCATTTTAAGAATTTCAGATTCTTCATTGATCCATTTTTCATAAGCAACCAGAGAAACTTTCGAATCGACGATCATCTTTTTACCGTCGGGTAAATTGATTACAACATCGGGCAAAACTCTGTTTCCTTCAGCATTTGTAAAACTTTGCTGTACTTCGTATTCTCTCCCCTTTTCTAAACCGGATTTTTCTAAAACACGTTCTAAAACCAATTCGCCCCAATTCCCCTGCATTTTACTGTCACCTTTCAACGCCTTGGTTAAATTCAGGGTTTCTTTGCTCATCTGCGCATTCATTTCACTCAATCCTAAAATCTGCTGACGCAAAGCAGCATGATAATCAATACTTTCTTTGTGCGTTTGTTCTACCTTTTTTTCGAATCCCTGAATTTTATCCTGCAAAGGCAGCAGGATGCTTTTCATATTTTCGCTATTCTGCTCCGTAAACTTTGCCGACTTCTCTTCCAAAATTTTATTCGCCAGGTTTTCAAATTCTTTGGTAAATTTCTCCTGAAGTTCGCTTACTTCATTCTTTTGTTCTTTATGACGTTCCCACAAGTTTTCAAAATCGACTTCTTTTTTAGAAAGCTGAATCGCGAGACTGTCTTTCTCGGTTCGGATATTCTCTTTTTCAAAACTGCTCAGATGAAGCTGTTTTTCAAAATTTCTTCTTTCGTTTTCAAACTGCTCTTTCTGAATTTGCAATTGATTTGTGGTAGCACTCAACCTTTCTTCCAGGCTCACTTTTTCGGATTGAAATCGCGCAGCAAATAACGTCTTTCCTAAATATATCCCTAGAAATAACGCAGCTACAAAGGCTAACAAATACGGAAGAAATTCAAACATAATTACATTTTTATATAAAGTAAAAGTACACAATAATACGCAGTGCTTTATTCTAAATTAGAAATTTCACGAATCCCTAATCTCGAAAAATGAAATCATTATTTTTAAAAAAAATAAAAAATTTCACGCAACCATTTCCAAAAGAAGACATCTACTAATTATAAACTATTAAAATATTGTTATGAAAAAATTAATGCTAAGCTTGTTTATAGCTTTTGGATTCAGTGCCTGCTCCCTTAATAATGAAGATATGAATGTAGTTTGCGGAGAAAGTGAAGACTTAGCTTTTACAGGAATTCCACTTTTATGCAACTATAGTGTTAAATCTTTACCTACCAATCCTGTTGCATTTTTAGCTGCTTCCGAAGAAAGATTGAATGCTTACTTCTCTAAAAAAGAGAATACGTGTCCAAACGCTACCGTTACACCTATCGATTTTACAAAAGAAATGATTGTTGGTATTTTCTCAGGACTTAAACCTACAAGCGGTTTTAAAATTAAAATAACCAGCATTGTTCAAAACAAATGTCAGATTTTGGTCAATTACTACGAAAAAGAACCTGAAGTGGGTGAGACAGTTGCTCCTGGGGCAACGTATCCGTCAGATTTCATTTTGATACCAAAAACAACTAAAACAATACTATTCAATAAAGTAGCAGACAACCGTGACAATGTCGTAATAGGAAGTTTCAGCGGTCAATGTACAGGTGCCGATTGTCAAAAATTCTATCAGATCAATGATTTTAATATTCAAAAATTCTTAAACGTTAAAGCCGGTGCTTACGATTTCGATCAATATCGCTATACGGCGGCTACTAAAAAAGGAGATTACACGCTATTCTTAAAATCGGTACCTGCTGAGATTTTAGCTTTAAAAGGAAAAACGAAAACATATGGTTCTCCGGACGCTGCAGATCAGGGAGGGGTATATTTTGAATTACGTCAAGGTATAATGGTCACTAAAATTACGATCGACAACAAAGATACTGCCGATCAAAGTGCCGAAATAAAGGCATTCAAAAAGGCTATTCAGGATAAAATAACAAGTCTAAAATAATCTGATTCATGAAAAAGTATTTCTTATTTATCATCGCATGCGGTCTCTTTTCGTCGGCATATTCAGTGGAATCTACGGGTATGAATTCGGGTTCGATTGTAAACACCTGGATTTGGGAAAAATCGATTGGAGGAAACAGTAATCCTTATACGGCAACTCCTAAAACAATCGGATTTAACAAAAAAGTCGTTTTTACACCAAACGGAAGAGTAATCACGTACAAAAACAATGTTGAAATAAGAAACAGCACCTATACAATTGAAAAAGGTATTGGTTACTTTGATCAGGCCGAACATGACTTAATCACTTTTGAAGGCAAGACTTATATCATAGAAAACCTTGACAATCAAAACCTAACCATTGTCAGCAATAATACCGATGCATCACGTACTATTTACAAAAGGTAGTTTTATAAGCTTATAAGAACTATTTTTGCAAAACCAAACAAACCACTTTTTTGAAAGACGATTTAGAAAAATACATACGACTGTGCATCAAAAATGACAGAGAAGGACAACTGAAAATTTATCAGTTGTTCTCTCCTGTTTTATATGGTATATGCCTGAAGTATATGAGAAATGAAGACGATGCCAAAGATGTATTTCAGGAGGCATTTGTGATCGTTTTTCAGAAAATCGGCCAATATAAATTCGAGGGAAGTTTTGAAGGCTGGCTAAAACGTATTTTCATTAATAAGCTGATTGAAACTCTGAACAAGAAGAAAAAAGAGAGTTTCTTTTTAGACGTTTTTGATCCGGATACTGATTTTGTCGAGGAGGAGGAATTGGATATTGCTCCGGTCGAACAGGAGAAACTGCTGGAATACATTCGGGATCTGCCGGATCAGTACCGCACCGTTTTCAACCTGTATGTTTTTGAAAAGCTAAAGCATAAAGAAATAGCCGAACTTTTAAAAATCTCTGAAGGAACATCTAAATCAAATCTAAATCGGGCCAAAAGCATTTTGCAAAAAAAAATAATGAGCATAAAAAATTTTAAAATAGCATGAAAAAGCAAAATATAGAAGATCTTTTTTCATCAATGGAAAACTTTTCAAGTGTTCCTCCTCCTGAATTATGGAGTCAGATTGAAGAAAAATTAGACCAGCCAAAAAAGAAAAAGAAGAAAGCTATTCTTTGGTGGTCGGCTGCTGCATGCTTATTATTAGGGTTGCTGCTTCCTTCTGTTTTACATTTTACCTCTACTTCGGCAATTCAAACGGTAAAAAATGGCTCGATAGAAAACAATAGTGTGGTTCTTGATGAGAAGAAAAACAATCCAAACTCTAACCAAACAATTCAAAGTAAAGAGAATAATACTGTTGTAAATACCACTCAGCAAGAATCAAATGATACCGTTAGTAATTCTTCACTGAAGAACGGTACGAATTCGTCTGAGCTTTCTATAAAAAATCACAATCAAAAAACGGCAGTTGCTCATTCTGATGTAACGAATAAGGCGAATTCAGGGAATGCGAATCTGAACTCCACTCTTCAAAAGAGAAATGAAGATCATACTGCAACCCAAAAAGCAATTGTCTCAGCAAAAACAAATACAGCCCAATCGAATCCATCAAATGCATTCAATTCCGCTTCAACAAATCAATTTTTAAATACAGAGCGAAAGAGTTCCAATCAAAATGTAGCTGAGAAAGTATATACTATTGGTAAAAACAATGGATTGGGTTCTTATTCAAAAAATCATTCTATTAGTGCTGATAAAAAAGCTGCTAATCAAATAGTAGCGGAACAAACTTTTAGTGCAGGAAAGGCCAACCCTTTTCATCCAAATTCAAAAAATAAAGTGTCGACTTCTGTTTTTGAAGAACAATTGCCTGCTAAAAATAACATTAGTACAGCTTTAAGTGCTGTGAACCCGCTTTCTGATAAGCATCAAAAAACTGCTCTTGAAAACGCATTCCCTGGCAGAGAATTAACAGGTAATTCAAAAAACAATTCGAAATTCAGTACCGTTTTAAGCAAGCAGGATTCCGTTCAGTTGGCAGAACTTCAAAATTTAGAAAAAGGCATTATTAATCCGGAGGAGAAAAAAGAAAAAGAAAAGAAAACGAGCATTTCTAAAGGAGAAAGATGGGCCGTTGAAGTTTTTGCCGGATTGGCCAACTCGGAGAATTATAAAAATGACAAAACGCTGGGCAATGTAAACGACTCAAAACAGGGAAGTACCTACGGTGTTAAAACAAAATATAAAATCAACAAAAAATGGGCCGTTGGTTCAGGTTTTAAAATCAACGAATTAGGACAAAGTGTTGCCGATGTATCGTACATAAGCAATGGTCCGCCTAATGCTGCCATGACTTCTAATGACTATTTTAATCAAAATGCAACAGTAGTCGCAGCAGCTCCTCAAATTAGCACTAGTTCAGGTTACATTTTTGTTTCTAAAAACACTACAAATGCGTTAAAACAAAATAACATTGAAAGCAACTCTATTGAGAGCGGGAATCTGGATCAAAACTTAAGATATATCGAAATGCCTTTAGAGGTCTCGTATTCTGTTTTCAGTAAAAACAGAGCCAACATCAATATCAATACCGGTGGTTTTGTGGGAAAACTGATTTCAAATAACATGGCCTTAAACGGAAACTCGATTGGTCAGAATGTCAATGCCAATGATTTCATCTATGGTTCTACCCTGAGTAGTACTTTGCAATATCGCGTTTACAAGAAAACAAGTGTTTTTGTAGAGCCAGCCATGAATTATTATATCAATCCGTTAAACAACCAATCGTTTAATCAGTTTCAATGGGGATTAAATTTTGGATTGAATGTTACTTTTTAAAGTTCTTTTTGTGGTAGTTTTACCCAAAAATTACTTAGAAAAAACGATAAAATGATCCTCAAAAACAATGGGACTGATCCGGAGTCTCTCCCTAAAGATCTTAGAATTGCCAAAGAACTACTTTACGATTGTTGCGATTTTGACCTCACACTACCTCAACCGGAAGCTGAAAGCAATGAGTATGATGCTTACCGTTTTCGACTGAATCAGAAAAACATCTGTTACAGAAAAGCGAAAATCACGCCCACCAAAACAGGTCAGTTTGTAACTTTATGGAAACGCAATACGGCGGGAATTATTGCCCCATTTGATTTCACAGACGCTATTGACTTTGTGATCGTCAGTGTTCGAAAGAGCGAACTCTATGGACAATTTGTTTTTCCTAAATCTGTTTTGTTAGAGAAAGGTATTTTTACCACTTCGAAAAAAGAAGGTAAAAGAGCTACAAGGGTATATCCTCCTTGGGATGAAACAACAAGTAAACAAGCGCAGAAAACGCAGCAATGGCAATTGAATTACTTTTACTCCATTACGCCCGAAACAAATCTGAAACCATTCAAAACCTTGTTTTAAATAAAAAAAGCAGCCCAAATTTTACTTTGGACTGCTTTTACTTTTTTACTGAAAGTTATTGTAAACTGTTCAAAAGAAACCATAAATCAATTTCCTCCTCACATTTTACTTCTTACTTTTTAATAATCTTCCCTTTATAAACTACTTTATTATTCTCAGTTAGCGTATAAAAGTAAATCCCCGTTTGCAAATAACTTACCGGAACAGCTGTAGTACTTATATCCTGCGTTGCATTAATATCAATCGGATTCCCTAATAAATGGCCTGAAACATCGTAGAACTTCAATTTCAATTTTTTATCTGTATTGGTTTTTACGACCACATTCACCACATCGGTTGTTGGATTCGGATAAGCCTGAACCGCATAACCATTCTTGGTTTCAAAATCGATTGTTGACAGATTTGAAGAGTTCAATATAAAACGGGCAATTACCGGACCGTGGTCTGAAGTTGTGGTGGTGTAACTTGCAATATCATTTCGAGGATCATATACTGCAGTAGAACCTGAAATATATTGATCCGTTAACTCATTAGAAATCATAATATGATCTAAAAATCCGCCTGAACTTAGAAAACTAAATGCCCCAGCCTGGCTGATTTCTAAAGTCAATGCTTTGTAATTGGCTGTATCTGTAACAAAACTTTCGTAAGAAGATGGATTTGGTGCAATAACTGATTTACTTACATCGTCATTATAATCTCCTAAAATCATAATATTAGCATTTGGGTATTGAACATCTAAACTATCTTTCAACACCTGCGCATCATATTTACGCATGTTATAACGGGAAATGTCCGAACCACTATTAGCACGTGCATGAAGATCGACCAGGTTAATTTCTTTTTTAATTCCATTTAAGTTAGTTTCAACTGTAACCATATATGGCAGACGACCAGATGAGAAAAAACTGCTGCTGGATCCTCCCGGATAATTATTCAAAGTTTTGGTACCAGCGCGTAATTCATCATAAAATTTCTTAAACATAACACGTGTCTTCTTAACTGTGGTAGTTTGTGTATTATAAATTACGACCAATTTTTGTGGAGGAAAACTTGGATCTGAATTTGGATCCCATGAATAGGACCATGACGTAGAAATACTTTTATCGAATGTTTTTCCATTCACACTTATTTTCTGAATCAAAGCATCGATCTGAGCATCGCTCGAAACTTCCTGAACTACATATACATCTGCATCAAGTTTATTCATAACTTTTGCTACATTTTCCAATTGTAACGTTTTATTCGTTGGTCCGTAAGCCGCAGTTGGAGCACCAAAAAACTCCAAATTATAAGTCACCACATCGTAAGTTTCTGCTTTTGGAAGAGAAGATCCCGTTAAAGAACCTATTTGTTTGTTTAACAAAGTTCCTGTTACTGTTAATGTACCACCAATTTTAAATTCTTTTGTAGTAGGTATGAATCGCGCATAAAGTGTTTTTCCTGCCAAAGCATCTGTCTCTGACAATGTAAAACTATTTTGGAACAAAGTATTATCCAAAGATATTTGATAACCAACCGGTGCCTTAATCGTAACGTCTCCATATCCTTTAGCTTTAAAAGCAAAAGATTGTGATGTCGAAACCGTATTTTGATCTACAGTCCCAAAATCTAAAACCGGATTTGAAGCTACATAACCCGTTTCATTTGCAATTGCATAATCATCAAATGACCACTCTGAAGCATTGTTAGATCCTCCTGCTGTCGTTTCGTACACCCACGCCAGATAAGTACTATTTGTTTTATAAGCTGTTAATTCTATATATTGAGATGCCGTGTAAGTTCCTGTAATAGTTGGAAAACTTCCATCAATTTCTGTCCAAGTCGCTGTTTCCGGACTGCTAACACCGTCGTAATTTGTAGAAACCATTAATTTTAAGCCAGGTCCCGCATAAAACTTACGAGAATAAAAAGACAATAATGGTAACTTATCAAATGTATCCAAACGCAATTTTGGAGAAATCAACCAATCTTTACTTGCTCCACTATCCGAAAATCCATTCATAAGAACTGCTCCTGTTCCAGAATTTATATTTCTGGCAGCATTAGTATAAGTCCATTTATTGGCAGCTCCTTCCAAATTGTATTGCGTCCATCCACTGTTAGATAACACATTAGAATCATCAAAATTTTGAATATACGGGTTAATTCCTCTTCCTGCCAGTGATATATGTTTCGCAACAGCATCGGTAGATTCATGTGTAATTTGACCTGTAAAGGCACCTAATAAATTTGGATTAAACCTTACATAAACCGTCTTGGACGCATTTGATGCAAAGTCAGCTGCAGTATATGTTAGTGTTGAACCAAAGGTTACATTATCTTTTGAAATTGAAAAATTTGGAGTAACACTTAACACTAAATTGTCTTTAAGGTCACTTGCCTGAATTTGATAGCTTTTAGAGCCTGATTCAAAGTTTGTCTCAGAAGCACCTAAATCAAGTGCACTAACTGTTGTTGTTATCTCTGGTAATGCAACTGCCGTTGTCGTTACGTCTACTTTAGTTACTGTACTTTGAATATTTTCGTACGCATCTTCAGAAACCGAGAATACGGAATAAGCCGTCGCAGCTGATAAACCTGCAAAATTTTTAGTATAAGCCAGAGTTTTATCAACAATATTTAAAGATCCTGACTGCAGAGCTGCAGTACCACTAGCATCAAGTCCCAATTTTACCTGAGCGGCAGTTGGAGCAGTACTTCCGCCAGGAAGCAATACATAATAAGTTTTTCCTATTTCATCTAACTTATCTGAAAAATCAAAATTAGTTGATGAAATATTTGTTGCCTTCGGGAACCCTGCTTCGTTTACCGGTGCAATGTGATCCGCATTAATATCGATATTATCTATTGCAAAAGATTGACGTGAACCTACAGATCCGGAAATCAGTCGGGCAATCCATCGTATTTGAACTATTTGCTGATTATCACAACTCGCAGGTAATGTTACTTTAATACGTGTAGTTCTTAAGTCTAATGGAGTTATAACTGCTGCTGTAGTCTGCAAGGTTGTACTGTTGTTTGAATATGCAGGTGATAAAGTGGTAAAAGCACCGGTAGTTCCAACACGATACTGTAATGCCATTTCTTGCAAACGATTGTTGCTTCCTCCATCATATAAATTACGAATAATCATCGCATCGTAATATACGTTAACTGTTTGGCTCCCCAAACTTGAAAATGCAAAACCAATTGCAAAATCTCCGGATGTTGAATTCAAAAACCCGATTTTATCGTCATAATTATGAATCCCTCCCGAATTGACATTAGAATTACTATTTTTCACTAATGCCCTATCTCCAGTTAATCCTGTACTCCAGACAGCAGTATTTTGATTTCCGCCATTAGCTGTCCAACCCTGAAAACCAGGAATATCAACATAAGTGTCGGCGGCGGCCGGTAACCCATCAAAACTTTGTTTATACGGAATGGACTGCACTGGAGGCATAGTTTGAGCTAAAACCGCTCCAGAAAAGCAACCAGAAAAACATAAAAAAGCCAAAAGCTGGCGAGAAAAGTAAAGTTTTTTCATAAGTAATTTAAAAATAGAGTTTTTAGAAATCAAATTTATATTCTTTAAAGTTAACAGAATATTGTGAAAACATAAACTTATCGTATCGCGCTTTTGTGAAAATTTTCCAACAATAAACAAATTATCCGTCAGTTCTTTCCATTATTCTTAGATCTGGCGCGACTTCACAAAACATTTGGCTTTTGTATGAATTAAGAGATTATTACAATTTAACAAGTTATTTCTTTTTTAAAATTTCTCTGTCTCAAAACCAATCGGGCTTAATTTACCCCTAAATATTTTTTAACGACATTATTTTTTCTCATTAGTCTGTACGATTAGCACTTCTAAAGCTGAAAAATAAATCATTTAACTTCCCTTTTTCTATCTGTACAATTTTCTTTACCCTAAAATCGTTTTAGGTTTAACTAATACGATACAACATGAAAAAGTTATTTATCTTTTCGGCTCTATTTTCTCTGCTACTGTCCTGCAATACAAAAACAACTAAAGAAAACAATACTACAAACAAGGAAACGGTCACTAAAACCAACAACAGTTTCAGCAAAACAACAATCTATGAAGGAATAATTCCGTGTGCTGATTGTAGCGGAATTCAAATGACTTTGAAAATCTACACCGATTATAGCGTTTCACAAAACAATAAATTTGAACTAATAAGTGTCTATCAGGGAAAAGAACCCGGAAATGTCTTTACACAGAAAGGAAATTTTAATACAGAAAGAGGATTAGATAAAGATCCGGACGGTACAATTTATGTCCTAAACTGGGATCAGCCGGAGGAAAAACAGCTGTACTATGGTTATTACAGTTCTAATCCTGAAAAGATCTATCTACTGGATAAAGACAGAAAAAGGATTAAATCTGATCTAAATTACTTTTTGACTTTAAAAAAATAACCATTTTAACAGTAGTTACTAACAATTCAATCCAGAATTATGAACTTCTTCAAAATCAAAACTTCCTGGTCTAATGCTGAATTTATTGGAATCAAATTGTGTATCGCTTCAGCTTACGTATTAACTGGAAGTTACTTTCATGATTTTTTCAAAAATTATTATTTCCCAATTCTACTCCTATTTGCAATTACGGCAATCTGGTTTGTTCTGCAATGGCTAAAAAAAATGAAACATGAAAAATCTAAATCTTAAGATTTCCTTTTAAACTCTGCAAACAAAGTTATCTTTGCAGTCAAAAAACAAATATGCATCATCATTTTCTTCTTTTTAAACCTTACGGCTATCTAAGTCAGTTTATTTATGAATTGAAAAGGAAGAAAAAGCTTTTAGGGGAATTATATAATTTCCCCGAAGGTACTATGGCCATCGGAAGACTTGATGAAGACTCTGAAGGTTTACTTTTATTGACGACAGACGGAAGGATAAGCGAACTGGTAAGAAGCAAAAAGGTAGACAAAGAATATTACGTTCAGGTCGACGGAATCATCACTCCCGAAGCAATCGAGGCCTTACAAAAAGGCGTTGAAATAGGTTTTGATGGCGGTAAATACAAAACCAGACCCTGCACCGCTTTTATCGTTACTGAAATTCCGGATTTTGGTCCAAGAGCCAAAAAAATCAGAGATGAACGCCATGGTCCAACCTCCTGGGCGTCGATTACAATAAGAGAAGGAAAATTTCGTCAGGTGCGGAAAATGACCGCGGCTGTTGGATTTCCAACTTTAAGACTGGTTCGTGTTCGCATAGGAAATGTATCTTTGCAAAACTTAAAAGCCGGAGAGGTTCTGGAAGTAACCCAATTTGAATTAGATAATGAGGCAGTTTAATAATTAGATAATTGCCGGGGCGCTTAATTAGTTGCCCATAACTCAATAATCAAATCGCAAATTCCAAAACTCATAACTCATAACTCATAACCCATAACTCATAACCCATAACTCATAACTCATAACTCAAAAAAATGCTAAACATAGTTCTTGTAGAACCTGAAATCCCTAATAACACCGGAAACATTGGACGTTTGTGCGTGGGTACAGAAAGCAGGTTACATTTAATTCACCCTTTCGGATTTGTAATTAACGATAAAAACCTGAAACGTTCGGGACTGGATTACTGGGTACATCTTGACGTTACCGAATACCAAAATATAGAAGAATGGATTGAACAGATCCCTGATCAGTCACGTGTTTTTCTGATGAGTTCCCATGCCGAAAAATCATATCTCGAAACTGATTTTCAGGACGGAGACTGGCTTGTATTTGGTAAAGAAAGTGTAGGTTTGAGTAAAGAAGTGCTGGCACGTTTTGAGAATCACCTCACCATTCCCATGTCAAAATTAATCCGAAGCTTTAATATTGCCAATTCTGTGGCTTTTGTGGTAGGAGAAGCAAAAAGACAAATCGGACTGAAAAACAGTTAGCCATTTATTTCTTTCCTTTTAAACGATATTCCGGCCCCTTTGCAAAGTATTCGACAAGTCTGTTACGTAATTACGAACTTTCCTTTTTCGGCATCAAAAATAATATGTTCGTCTTTGAATAGGGTTGCAAAACTTCCTTTTGAGATTAAATTGCATGGCGCGTCCTGTACCACCAATTCAGGGGTCATAATGATCATTTCATCACTTAACTGAATTGCCAGATCGATGTCATGAGTCGAAAATAAAATACATTTCTGAGTTTCCTCTGTTAGTTTTTTGAGGAGTTTGAATAGCGAAACTTTATGCAGTAAATCAAGATGTGTCGTGGGCTCGTCCAGAATAATCAATGGAGTATCTTGTGCCAAAGCCCGCGCAATTAAAACCTTCTGCAATTGTCCGTCACTAATTTCGAAATGTTTTTTCTGTGCCAGATGCTCTATTTGAGTCAACTCTAAAGCTTCCTGAACTTTCTCGATATCATTCTGACTTAAAGTCCCAATCCAATTGGTGTAAGGCTGACGTCCTAAAGCTACTAATTCGAAAACAGACAAATTACTTGGCGGTAGCTTTTCGGTTAAAACTAAGCTTAAATTTTGAGCTAATTCCAGAGGTTTATAAGTACTTATATTTTTTTCATTTAGAAAAACATGCCCTTTCAACGGCTGCTGAATTCCGGTAATCGTGCGAAGCAAAGTCGATTTCCCAATTCCGTTTGCACCAATTAACGAAATAAGTTTCCCCGAAGCTAAATTCAGATTTAGATTTTCAGCAATAGTCACAACTCCTTTCTTGGACTTGTAGCCGATACTAAGGTTTGCACTTTTTAAAATAGTAGTCATTGTTTAAAGGTACTAAGGTTCTAAGCTGCTAAGGTTCTAAGTTTTTTCTTCACCGCTTTTAATTTTTAAAAATCAATCTGCGAAAATCCGTTGAATCCGCTTAATCTGTGGCTAATTTATTTACTGAAAATTTCTTTTGCGCATGAGCAGCCAAACGACAATTGGTGCGCCAATTATAGACGTGATGGCATTAATAGGTAACGTAGTCTCTAGTCCCGGCATTTGTGATGCCATATCGCAAAACAACATGATTATTCCTCCGTAGAAAAAAGTACTCCAGTATAAAACTGTATGATTACTGGTCTGAAAAGTGAGCTTTGCAATATGTGGCACTGCCAAACCTATAAATGCAACCGGTCCTGCAAAAGCAGTAACACTTCCGGCCAGAATACTTGTTGCAAAAATAATGATCAATCGGGCTCTCTTGTAATTCAACCCCATACTTTTGGCGTAATTTTCACCTAAAAGCAAGGCGTTTAAAGGTTTAATACTTCCGGCACTCAAAAACAGACCCAAAGCAACACAAACTGCCAAAATCGAAATCGAAGTCCACGAAAGGTTCCCAAGACTTCCCAGAGACCAAAAGGTGAATTTCTGCAATTGTTCTGCTGAACTAAAATACGTCAAGACCCCAACAATAGCACTTGTAAAACTGCCAAACATTAATCCGACGATTAAAATTGCCATCGTATTTCGTAAACGCTGTGCTACCAATAAAACCAATAGTAAAACCAAAACACTTCCTATTGTCGAAGCCAGTACAATTGCATACGGCGACAATAAAATCGAGTTTAAAAATGAAGGCAAAAAACCCGCTCCTAAAATCACAATCGCAACAGCCAGAATTGCTCCCGAACTTAAACCTAATACATCAGGTCCTGCGAGTGGATTTCTAAACAAAGTCTGCATCAGCAAACCGCTCACCGATAAACCAATACCCACCAACATGGCTGTAATAGCCTTAGGCAGACGATAATTGACAATAATATATTCCCAGGTCGATTTACTGGCATGGCTTCCCGTCATACTGTTATATACTTCCTTAAAAGGTATAGTCACTGATCCCAGGCTAATGTCTAAAAAGAACATAAACAATAAGGCCAGACCGAGTACCGAAAACAGCATTATATTTCGTTTTTTATGAATCAATGAACTTAGTTTAATTTAGAGGCAAAAGTAAATTCATAGCTTGGCAACAACTCCGGGTGAAAAATCTTGATATAATCTTTTAATACTAAATCAGGACGGCTTGGCGCCAGCTCATAATAAACTGTTCCTCCCGTTGCTCCCGCTTTACCTTCAAACGTATAAACATTCTTAGACTTGAAGGCATCAAACTCTGTATAATGAGGATTACTTTTTCCGAATTCGTCCAAACTTTTAAAGGAACCCGCAGCGATCCAGAAATTAGCTGTTTTGGCTTTCACTAAGACTTTTTCAAAAGACAAGCCTTCGCTTCCCGTACCTTTCAAATCCGCCCATAGGTAATTGGCCTGTGCATCTTTCATAAACTGCGCCACCCAACTGTTTCCTTTAGCAACATACCAAGTATCTTCGTACATAGAACCGTATAAAACACTTGAAGTTGCCGGTTTTCCCGCTACTAATTTTTTAGCCTGGTCATAACTCAAAACAATTTTATCAAACAACTCTTTCGCCTGTTCTTCTTTACCAAATAAAGCACCGTAAAGTTTAATCCACTCTGCTTTTCCAAGGGGAGATTGCTCCATCCAGTCGGCCTGAATCAAAACATTTAAACCGCTTTTTTTCAAATTATCAAGCATCGCATTGTTATTGTCTACTCCAAAAGTCACTATTAAATCCGGAGATAACTCTATCAATTGTTCGATATTTAATTTCTCGTTTTGCCCCACATTTTTAACGGCACCTTTGTCTATCAGTGCCCTGGTTTTTTCTGAAGAAATGTAATCGGTATGCGGAAAACCTACCAATTTATTTTCTACTTCCAACATCTCCAAAAACGGAATATTAGTCGTTGAAGTCACTACAATTGACTCTAAAGGGACTTTGATAGTTGTGTACTTTTGCAAACTGTCCGGTACTTTCGCCTCTTTCTCTTTCAGTATATAAGTAAACTTGGTATGGGCATCCGGCCAAGGATCTGAAACGGTTACTACCGAATAACCTTCGTGCTTTATAATCGAGAGTCCGGACGCATATTCGATACTATTTTTTTCAGTTTCCGTTTTTACAATCTCCGAAGATTCATTTTTTTTGCATCCGATAAGAAGAAAAAAAGGTAAAACAAAAATCATTTTTGGCAATAAATGTCTCATATATAAGTTCTATTATTTTTTTAAAGGGCTCAGTTTCATCACGCTGCTTTTATGGCATATAATTTGAATCGTCTTCCTTATAAATTTTACAATTTCATTACTGACAAAGGTAACGCAATTTCTATTTTTTTTATCTACCTTTATTCCTACAAAATCAAATAAACATCATTTTTCCCTAATGAATCCCATAAAAACCAAAGTCTGCTCGAGCTGTGAATCTTCTTTCAGCTGTGGAGATACTTCAAATGAAAACAAGTGTTGGTGTAATGATTTTCCCCCTATTTTTAATCTTTCCGAAGGAGGCGACTGTCTTTGCCCTGTTTGTTTTAAAGAAGCCTGCGAAGATAAAATTGACGCTTACGTAGAAACGCTTACCCCACAAAAAGCTCTTAAAAATAAAGCCATATCTTTACCCAAACAAGAAAAGCTAATCGAAGGAATTGATTATTATTTGGAAGACGGAAATTATGTTTTCAAAGCCTGGTTTCACTTAAAAAGAGGAAGCTGCTGCGGAAACGAATGCCGACATTGTCCTTATTAATTGTTATGAGTTTTGAGTTATGAGTTATGAGTTATTAGTTATAGATACCTTAAAATCTTAAAACCATAACTCTTAACCCATAATTCAACAAAAGCTTCGACTCCGCTCAGCCTGACATTCGACTAACCCACATAACTCATAACTCAAAACTCATAACTCAAAACTCATAACTCAAAACTCATAACTCAACATAAGCTTCGACTCCGCTCAGCCTGACATTCGACTAATCCACACAACTCATAACTCAAAACTCATAACTCAAAACTCAACAAAAGCTTCGACTCCGCTCAGCCTGACATTCGACTAACCCACACAACTCATAATTCATAACTCATAACTCAACAAAAGCTTCGACTTCGCTCAGCCTGACATTCGACTAACCCACATAACTCATAACTCATAACTCAAAACTCAACATAAGCTTCGACTCCGCTCAGCCTGACATTCGACTAACCCACATAACTCATAACTCAAAACTCATAACTCAACATAAGCTTCGACTCCGCTCAGCCTGACATTCGACTAACCCACACAACTCATAACTCATAACTCATAACTCATAACTCAAAAAAATGCACCTAATTACAGGCGGCGAACGATCAGGAAAGAGCAGTTACGCTCAAAACCTGGCCTTACAACTTTCAGATACACCTATATATGTAGCGACAGCCAGAAAATGGGATTCTGATTTTCAAAACAGAATTGACAGACACCAACAGGAACGTGACGAACGCTGGACCAATATTGAAAAAGAGAAATACTTAAGCGAAATTGACTTTTCCGGAAAAGTGGCTTTAATAGATTGTGTTACCCTCTGGCTGACCAACTTTTTTGTCGATCATAAAAATGAGGTTACTTTAAGTTTAGAGGAAGCAAAAAAAGAATTTCTATCCATCGCGCAACAGGAAAATGCTACGCTGATTATTGTCACAAATGAAATCGGAATGGGTGTTCATGCCGAAACTCATATCGGCCGAAAATTCACCGAACTTCAGGGCTGGATGAATCAGTTTTTGGCTTCAAACGCGGATGAAGTGGTTCTAATGGTTTCGGGCATCCCTGTTAAAATAAAAGGATAATGATGAAAAGAAAATCCAGATTTTAAATCCCAAATTCCAATACGATACTTTATCTTTACGGTTACTATTCCCCCAACCCAAAGTTTTGGAATTTGGAATTTAAAAATTGGAATTTAAAAATGAGCCATTTAGACGATATACTAAAATCACGTCGTGATACCCGCCATTTTACAAAGGATGAAGTTCCTGATGAAGTCATTCAGAAAGCACTTCAAGCCGGACATTGGGCACCGTCAGTTGGATTAACAGATGCCACCCGATATTATCTTATTAAATCTGCTGCGGTTAAAAGTACCATCAAAAATCTTTTTTTAGATTATAACAAAAAAGCGGAGGAACTTACCGACAATCACGAACAAAAGGAACACTATAAATCCTTAAAACTGGAGGCCATTGAGGAAGCTCCAATCGGACTCATTATCGCTTATGACCGATCTGTACTGAACCAATTTACGATTGGAACGGTTGGCAGCAATGAAGCGGTAAAATTCAGTTCGGTTTGTGCTGCTCAGAACATCTGGCTCTCTCTCACTGAGCAGGGTTACGGAATGGGCTGGGTGTCTATTCTGAACTATTATCAGTTTAAAAAGATTCTCGATTTACCTGAAAACATTGAGCCCTTAGGGTATTTCTGCATCGGAAAACCTGCAACGAATTACGATAATCAACCCATGTTGCAGCAATTACACTGGAAACAAAAATCAGAGGCTCCGGATTGTAAGGAAATCAAAACTACCGTTGAAAATCTAATTCCGAATTTAAATTTAAACCCAAAAACAGCAAACTCAAAAGATTTCAACTTCAGCGCTCAGCTACAAGACAAAATAGATTCGAAGACCAAACCCATTGGCGCTTTGGGGACTCTCGAGACTTTGGCTTTTCAAATGGGAACTGTTTTCGAAACCTTAAACCCCAAAATCATAAATCCTGCTATCGTCGTTTTTGCTGCCGATCATGGTATTGCCAATCATGGTGTTAGTGCTTACCCCCAGGATGTCACAAGACAAATGGTGACTAATTTTCTGGAAGGCGGCGCTGCCATTAATGTCTTCTGCAAGCAAAATGACATTCAGTTATCCATCGTTGATGCCGGTGTTAATTATGACTTTCCAACCAATGCCAATCTGATTAACGCCAAAATAGCCAAAGGAACACAATCCTTTCTACACCTTCCTGCAATGAGTGAAGCAGAGTTACAGTTGTGTTTTGAAAAAGGAAAATCAATTGTGGAAGACCTTGCGAGAAAAGGTTCCAATTGTATTGGTTTTGGTGAAATGGGAATTGGAAACACCTCTACTGCCTCGGTATTGATGAGCCTTCTAACCGGATTCTCTATCGAAGAATGCGTAGGAAAAGGAACAGGTGTTGAAGATGAAAAATTACTGCAAAAACAAAACTTACTGCGAAAAGCTATTGAAAATTATACCGGTCCGGCCGAGTTAAAACAGCAGCTGGCCTACTTTGGCGGTTTTGAAATTATACAAATTGCCAGCGGAATGTTAACTGCTTTTGAGAACAACATGCTCCTTTTGGTAGATGGTTTTATTTGCAGCACTGCTTTCTTAATTGCTTCAAAAATAAATCCTGCTATTCATAAAAATGCGGTCTTCTGTCATTGTTCTGCCGAGAAAGCGCATCAGAAATTATTAGATTATTTAAATGCAAAACCTATTCTGAATCTGGATTTACGTTTGGGTGAAGGTACAGGCTGTGCGATTGCCTTTCCAATTCTGAAATCAGCTGAAGTTTTTCTGAATGAAATGGCCAGTTTTGAAAGTGCGGGAGTGAGTAGGAAATAGTTTTCAGTCTCAGTTTATAGTACATGCCTTAAATTATTATCGATATGCCTTTTGTGAAAATTTATATTCATTTTGTTTGGAGTACTAAAAACAGGTTTCCATACTTAAATTCCTTGGAATTAAGAGAAAAAGTATGGAATCATATAAGAAACAATTCAAAAGAAAAAGGAATTTATATCGACTCTATAAACGGATATTCGGATCATTGTCATTGTCTTATTTCATTAGGAGCTGATCAAAATATTCAAAAAATAATGCAATTGGTCAAAGGAGAATCATCCTACTGGATCAACAAAAATAAATTAACTAAAGAAAAATTTGAATGGCAGGATGAGTATTTTGCTGTTTCTGTTTCAGAATCTTCAGTAGACAGAGTAAGAAATTATATTAAAAATCAAGAAATTCATCATAAGAAAAAGGCTTTTCAGGAAGAATATGATGAATTTATCAGCAAATTTGATTTTCATAAACAATAGATACATGAATAGAATTTGGCTAAAGCCATTCTAACCCTAAATAGAACGGCCTCCAGATAAATCTGGAGGCTATGTAAAAATTACATATTTATAAATTATTTTTTATACACCCTCTAGATTTGAAT
>NZ_CAGKLC010000044.1:36778-39064 GCF_903469665.1 Flavobacterium sp. UGB4466 | reverse complement strand
TCAATTATCAATTATCAATTATCAATTATCAATTATCAATTATCAATTATCAATTATCAATTATCAATTATCAATTATCAATTAGTAAAAACAATATCCCTGCAGGAAAAGTTTCAAACAAGTAAATAAATAGTAACCATAAAACAATTCAACCCAATGAAAAAGATTTTTAGATTAAGTTACATTACAATTCTTGCAAGTGCGCTTTTAGTCACTTCCTGTACCAACGATTCAGCGCTTGCGAAAGACGAACAGGCAGTAAATGCTAAAGCAAACTCTAAAACCGGCAAATCTGCTTTAAGCAGTGGAACCAGAAAATTACTGATTATAGGAATCGACGGCTGTCGCGGCGATGCTCTAATGGGAGCCAACACTCCTAATGTTCATGCTTTATTACCCAATGCGGTTTACAGTGTAGATGCATTGACCGAAGCACCTACGTGGAGCGGAAACGGCTGGTCGACGATGCTTACCGGCGTGACCCATTTGAAACATGGCGTAACCGATAATTCATTTTCGAGTCCGAATTTTACCTCGTATCCTAGTTTTTTGAAAAGACTTGAAACGTATAATTCTGCTTTAAAAACCATGTCGATTGTGCATTGGGCACCCATCAATACCTATATTGTGAATGGCATTGATGTAGAGAAAACACTCACTACCGATTTGGCTGTTAAAAATGAAGTGGTTGCCGCACTTACAAACGACAATCCGGATGCCTTGTTTTTGCATTTTGATGATGTCGATCATGCAGGACACAGCTATGGATTTTCGCTTAATGTATCGCAGTACAAATCTTCAATTGAAACCACAGACGGTTACATAGGTGAAATCTTAACGGCTTTAAAGAACAGACCTAACTATGCCAATGAGGATTGGTTGGTCGTGGTAGCGCCGGATCACGGAGGGATTGTTACAGGTTCCAGTGGATCTCATGGCGGAAGTTCTTACGAAGAACGAAACATCTTTACTATTTTCAACAATAAAAACTTTACGTCGACTAAAATCGAAAAACCGGTCGATCCCACTACAACGATAACGGGTAAGTTTGTCAATTTTAATTCCAATTCTATTTATGCTTCAACATCTAATGCACTTTACAATTTCGGAACTTCGAGTTTTACAGTGGAGTGTCGGGTAAAAACATCAGGATATAGCAGTGATCCTTCGCTGGTTTCGAATAAAAACTGGGTGAGTGGTAAAAATCGGGGTTTTGTCATCTGCGCCAATACCGGAGGAACATGGAAGGTAAATATTGGGGACACTCAAAGTCGTGTGGATATTTCCGGTGGGACAATCAATGATGGGAAATGGCATCATTTGACACTTGTGGTGGACCGCACAGCCAAATTGGTTAAAACGTATCAGGACGGTGCTTTTGTGGGGCAGGCTGCTATTGGAGCCAGTTTCGGAAGTCTGACTTCTGGACTGCCTTTTGCGATAGGACAGGACGGAACGCTAACCTATGGTGCCAATGTAAACGGAAATATTGCTGAGGTGCGTGTATGGAACAAAGCCTTATCGGAAGCTTCGATTTTAAATTATACCTGTTCTTCGGTTACCGCTTCACATCCGGATTACTCCAATCTTATTGGATATTGGAAAGGAGATAACGGATCAGGAAACAGTTTTACCGATTCAAGCGTTCAGCAGGTAAACCTTGCTTTTCCAAATACTCCAACATGGATAAACACTACAGCCTCCTTAAAATGTGGTACCGCAACAGGAGCAGTTCCTAAAATGGTAGATATCGCCTATTCTTCGTTACAATGGTTTGGTGTACCCATCAATACAAGCTGGTCATTAGACGGCCGTTCATGGCTTCCAACAGCGAATTAAAAATTTGTGTTTTTTGTTTTTTAAAGGGTTATCTTCTTTTTTGAAGGTAGCCTTTTTTATTTAACCGCAAAGAACGCTAAGATGTTACGCAAGGTTCGCAAAGGTTTTTTTTCTCATTTTGTGTCATTTCGATCGAAGAGAGAAATCGCATTAGAAACTCGACACAGAATGTCGCCAATCTTTTTCGAATCCCACGTGTGATTTGCTTCGTTAAAAATTTGTGTTTTATTGTTTTTTAAAGGGTTATCTTCATTTTTGAAGGTAGCCTTTTTGATTTAATTTTGGTCTTGAGTTTAACCGCAAAGAGCGCAAAGATGTTACGCAAGGTTCGCGAAGTTTTTTTAATGTAAAGGGATGAGTTTAACCGCAAAGAGCGCAAAGATGTTACGCAAGGTTCGCAAAGGTTTTTTTTCTCATTTTGTGTCATTTCGATCGAAGAGAGAAATC
>NZ_CAGKLC010000044.1:0-36680 GCF_903469665.1 Flavobacterium sp. UGB4466 | reverse complement strand
AAAGAGCGCAAAGATGTTACGCAAGGTTCGCAAAGGTTTTTTTTCTCATTTTGTGTCATTTCGATCGAAGAGAGAAATCACATTAGAAACTCGATACAGAATGTCGCCAATCTTTTTCGTATCCTACGTGTAATTTACTTCGTCTATTCACTGTCCTTCGAGTCCCCTTCGGTCGATATTGACAAGCTTAGTAGCTATTTAATCGTAAAGTTCTATCTATAGAGCTTTGCGAACCTTACCTTTTTTAAAGTCTTAGCTCTAAAAAAACTTAGCGTTCTTTGCGGTAAAAAAAAACTAACTATTACTCTCAGAATAAAAATAAAGCACGAGCATCACACAGTTCTCTGTTGTTCGGTTTTGAGGCACGTGTGGATGTCTTCCGTTGAAGCACAATGAATCACCTTCATTGACAACCACTTCTGCATCATCAATAATATAAGTCACACTTCCTTTAATGATGTATTTGAACTCCCAGGCATCTGTAATTACTTTTTCGCGTTTACAGTTGGGTTCCACGTCAAGAATTACAGCTTCAAAACCAATAGAGTTAATGCTTTTACTGAAAATATGATAGTAGTTAAAACCGGTGGTTTCGGCACGGTCCTCTTTTTCTATCTTTTGATAATCGTCTTTTTTAATATGAATGTACTTCGCATTCTTGGTATTTTCAACACCTTCAAAAAAATAACTCACATCCGTATTTAAGGATTGTATCAATTCAATCAAAACGGGTAGGGAAGGAATTGTTCTTCCGTTTTCAATTCTGGAAATCAAACCGTTGCTAACTCCGGCTCTGTTGGCTACTTCGTGTATGGTTAATGCATTTTTCTTCCTGATCTCTTTTAATCTCTTTCCAATACCAATTAAAAAATCTTCCATAATAAAACTTCAGTTTAGTATGGTAAATATAACACAATTAGCGGGTGAGTTGCAAAAGAAGAGAAGTCTTAGTGTGAACTTTTGTATTTTCTATAGCTAGGATTATAGCCCACGGATTATACGGATTCGTTTCACGAAAACACGGATCAAAACGGATTTTTAGAGGAATAAAAGACATTATTATGATAAAATAATCCTATCCCAGATAAAACAAAAAATAATCCGTGAAAATCCGCGTTTTCGCCTAGCGAATCAGTATCATCCGTTTACTTTTTTTAGTACGGCTTTAAAACAAAAAAGAAGTTTTATAAAAAAGGAGCGAAATCAATTCACCGTGACATTTCTTACCCTGGCTTTTTTAATGAGGTTGAGTGACTCTCTAATCAGAAATTTTATTTCAAGAGGTGGAGTTTTACGCCCTTCATGTTTGTTTTGTATTGGACCATCTATGTCCATTTTAGCTGTCTGTAAATCTCTTTCAAAAGCTTTGAGAACCTGATTTTCGATAGTTGAATGTTTTTTGTAGTAATAGATTGCATTGTGCAGATCTTCGATATGACCGGTAAAATCTAAGATTGCTCTTTTGGATATTGCCCGATTGTAGTAAATAGAAAACTCTAAAGGATCAGTTTCAATGGCTTTGTCGAAATCCTCAATGGCATTATAATGGTAATCCAGTTTTTGAAGACAGGTTCCTCTTAAGGCATAAACCCCCTGATCAAATCCGGAATTGATCGCACAGTTTAAATGAAGCAGGGCATCCTGAAACCGATTCGACAAATAAAACTGTCTGCCCTTTTCCAAATGAAGAGAACCATCATTAGAAACGGGTTTTGAAAGTCTTTCCGTAAACTTTTTTATTACTAAAGTGTTGAACCATTTCATGCTCTTGAGATTTTAGCCAACAGATTAAACAAGTCCTAAAAAGATTTATTAGAAATGGGGGGATTAAATTTAGGTAATTTTTTGAAATATAACAACTTACGATTATTTTTATTTCGAAGAACACAGCAAAAGGATCCTAATTACCGAATAGGTAAGAAAATTTTTCCAAAGAAATACAACAACTGAATAAAGTGATTTGCTTCGTCAAAAAGCTACTTTTTCTTTCTGCCGAGCCAAATGATTAGTCCTGTAATAGGTAATGTCGCAGCAAAAAGACAAACCAAAAAAGCAATTATTTTAGTGGTCAATCCATAAACACTTCCGGTATGAATAGGATACATCAGACGTTTCAGTTTGTCACCGTTTGAATAGGATTTGTAAGGTCTGTTTTCAATATTTTCCGCTGTATACTTATCAAAATAAGCCGAGCTGGATTGATGTGGAATGATTCTTTCCAGATCTTCCTTCAGAACCGTAATACTATTGATTGTATCCACCGGCATTCTAATTTGGATATTTCCGGTATAAGGAAAAATACTGTCGGTCTTATTGTAAATACTTTGATAAAAAGCAGTATTATTGAGTTTAGGATCTATTTTTGTTGGATTCTTTACTTTTAAAGACACTTTTTTACTGGTAGTTCCATCGGCCATTAAATAAAGGCCATTTTGAAACCAGTCAAAGGCAAAGGAAAGACCGGTTAGCGAAATAATAAGCAAAGCTAAGAAGCTGTAAAAGCCAAAAGTAGAATGAAAATCCCAATTGATTCTTTTGAAGGAACCGCTCCATTTTACCTTTAGTCGTTGTTTTAAATTTTTAATCTTTTTCGGCCACCATAAAACCATACCTGTGAGCAGCATCAGAACAAAAATAATACAGGAAGATCCCATAATAAGCTGCCCGGCATCACCCATTAGCAATTGTCTGTGGAGGGAAAGCACTACTACAAAAAACCGACTTTCCTGAGGTGTTGTGGCGAGCACTTTTCCGGTATAAGGATCAATAGAAAAAAACTGTGCCTTTTTATCGGCATCCTTTGCCAGAATTTGGAAGGTACGCGAAGGATCATTGAAGGTATAAATTCGGGTAATTTTTTTGATGCCGTACTGTTTCTGAAGAACGTCTGTACAATAATCAATTGTTTTTTTGGTCGTCCCTACAGATGAAACCTGATAGTATTGAGGATGTAAGAATGAGTCAATTTCTTTTTCAAAAACTAAAATACTGCCGGTTAAGGCCGCAATAAAAACGATTAAACCTGAGCCAAGCCCCAGCCATAAATGTATTTGTCTGATCGTTTTTTTTATTCCTTTCTTCATTTAGTAGCTTATTTGGTTTTATAGGCACTCTGGTTCACACCGTAATGGTATCATTTTCTGTTAGAATTAAACTTGAATCCACAGAAAATGCGTCGCAAATTTATACTTATTTAGACTAAATCTTTGTTTTTTGAATGAAAAAAAGAGCCGTAAAACCTCAAAAATGCTTATTTATTAACTTTTGAATGGAGTAGTCTTAAACTTTGAGAAGAGAAAACTTACAGATTGATTTTGATTCGTTTTGTGGCATTCGTACAATTTTTTAAGCTGATGCTGTTGTAATATTGCTTTTTTATCAAGAAACTGATTTATTTTCTGACAAAGGTGCATGAATTATTAAAAATTCTATAGAATAAATCGAAATAATACTTGTTAAACAATTATTAATCTTTATTTTTGCACTGTTTTTATTAATTCTAAATAAGAATAAAATCACTAACCAAAAAATTAAAATCAATGAAATATCTTAGTTTAAGAACATCAAAGTTTTTATTTATTATCAGCCTTTTATTTTCGGTATTTTCTTCTTTTGCACAACAAAATGGTGGAAAAATTAAAGGACAAATTACAACCTCTGACGGAAAATCGGCTTCGGGAGTTATTATTACACTTAAAAATTCAAGATATAAAACCATTTCAAATAGCGACGGCAGCTTTAGACTGAACAAAATAGCAGAGAATATTTATACTCTGCAAGCTTCATTATCGGGCTACGAAACGATCGAACAGGAAGTTACGGTTGCCAACAATGAAACGACCAATGTGACTTTGCAATTGAAATTTAATGGTAAAGAAACCAACGTTTCTGAAGAGAATGGCGATCAGTTAGATGAGATAATCGTCTCGGCCAGTAGAAAAGTAGAAACTTTATCAAAAACACCTTCTTCGGTAACTGTCATTAATGCTAAGGATATTGAAGATTTATCGATTGTGAGTCCAAATATTGCCAATATTGTGGCATTTGCGGTTCCAGGCTTAGGATCGGGTACAAACAATACAGGGAATTACGGTCAGACACTTCGCGGTAGAAATCCCTTAGTTTTGATTGATGGAATTCCGCAATCGACGCCATTGAAATCTGCAGGACGTGAGCTGCGTTCTATAGATCCTTCTGTAATTGAACGTATCGAAGTCATTAAAGGAGCAACTGCTATTTATGGAAATGGTGCTGACGGAGGTTTGATTAATTACATTACAAAATCAGGTAAAACTCAAAAGAAATTCGCCGGATACAGTGAGGCAGGAACTAACGGAAATATAAAAGGTGACAGTACATTAGGATACCGCTTCAATCAGCAGTTTTATGGGAAAATCAGTAAGTTCAACTATATGGTAGGCGGAACTTATGAAAAAACGGGTGTTTTTCGTGATGGAGGAGGGAAGGTTATTTCTCCTGAGTACGGATTAGGAGAAACTAAAACGTATAATGTGTTTACTAAAGTAGGTTACGATTTAACCCCTAAGCAAAGAATTGACTTCATGTACAATTATTTCAGTTCGAATCAGGATTCGGATTTTATCCTTAAAAATGGAGTATACGGAGTAAGTCCTGCAATTGGAGTATTGGGAAACAGGCCTGGTGTAGACGAAGGAAATCGTTACAATCACAATGCGAATCTTCAGTATGTAAACAGAGGGATTTTTGGGAGCACTTCACTTACAGCGAATTTGTATTTTCAGGATTTCCTGACGGCATTTTCTAACTCTACTTTTTTCTACGGAAGCGGACAATCACAAACGGCATCTACCAAAAAAGGGGTAAGAGTATATTTGAATTCTCCTTTTGTAATTTCGTCAAACTTCACGGGTGATGTGACTTACGGATTCGATTTATTGAACGATAAAACGAACCAAAAACTGGTAGACGGACGTGTTTGGGTTCCGAACATCGATATGGTCAATCTGGCACCTTATGCACAATTATCGACACAGCTGTTTGGTGACTGGAATGTAAAAGCGGGTTTACGTGCAGAAAACATTAAAATCAATATCGATGATTACAATACTCTTGCTACCGGTGCAAATGGAGCGGGAAGTATTGCTGTAAAAGGGGGAAAACTTAATTATGATGCTTTTGTTTTTAACACAGGTATTCGATATTCAAGATTTAAATTCTTCAATCCTTTTGTGAGTTTTTCTCAGGCTTTTTCTGTATTTGATTTAGGAAGGGTTTTAACCAATGCAAAACAGGATGCCATCTCTAAGTTGGAGACAGAACCAATTATTGTCAACAACTATGAAGGAGGTTTTAGCAGTCAGTTAGGAAAATTCAATGTAAGTGCTTCTTATTATTTGAGTACATCAAAATTAGGAACCAATTTGATTCAGGTAGACGGATTTTTAGTAGCAGAACGTTTGCCGGAAAGAGTTTGGGGATATGAGGTTCAGGCCGATTACCAAATTCTTAAGGAATTGACAGTAGGGGGTAACTATGCCAATGTACAGGGAAGAGGGGATAAAGATTCTGACGGGAACTTTTACGGACCAAACGATATTTATTTGAAATCAAACCGAATTCCTCCGGTTAAAATTACAGGTTACGCAAAGTATGGCGGTAAAAGATTAAATGTTGAATTGTACTGGATGTATGTTGGTGATCGTGATGTTTTCAAACCAAATGCCAAAGGAGCTTATGCCATTGGAGAAGGACCAATTCATTCTTTCAATTTATGGAATCTGGCATCTGCTTATAAAGTAACAGATAGCATCCGTGTTAAACTTGGAATTGAAAATATATTCAATACAGATTATTATCCAACAACTTCGCAGTTTTTTGGTACAAATGCCAATTATACAAGAGGAAACGGTACCAGATTTAATTTAGCACTGGGGTATAGCTTCTAAAAGATAGCTTTCCAAATAATATTATTTTGTTTTTTTATTTAAAGGTTCCTGACGCAGTTTTGTCAGGAGCCTTTTTTTGTTTTGAAGGGTAAAAAAAGTCACAGTATTCAGTCGCAGTTTTCAGTTTTAATGTGTACTGATTACCGTGACTGAATACTGCGACTTGTTTTGAAAGATAAAAGAAATAGTCACAGTTTTCAGTCACAGTGCTCAGTTTTAATGTATACTGATTACCGTGACTGACTACTGCGACTGCAAACTGCAAACTGCGACTGAATACTTAAAACCTATAAAGCCCCTTCTAATTCCAGTGACTCCTTAAGTAAAGGATAGTTTACTTTTCCGTTTGGTGTAAGCGGAACGTCTTCTATGTGCATCACTTTTAAAGAACTGGCGTGAAGATTTAGTTTGGCTTTTAGCACTTTCAGAATCAATTCTTTGTTCATATTTTCGTCGGTGTACATTACGGCCAGATGTTTATCGTTTATTCCGAGGCAGATAAACGTTTGTCCGCCCAATGCATCTTTCAGCAACAATTCTGTTTCGTCAAGATTGAGACGTACTCCGAACAATTTCACGATTCGTTTGATCCGGCCTACAATATAGTAGTAACCTTCTTCGTCTTGTCTGGCCTTGTCTCCGGTGTGGAGTCTTTCCTGTTCCTCATAAAACTGAAGATCAGCTCTCACATTAGCATAACCGCCATAGACATTGGGACCAATGTAAATCAGTTCCTCTGTTTCGTTATCGATCTCAAAACGTCCATTTTTAACTGGTAAACCAATAGAAGTTCCTTTTCGCAACAGATCTTTCGGAGGCAAATAAGCCATACGACCGGAAGCTTCTGTTTGTCCGTACTGCGCAAAGAATTGTTTGCCGAATTTCTCACTAAAATCTGAAATTGCTTCAATTAGTTTGTGATTCAGCATTCCGCCCGTATGGGTCAGGTAACGTAAGGAAGGATGATCTTTCTTGAAGAATCCAATACTGTACAGCATCTCATAGAAGTACGGAACTCCACCTAAGGTAGAGTATCCGTACTTTTTGAAATCGGCCCAGAATTCTTTTTGAAAAGCATCTTTATCTGTACAAACAATCTGACTGGCTTTGATACAATTGGTGGTAAAAATCGACAAGCCATACACAAAATTGATCGGTACATTTAAAGGTACTACATCATCTGACCGGATTGGCATATACTCCATAATCGATTTTGCATTGTGTACCAGGTTTTCATCAGAAAGCCTAACAAATTTAGGCGATCCTGTAGTTCCGGAAGTGCTTAGCAAAAGTTTTATTTTGGCATGTATCGGGTAAATTAAATTTACGTTTCGTTTAAACAATACTATCGTTTCGGATGCATTTACAGCCGTATAGCCTTCTATTTCAGTTCGCGTAGGGTCATAGATATAATAAGGAGTATATTTCTGTTCCAGATTTTCCTTAAAATTTTCGAGTAAACCCATTCCCAACAAAGCAATCGTAAACCTGCTCTGGTAAAAATTTAAAAGCGTTTCAATAGCCGGTAACTGATTGTCATTGTAAATAAAAACAACTGAACGGATGTTTTCGATTTCCAGTGACTGATCCATTTCTGCAATAGATTTTGAAACTCCGGTACTGGCGTCGGTAAAAGTCAGCTTTTCATTTTTTCTGATTAAATCGTATAGTTCCATAAGTTTAGTGGTCTATTCTAATTGATTTCAAATCCGTATTTTTTAAGAATGTCTTTAATTTTTGCTACACTTCCCATCTCCAGAATGTCTTCCATTTCGATTGAGATTTTGTAAGTACTTTCAAGTTCTTCTACTAATACCAAATGACTCATCGAATCCCATTCGGCTATAGCCTGATATTCCAGTCCGTCGTTTACTGCCTCAACAGGAATTTCAAAAGCTCTTGCAAATACTCCGTGTAATTGTTCTATTGTACTCATTGTTCTATTATTTAATATTAAATTGATATTTATTATTTGTTGTCTAATGTTTTGTGATGTAATTTATATGCTATAGATATGATGCTCCTTTGGAGCTTTTACAAATGTTATCTCATCGGAACGTAATTCTATAGATATGACGCTCCTCCGGAGCTTTTGCAAAAAATGCGTTATAAATGCTATAAATATGATGCTCCTTTGGATCTTTTCACAAATGCTAAGCCCCATCGGGGCGAAATATTTATAGAAATTGGTAAAATCGTTTCAATAAACCCCAACGGGGTGACATATTTTGAACCGGTTTAGTTTTAAACCTTTGTATGTTTCCATTTTCCTTTTCGGAAAACAACGATACAAGCCACGGCCAATATAATTTCTGAAACAAGGATGGCCGTAAAAACACCATTGGAACCCAAATCAAAAGAAATTCCCAGGGCATAGGCAAGTGGAATCTGTATGACATAGAACATCAGGATGTAAAGCCAGGTCACCACTTTTACTTCGCCGGCCGCATTAAGGGCTCTTGAAATTACCATCGTATAACCTAATAATATGTAGGCTATCGAAATTAGATGAATGTACATGGTACTAAAAGAGATCACCTCAGGAATGTCAGTAAAGATTTTTATAACCGGAACAGCAAGGAATATCCAGCAAATTCCAATTAAAACCAGAAATCCCATGTTTAACATTCCCGCTCTCCAAACCGATTTTTCGGCACGTTCAGGCTGTTTGGCTCCCAGATTTTGTCCGGTTAAGATTCCTGCAGCATTTCCAAGACCCCAGGCCGGCATCGTAGCAATCGAAGTGACTCTTTGTGCCAGAATGTAACCTGCAAGAGCACTCTCGCCAAAATGCGACATGATCTTAATCATGAACACCCAACTTGATGCCGGAATGATAAATTGTACGGTACCGCCAAAAGCCAGTTTTAGTACTCTTTTGAAAATAGCAAGATTGAAGACCATTTGTGCCAGACCAATTTTTAACATGGTTTTTGCCCTTATCAGATACCAGGCCTGATACAACACTCCAATTACTCTAGCAATTAAAGTAGCCAGTCCAACTCCCAATAAACCGTATGCCGGAACAGGACCCCAGCCATAAATGAATACTGGACACAGTACAATGTTCAATGCATTGGAAAGCCAAAGTATTCTCATAGCTGTCGAAGCGTCTCCAACACCTCGAAAGATTCCATTTACGACGATTCGAAGAATCAAAAATCCGCTGGAAGCAAACATGACGATGCCGTAAGTTCTTCCTTCCTCAACCATAGCAGCCGAAAGTCCCATAGCACTCATAATATCAGTGGTACAGATGGTACAGACAATGCTAATCAGGGCGGCAATAGGTACTGTAGCATAAATCACCTGCATGGTGGTCTGACCTGCAGCTTTGAATTTTTTCTCGCCAATTCTTCTGGAAATCATCGCGGATGCCGCTATCCCCAAACCAATGGAAACCGAGTAACAAAAAGTGATAAAAGTAGTGGTCGCTCCCGCAATTGAAATGGCATTCGTGCCCAATCGGCTAACAAAGAACAGATTGGAACATACAAATAGGGATTCCATCAGAAGCTCAACCACCATTGGAACTGACAGTAAAAGAATGGTTTTGTTAATGCTGCCAGAAGTGAAGTTCTTTTCACTTCCGGCAAGAGAACGCCTTAATAAACCAAAGAAGGAGCGTGTTTTTAAAAGGGCTTCTTTCATTAGTTTTCTTTTGCTGTTACTATTTCTTCATGGATTAGCTGATGTAACGGATTCGGTACAAAACCACTTTTTTTCATGTGTGGAAATCCAGCCGTTTCTTCATAACCATTATACAAACGTCGGCTATTGAAAATAAGACGTTT
Source organism: Flavobacterium sp. UGB4466 (assembly GCF_903469665.1). GTDB lineage: Bacteria > Bacteroidota > Bacteroidia > Flavobacteriales > Flavobacteriaceae > Flavobacterium > Flavobacterium lipolyticum. The sequence continues at coordinate 26,959 of NZ_CAGKLC010000044.1, read as the reverse complement.
GAATTCAGGTATGAACATATTGTACTTGTCGAATATTTCCTGAAGCTCAGGATGTTCTGCCTGATATTCGATGATAATATCGTAAACACAATTCCAGAATTCCTTCTCTGTGTAGTTAGCGTTTGTAATCATAACATGACTCAGGTATCTGAAGAAGGCATCAAAAATGGCGATAAGTATCGTTAACGGTGCATTTTCCGGATTTGGAGAGGCATTAAACAAGTTATCAATAAATTCCTGTGGCAATTTTTTCTTTGCTTCTTCATTAATTAAAATATCTCCCACAAAGTCCTGCAAAGCAATACGTGTTGGCACATAATCTTTTAGAATCAGAATCACATTTTGTCCATGTGGATCAATAGATAACGAATGCTGGTAATAAATCTGAAGCACTGGCTTAAGATACGCAGTCATATAAGCTTTGAGCCATTGTTCTGTAGAAAGACCTGACTTTTCTATCAGTTCTTGTACAAGACTTTTTCCGGTGTTGTCTACATATAATAATGCCGCCATCGTCATTAAATTCTCTCCTTCTCTAAGGGAATTTATAGGGCTTTCGCGCCACATAGCGCCCAAATATTCATTGTACTGGTAAGGAGGATTGTCAATTTTACTATAACTCGGGTGGGCATAGGTAACCGAAACGACTTCACCTAAAAGTACAACTCCCATTTTTTGCAAGTGCTCGTCTTTTTTAAGAACATTTTTCAGATACTCTGTCAAACGTGGCGCTATCAATAATTGTTTAGGCGACAAACCTCTAACATGGCTGGTGTTTAAAATAGACATTGATGTTTTTACATAATGTTTATGAGGTGCACTTTCGTTGAAAAAAGTACGGATGCTTTGTTGAGGGCTGTAAATGTCTTCGGTTAGCTCTAATGGGATAAGATGTTTGGAAGCAATATCATTAGAGAATTGCATCACGAGTTTATTTTGCCATTGCCATACATGCACCGGAATAAAAACATAATCATACGGATCTACATTTAATGCCGCTAACTTGTTTCTAAAGGCATCTAGTTTTTCTTTGCCAATTTCATTTTCATAAAAATCCTGATCGTTCACATCGGTCTGTAAACGCAGATTAGCTCTGTTTTTATGAGCAGCAATCCAAATTAAACGTGTTCTTTGATCAGACTCCGGATTGTATTTTGTATAATCTTCCGAGTCAAAACCAATACGCCCCTTGTTGACTATTACCCACGGGTGGCCATCCAGACTGTGTTCGATCGTTTGAAAATCAGCATCGGCTAGTTCCGCAGCAGGCACACGACGGTTTGACTGAATGTAAGCATCAGCGTATAAGGTGTGCAGTAACTCCTCGATATAATGGGCCAGGGTAAAAGAGTTGATACCAAAAGTTTCCTGAAGTTCGATAAAGAAATTCGGTACGTCGATATGTTCTAATTTTACTTCATGCTCCACTTTACAAAGGCTGTCTTTAACAATATGCCAATAGTTAAGAAATCTCGGATAAGCCGAAAAAGTATAGTAAATACTCGCGGTGTCGGTTTCTAATCTGAAATGGGTAAGTCCATCCTCATCTTTAGCGGTTATTTGAGGGTTCGCGACGTCTTCACGCATCAATTCCGAAATACTTTTGGCAAGTAAGTTTCGATTGACCTGATTCCAAATATCAGCGTTGAGGTGCTGAGCGTCTTTAAAGGTATTTTCTGGGGTTATCATCTGAGTTGATTTTTAGTATGATCTAATGGTTTACTTGCTCGTTTACTAATTCCAAAACATTCGCCGATGAAAGTTCAGGAGTTGCTCTTTGTACTCCGAATTGTTGAAAAGCAATACGTTTTTCAACCTTATACACTTCACGATTAGCGATTTGGTTAATGATGTACGAATTTCGGTAAGCACCCATTCCCAAGTCCGGAGTCGAAAGTCCATGCGTATGCAATTCAGCATTCTGAACAAAAATATCCGTACCGTTTTTGTCAATAGTATAATTGCGATGTACTTTGAATAAGCCATTTTCCAGTCGGCCAATTTTGTCCTGAATTCCTGAAAGAATTGTGGGTTCTTTATATTTGTAACCCGTTGCCAGAATCACATAATCGGTTTGATCCTCGAAAGGCTGCTCCAGTTCTGTTTGTACAAAATCAAGTAAATGCGAACCATCCGTATCTTCTTTTACCGAAGTCAGGCGCATATTCGAACGCAATTCTACATTTAGTGGAGTGTCTTCTAAGCTCATCTCGTACAAGCTGTCGAAAATCTCGTTAATCAATTCGTGATCAATCCCTTTGTATAGCCCATGCTGACTGTCTAAAAGCTGTTTTCTTTTTTGTGCCGAAAGACTGTGAAAATGATCTACATATTCCGGAGAAGTCAACTCCAAAGTCAGTTTGGATTTATTGTCAAGCGGGAAGAAGTGTGACGAACGGGTGAACCATTTCAATTGCAATCCGTCTTCCGTATCCGGTAAAAGATCACGGAATACCTCGGCAGCACTTTGTCCTGAACCAATGATTGTTACCGACGCATTTTTCTGAATCTGAGGTTTGAAATACAAATATTGAGAGGCATGAATCACATTTGGAAGAGCTTCTGTGTCAATAAAATCAGGTACATGTGGTGAAGTTCCCGTACCCAAAACTATTTTATGCGTATAATAAACAGTCGTAACACACGTCTGAGTATGGATCACCGTAACTTTGTACACATCATCAACAGGGTCAATTGAAATTACCTTGTGCGAAAATTTAAGGTTGCTTAACTGAGCTGCCGCCCATTTGCAATATTCATTGTACTCTCTTCTGTAGATAAAGAAATTTTCACGAATGTAAAATTTATAAGCACGTCCGCTTTGTTTGATGTAATTTAAGAAGCTGTATTTATTCGTTGGATCGGCCATGGTAACCAAATCGGCTAGAAATGGAACCTGTAAAGTGGCATTGTTTAACATTAAACCCGGGTGCCAGTCAAAGCCTTCCGACTGATCAAAAAACAGTGCTGATAAATCTTCAATGGGTTCGATAAGTGCGGCAAGTCCAAGGTTGAAAGGACCAATTCCAATTCCGATTACCGAATATATTTTTTCTGTATTCATTGTGGTTATTTTATGAATTAAACTTGTGGGGCTGAAACGATATTTTTTTGAAACTCTTCGGCAGCCGGGAATTTAGCCCAGTACCATTCTCGGTAACAAAAGTTCAGATTGGCTTTTTTATGAGGCATTTCGATTACTTTCTGAATTTTAAATCCAACGTGAGCTTTGTTCATCATCGAAGCGATAGAATCTACAGAACCTTCACCTACCATTTTGCCTACTTTTGATTCGCTCAATACAAAATCCATCATAGACTGAGTTGCCGGAGAGCCGTATTTCAGTTTCGGATCGGTTGGCGCGATAAACTGGTGCGTTCCATAATCAGACGGAAGTACGTCATAGTATTCTCCCACAATGTCACGGCTCGCCCAATATACTTCGATATTAAAAGTAGGAACACCATTAGCTTCTCCAATGTAACTGTGCGAGTGACCACCCGGAAGCAACGTGCGGTAAAACACCTCCAAATCGCGGATTGGCCAGTTCATCTGCCAGATTTTCAAAGCATGTTCGCGGTGAAACCACTCGTGAAGCATCTCCAAATCTTTGTCTACATCTACCGGACGCAAGGTGATGGTTACATTTTCTTTCTCAAAATAACGGCTAAAAACAGTGGTGTTTGCTTGTGGCTGAATTAATTTTTTAGAGAAATAGTGTCTGTTTAAAGGATTTGGGAAAGTTTTGTACACCGCCGGATTGGTTCTTGGTGCACTGGCCTCATCCATATTGTTTAAACTGGTTAGTAAATTTCCTTTTACGATTAATTTGACACTTTCGGTGAAATGTGAAACTAAACCGGTTACATCTGATTCTCCCTCTTTTCTGATAGCTTCGTAAATCAGGTTAAGCAGTGTATCTTCGTCAGCAAGTTTGTTTTTACCCAAAGCACTCACAATTCCAAGCAAGTGATTGATTAAGAAATAGTACCCCCAGAAATCAATAATTCTTTTTTCAGCAATAAAAGAACGGCTGTCTTTTCCAAATTCCGGAATCAAACGTTCCAGTTCTTCTACTTGTCCCTGACGGAAAAAGTATCCCTGATTGTCTCTGAAATAGAATTTTGAAGGGAAAAGATTTTCATCGAATTCAACCATTACATTCTGTTGGTGAAATTCTGATCCAAATCCGTATTTGTTGAAAATACCAATTAAAGGCGTAAGGCTAATATTCAGGTATTGTTTGAACCAGGCAATAGCAGTGTCTGCTACTGTTAAGTCTTGTCTTTTTGCCGATTCTTCAATCAGAGTTACGATTCTTGGCAGCTCAGTCAAAATGTTATCCTGTGTCAAAGAAGCTACCAGCGTCACATTTTTATTGGCGTTGGCTCCATGAAAAGGATTTTGACGGATACTAGTACTGAAACCATCGATAATTTTATCTTCAAAAACCACCGTGATGAATGCAGGATCGGTAATCAGCTGAATTTGTGGATAGTCTTTCTGAATGCCTTTTCCCCAATCTGTTTTCATCAACTGCGCGGCATCATAACCACGATTAAGTTCGTGTAGGTAATTGACGCGGAAAGAGTTGGTGATTTTCACATGCAGTGAGAATTTATACATCCATTCGCTTTCGTCATTGTAGACGGTACGAACCGATGAGGTTGCCGCATAGGAAGGACCAAATTGCCCCAGACTGAAAAGCAGTTGTCTGGATTGCATTTCTTTTACTTCTTTTTGCTCTAATAGATAGTTGGCTTCCCAAGGGTGTGCAGGTACTACTTTGTATTGCGAATAAAAATCCAGTAATTCTTTGGCATTTTTATTGGCATACTTTGAAATTTCATTTCTCAGATAATCGGTGATCAGATAGTCTTCGGCACTTTTTTCGGCTACATTTTCCGGGTGAATCAGGAAATAGTGAAGCGGGAATTGTCCTTGGGTTTCAGGAGAATATTGAACCAATTCGTCCTTTGTAAATCCTTCTCTGCTTTTTGGCAACGGATGAACGGTATGCCCCAGGATCAAAGATTGTTCAGAAGCTATAAAAGACTGTTCCGGATTGTTGGCTGTACGGTCACTGTTTTTGTAATGTTCCAGATATAGTGCCAGATTTTCGATGCTGTTTTGCATACGTTTTTGCGTAGGAACAGGATCAATATCAGGGTTTTCTGTTTTAGAATAAGCTGCAACAAGTTCCGTAAATTCGATTGGATTTATTTCTCGGAATGTATCTGTTGCAATAGTGCGTGACACTACGGGAAATCCGAAGGCATGTACGCCACTTTGAGAAAAATAAACCAAAGGAGCAAAAACTTCCTGGCCAATAGCAGTGAAATCAAATTTAAGAAAAGAACTATGATCGATCGTTTTCATAAATTCGGCCAAAGCAGGGTCGTATTTTGGAACACCTTCGTATTGGATCCAATTGCTAAATTCTCTGCAATAGCAGTTGAGCAGGGATTTGTAGTTTACTTGTTCTGCCAGTTGGTAAAAATTAGTTGAGTCTGTGGTATTCATCTCCGTTTTGTTTTATGAGGTTAAGAATGTTTTTAATATCATTTAGGGTGGTAAGAGGATTTAAAATGGTGAATTTCAGGTAGAATTCTCCATTTACTTTGGTGCTGGCTACCAGTACTTCGCCGCCATAGAAAAGTTTCTCTTTAATGTATTTGTTGACGTCACAAGAGTTTGATTCAACGGGTCCGTCCAGATAGCGGAACAATAAAATACCAATATCAGAGTGGCATAACAGTTCAAAATTCGGATCGGTTTCAATGTAGGCGGCGGTTTGTTGAGTGATTTCGATTAGGGCTTCAGTAAATTGTCCAAGCTTTTTCTTGCCCATATAACGAAGAGTAAACCAAAGTTTCAAAGCATCAAAACGGCGTGTAGTCTGAACAATCGATTTATTAACCTGAGCCGGAAGCACATCGTAATTTTGTTCTTTTGGATTCAAATAATCAGCGTGATGCTTGATAATGTCGAGCTGAAGTTTGTCTTTTACAATAAAAGCACTGCTGCTCACCGGTTGGAAGAACGATTTGTGGTAATCGATGGTTACAGAATCGGCCAATTCGATACCGTTTAATAAATACCTTTGTTTCTCTGTCAGTAATAATCCACATCCATAAGCAGCATCTACGTGAAGCCATAAATTATAGCGGTTGGCGATATCAGCGATGCTCTTCAAGGGATCTACGTTACCGAAATCGGTGGTACCTGCGGTTGCGGTAATGGCAATTGGAATATTTCCTCTCCTAATTTCGTCGGCGATTGCTTTTTCCAGTTTTTCAGGATCCATGCGGTATCTTTGATCCACTCCAACATTTACGATTGCCTGTTCTCCAAGACCTAAAATCCAGGTGGTTTTATGATTGCTGAAGTGCGCCTTGTCTGAAACAAAAATTCTGTATTTGTGTGCATCCGGAGGAAGACCTTCCAATTTGATATTCCATTTTTGATACTGCAAAGCATAATAATCTCTCGCCAAAAGCAAGCCCATCAAATTACTTTGAGAGCCTCCGGCTGTAAAAACACCATCACCCTGAGTATAGCCAATCTGCTCGCTTGTCCAGTCAATTAGTTTTCTTTCGATAAACGTTCCACCGGCGCTTTGGTCGTAAGTATCTTGTGAGGAGTTGATAGCGCTGATCAGAATTTCTGCCGCTAGTGCCGGAATAACAACCGGACAGTTTAAGTGGGCAATATATTCCGGAAGGTGAAAGGCAGTAGCGTGGTTCACATAAAGCTCGTCTACTTCGTTCAGCAGACTTTCGTAATCGGGTAGTGGAGTGTCAAAATCTATCTCTTCAACTTTTGCTCGGATTTCTTCAGGTTTGATTCCACTGAAAGGTTTTTTATTATTTTTTAGGAAATTCGAAACGCGTTCCTGTGCTAATTTCATGGCTTGAGCGTATTCTGTTCCGGAGTTTTGATGGAAAATGTCTTTGTAAAAATCCTGGTCCGGCTGGACTCCTTTTTCAGTGACTTCTGTACGAATCAATGTGGTATTCATAAAATAGTTGTTTTAAGGGGTTAAAGTTATTTTTCAGTCGAGGTAAACGACTTTTTTAGATAATGGGGTTCTCTTTTTTTTGGAGGGTTTTAAGGCTTCGGGATAATACCCCAGATAAAGAAGCCCTAGCGATTTTTCATTTTCTGAGAGGCCAAATTTTGCCACATAATCGATAGCTACTCCTTTGGTACTCCAGTAACTGCCCATTTTATGAGCATGACAGGTAAGCGCAATATTTTGCACAGCAGAAGAGACTGCAGCAATTTCTTCCCATTCAGGCAGGTCAATTTTGGTGTTTTTCACCATGACTACTCCAATCATGCAGGCTGCATTGAGCGGATAATTTTCGAGATAAGAAAGTTTGTCTTTTTGATCTTCGGGAGATAATTCAGTATAGAAATCTCTGTAATAGTTAGCCATATATTCGCCGTACTTCTTCAAATATTTACCCCTAAAAACGATAAACCTCCAAGGCTCTGTCATTTTGTGGGTAGGAGCCCAGGTGGCATTCGTCAAAATTTCTTCAAGCAATTGATCCGGTAATTCTCCCTTGATAAACTGATTGGCGTAGACGCTTCTCCTGTTACGGATGTTCTTCGAAATTTTGTTTAATTTATAAGAAGAGTCTGATAGCTTGATTTTACTGGGGTTGTTCTTAATTTTCATTTATTTTGGAAATTTTTCTAAGAAAATTCTTTTTTATTTTGGCCAAATAAAAATAAATTTGTAAGTAATTCTTATTTAGAATGAATAAGAATAGTGAGTAGCAAAAGTATAAATTAATCTGGTAGAAAAAAATGTTTTTTTTAAAATTTATACGAATGAACGTACACTTGGTTTTGAATTTCTTTAGTTTTTATTATTTAATCAACTGATTATTAGTTTTTTGTGTTTTGGTGTTTAAAGTCTTTTTACAGCTATTATTAAATTGTAAAAAAGAAGTTACGTGTAATTTTTACAGATAAAAAGAGAGATAAGAATACTGGTTTTATTTTGTATTCTTACAAGAAGTTGAACAATGAAAGGAGGTCAGCAGGGAAGGAGCATTTAGCCTGCTTTTAGGAAGTTTTTAGCAAAATTTTAATGGAAGTATTCTCGTCCATTTTGAAATAGAAAAGGGGTCGGAATTTTAGAATTTTGAAGCTCTTTTTTGAGTAAAAATGCCTTAGGATGGATCAATTTAATTTTGAATTGAGAATAGTTGTTCTAAATTAACTTTTAGATTAGATAAAAAGTTTTAATTTTTAGTTTTGAATGTGATAATTACAATTTTTATTGCCATAAACAAGTAAAACCATAAAAGTTAGTAGCTTCTTGTTGTAAGTGTAAAATTATTTTGTGACATCGTTTAAATTTGTGAGGTGCGAAAAATCATTATATCTCTCTTCATCTTTTTAATTGTATCCAATATTGGGTTCTTTCAGCAGTTTTATAAATTGCCGATATTGCTGGAGCATTTTAAGGAACATCAGCAAAGACATGATATCAGTTTTTTTGATTTTTTGGAAATGCATTACTGGGGAGAAGATTTAAAAGACAATGATTCTGATCGTGATATGCAGCTTCCGTTTAAGAACATATCCGGACCTTACGTACAGCTGGTGTTTGTTCCGCAGGACAAGCCCGTATTTTACATTCCTTTTACCGTTGGATTTTCACAATCGGATACAATTCCTTATACCTCAGATTTGTATTCAAATCCTTCCTTGTTTTCGGTATTTCGTCCTCCTATAGCCTAATTTCATATTATAGAATTTTTATTGTGGTTAAGACATTTTTGATGTTTTAGCCCTGGCATTACTATATTCAAATAAATTAAATTATGCTTAATAAGATCATACAGTTCTCCGTTAAAAATAAACTGGTAATTGGGATCTTCACGTTGCTATGGATTATCTATGGCGTGTTTGAAGTAACCCGTTTACCCATTGATGCGGTTCCTGACATCACCAACAATCAGGTACAAATTATTACAACTGCTCCGTCTTTGGGGGCAGAAGATGTAGAGCGCTTAATTACATTTCCAATTGAACAGGCGATTAGTAATATACCACAGCTGAAAGAAAGCCGCAGTATTTCGCGTTTTGGACTTTCGTTGGTTACGATTGTTTTTGCAGACGATACCGATGTGTATTGGGCGCGTCAGCAGGTGGCCGAACGATTGCAAAAAGTAGAAATTGCAGAGAACGCCAATATTCCTGAAATGGCACCTGCCACTACAGGTCTGGGCGAAATTTATCAGTATGTTTTGAAACCGCAACCCGGATATGAAACGAAGTATTCTCTGGAAGACCTGCGTACCATTCAGGACTGGACGATAAGAAGACAGCTTCTGGGAACTCCCGGAATTGCTGATGTCGCTACTTTTGGAGGGAAACTAAAACAATATGAGGTTGCCGTTAATCCGTCGCGGCTTAAAGCGCAGAACCTGACTATTAAAGAAGTTTTTACAGCACTGAGCAGTAATAACGAAAACACGGGTGGAGCTTATATTGAAAAAGGGCCAACGGTACTTTACATTCGAAGCGTTGGACTGACCCGAAATATAAAAGACATTCAGAATATTATTGTCAAAAATACACAGGCCGGAACTCCGATTCTGATTAAAGATATTGCAGAAGTAAAAATGTCTTCTGCTATACGCTACGGAGCCTTAACGACAGACGATATTGGTGAGTCGGTTGGTGGAATTGTAATGATGCTTAAAGGAGAGAATGCGAATAATGTGATCGTAAAGGTTAAAAAACGGGTTGCCGAAATTGAGAAGATCTTACCCAAAGGTTTAAAAATAGAACCTTTTTTAGATCGGACTAAAATGGTAGATAATGCCATTGGAACGGTAGAGAAGAATCTTATTGAAGGAGCTTTGATTGTAGTATTGGTACTGGTACTTTTTTTAGGCAATTTGCGAGCAGGTTTTATTGTGGCTTCGGTAATTCCTTTGGCCATGCTGTTTGCAATTATCATGATGAATACGTTTGGTGTAAGCGGGAATTTAATGAGCTTGGGTGCGCTTGATTTTGGATTAATCGTCGATGGTGCGGTGATTATTGTGGAAGCCATTTTGCATCATATTCATTCCGCCAAAAAGTACAAAGAAATCGATTCTATTTCGCAAGAAGAGATGGATAAGGAAGTGACAGGTTCGGCAGGGCGGATGATGAACGCTGCAGTATTTGGACAAATTATTATTCTCATCGTATACCTTCCGATATTGTCTTTAGAAGGCATTGAAGGAAAGATGTTCAAGCCAATGGCACAAACGGTAGCCTTTGCTATTTTGGGTGCTTTTATATTATCCCTTACTTATGTTCCAATGGTAAGTTCTTTGTTCATTAGCAAAAAAATAAGCCATAAGCCCAATTTATCGGATCGAATAATGATAAAACTTGAGTCTTATTATGAAAGAGTTTTGTCGCGAGCATTGCAAGTTAGAAAAGGGATTGTGATTTCAGCTTTCGTTTTGTTTGGCATGGCCTTGTTGCTTTTTAACCGAATGGGCGGTGAGTTTATACCACAACTGGAAGAAGGTGATTTTGCTGTAGAAACCCGTTTACTACTGGGAACAAATTTGTCAACGACCACAGCAACCATTGAGAAAATTTCGACGGCATTAAAAAATACTTATCCGGAAGTGGAAAAAGTAGTTTCCAGAATTGGGAGTGCCGAGATTCCAACAGATCCTATGCCTATAGAAGGAGGTGATATGATTATTGTCTTAAAAGATAAATCAGAGTGGACCAGCGCTTCTTCGTTTCCTGAACTGGCCGATAAAATGACCCAAACCGTTAAAGAGGTTGCTCCGGGAGTTACGACTGGTTTTCAGTTTCCGGTTCAGATGCGTTTTAACGAATTAATGACAGGAGCAAAGCAGGATTTGGTTTGCAAAATTTATGGCGAAGATCTCGATAAACTGGCAAAATATGCCGAGCAGTTAGGCGCGATTAGCACTACTGTAGAAGGAGCTACGGATCTTTATGTGGAGAAAGTTACCGGAATGCCACAAATTGTTATCGACTACGACTGGGCAGAAATGGCGAAATACGGCATTTATGTTTCAGATATCAATCAAACCGTAAATGCCGCGTTTGCAGGAGCTGTAGCAGGCAGTATTTATGAAGGAGAAAAAAAGTTCGATATGGTGGTACGTGTAGAAGCTAATGGACGGAAAGATATTGAGGATGTTCGTAATTTACTGATTGCAACCCGCTCCGGAATGCAGATTCCGTTGTATCAGGTAGCTTCGGTAAAAGAAGTGGAAGGTCCGAACCAAATTCAGCGGGAAGATGCCAAAAGGAGAATTATTGTTGGTTTTAACGTAAGAGGAAGGGATGTAGAATCTATTGTAGAAGAATTACAAAAGAAAGTAAACAGTCAGATCAAATTTGATCCGGGTTATTATATTACCTATGGTGGTACTTTTGAAAACCTGCAACAGGCAAAATCGCGCCTTGGAATTGCAGTCCCGGCAGCTTTGTTTATGATTTTAGCCTTGTTGTATTTTGCTTTCCGATCTTTTAAAGAAGGCATTATCATTTTTACTGCCATTCCTTTGTCCGCAATTGGCGGTGTTTTTGGACTAGCGTTGCGGGATATGCCGTTTAGTATTTCGGCCGGTGTTGGTTTTATTGCCTTGTTTGGCGTAGCCGTTTTGAATGGAATTGTTTTAATCTCCGAGTTCAACCGCATACAAAAACAAGGTGAAATTATCGATCCGCTTCAAATTATCATTACCGGAACCAAAAACAGGTTGCGTCCTGTATTGATGACAGCTGCTGTTGCTTCTTTAGGATTTTTACCTATGGCTTTGAGCAATGGCGCAGGAGCAGAGGTACAGCGTCCGTTGGCCACGGTGGTGATTGGCGGACTGATTACGGCTACTTTGCTTACACTTTTTGTACTTCCGGCTATTTATTTAATGACGTATCATACTAAAGTTTTTTCGAAAAAAAATAAAAAACATAAGATGGATAAACTGACTTTACTGGTGCTGGCTTTGTTTCTTACGGCTTCGGTTCAGGCACAAGATGCACCTATTTCGCTTGAAGAATCTTTATCAATAGCGATGCAGCACAACAGAAGGATTAAATCTTCTCAATTGAATGAGAGATCAAAAGAACAATTAGAAAAAGCTGCTTTTGATATTCCTAAAACAGCTTTTACTGCCGATTATGGTCAGTTTAATAGCGCTGTAAACGACACCCGTTTTGGGATTAGTCAGACTTTTGCTTTTCCAACAGTATATGCAAATCAGAAAAAAGTACTGAGAGAACATCTCAATGCCGCAAAAGCAGAATCGCAGCTAACAGTACAGCAGGTTAAGTCGAATGTGAGGAACTTATTTTATGATTACATCTGGCTCAACAGTAAAAAGGAATTGCTGACTTATGCCGATTCGATTTACAGATTAATGGAACAGAAATCAGAGCTGCGCTATAAAACAGGAGAAACTACTGTTTTGGAAAAAACCGCTTCTCAATCGGCACGGCAGTTTTATATGAACCAGCTTGCAATGGTGAATAAAGATATCGCTATCACGCTTAAAACGTTTAATACGGTCCTTCAGGATAGTATGGTTCATGTGCCCGCTTCAGAGACTGTAAAAAATGATTTTATGGTTTCATTACATCAAAATAAAGATACTGCAGAGCTTCCCCAGGTACAACTTTCAATGTACGAAGCAGAAGCGGCAAAATGGAAATGGAGAACGGAACAGTCCAAAATACTACCTGATATTACCGTTGGCTATAATAATTTAAGTATCATTGGAACACAAACAAACACTGTAGGTAAGGATGTTTATTATAGTGGTAGTCAGAGATTTAATTATGTTAATTTCGGTTTGTCAGTTCCTCTTTTTTTCGGCAGTCAGTCCGCGCGTAATAAAGCTGCTAAAGTAGATTATGAAGCATACAAAATACAGGCAGAAACTACAAAGATTGAATTGAGAACAGAGATTGTCAATGCAGTAAATGAAATCGAAAAATACAAAGAGAGTCTTTCCTATTATGAAAATGAAGGATTAAAAAATGCGACAATCATTATCGATACGGCCAATAGTCAATTGGAAAATGGAGATATCGATTACCTGCAATGGGTTTTAGTGGTCAATCAGGCGATCACCATAAAAAATGAATATTTAGACCGAATTAACGATTACAACAAAGCCGTAATTGATTGGCAAACCCTTAATAATTTATAAAATAATGAAAATATATAGCAGTATCATTTTTGTTTTTCTATGTCTGGTTTCCTGCCAGAGCGACAAAAAAGAACCACAAAGTAAAAAAGTACTAACACCCGAAAACAGTATTCAATTAAGCGATGCACAGATCAAAAATGCAAAATTGGTTGTTGGTCGTCCTGAAGAAAGAACAGTAAAAGGAATATTACAGCTTCAGGGAACAGTGACGGTACCTCCGAAGAGTGTGGTAACAGTGAGTATTCCTTTAGGAGGTTACATCAAAAAAACGGATTTAATGGCAGGCATGCATGTTAGAAAGGGGCAAGTATTGGCGGTAGTCGAGGACATGCAATACATACAATTGCAACAGGATTATCTTACCGCGAAAGAAAAATTTCAATTGGCCCAAAGTGAGTTTAACCGACAAAAGGAACTTAATGTTAAGAAAGCAAGTAGTGATAAACTATTGGAACAGACTGCAACTGAGATGCAGACACAACACATTTATATGTCATCATTAGCCCAAAAACTAGGGTTGTTAGGGATTAATGTCAAAAAACTAACCGCTTCAACAATAAGCAAAACAGTTGTGATTCATTCACCAATCAATGGGTTGGTTGCTAAGATTAATGTGAATGTGGGAAAATACATTTCAGCGACCGACATGCTTTTTGAGTTAATTGAAATGAGTGACATTGTCCTGACAATGAATGTTTTTGAAAAAGACATACAGCTGCTTTCAGTCGGGCAGGTTGTTACGGCTTTCACTAATGCGAATCCGTCTAAAAAGTATCAGGCAAAAATTGCTTATATCAATCAAAGTCTAAATGATGATCGTGCGGCAGAGGTGATTTGTAAAGTGAATCAATACGAAAGTTCGTTAATACCGGGACTTTTTATTAATGCCGAGGCAGAGTTTGACAATGCAAAAGCGCTTACAGTTCCGGAAGATGCTGTGGTAAGATGGCAGGGTAAGTTTTTTGTTTTTTTGAAGGCTGGTACGTACGGTTTTAAAATGGTTCCCGTTGAATTGGGTACTGCCAGTCAGGGATACCGTCAGATTAAATCTTCGACTATCAATACCTCTTCGGCTGTTGTAATCAAAAACGCTTATACGCTGCTGATGGCTTTTAGAAATGGAGGAGAGCACTAGGTTGTAGTTAAGAAAAATCCCCCAGTTTCAAAAGGGACTGAAACTGGGGGATAATAAAAAAATAAAACACAATCTTTAGAACGTATACCTCACTCCAAATTGTCCTTGGAATCTTGAGGCTAACTGATCTACAGTATAAGGTGATGTCGAAGGTTTCTGGAACGTATAAGTTGGATCGCCAGTAGCAACTCCGCCTAAGTTTCCTGATTTTGTTAACCCAAGATTTGCTGTTGAATTGTAGGTGTTCGGAACAAAGTAACTTCTTCCCCAATCTTTATTAATCAGGTTTCCGACATTTGCGATGCTGAATGAAAGCTGTAAAGTACCTGCTTTAGCAATTTTGATTTCATCCATTAGTTTCAGGTCAGCTTGTATGTTCCATGGTGTAGTGGCACCGTTTCTTTCCGTGAAGTTTCCTCTTCTGCTTTTCAAATAATCATTTCCATTAATAAAAGCTTCGTAATCTGCTACCTGTTGTGCTGCTGTAGCCGATGGAACTCCTGCTGCATTCACACCAATGTATTTCGCTGCTTCTGCGGCATCCTTGAAGATATAAGCCAATCCTGCTGCCTGACCCGTTCCTGCAATAGTGGAGTTTACAAATCCCCATGAAAACGGATTTCCGGATTGAGCATTGAAATATACATTTGCTGAGAACGTATTGTTATCGGCCACTTTTACGGCATATCCAACATTAGAAACAATTCTGTGCTTGATGTCGAAGTTGGATGTTGCTAACTGAGGATTATTTGGTGTTAACGACTGATTCATCTGGAAATTACTTTCCATCGAGTTACGGATTCCGTTAGTAATATCTTTAGAATTTCCGTAGGTATAAGCGACCATAAAATTAAGACCAAAATCATACGTTTTTGAGATCATCTCCGTAATACTGTATCGGTATCCTTTGTTGGTGTTTGATAATAAATAAGCATTTGAGAATGCAGGATTTATATTGGCTGCATAAATGGGCATTTGATGATTGGTATCATAAGAAAAATAAGTTGGGTTATCAGTCTTATTCACTTGTTGGAATTCAAGATCACGAATTACTTTGGTATAAATACCTTCGGTGGTAAATTTATAACCGTTGATGATTTTATCGATGGCAAGTGAGTTTCTCAACACTGCCGGCATTTTAAATTTGTTATCCACTAAATCGGCCTGTACTTTTGGCGTTGCATCATGATAACCGTTTAATCCGTTTGCTGCCAAAGGATCTCCCGCTGTAGCAACTTGTGCCGGGCTAAGGTTATTTTTGTCATAACTTCCGTAACCTACACCATCATTGTAATAAGCATATCCCAGCCATGCAAATGGAATTCTTCCTGTAAATACTCCTGATCCGCCACGAATAACAAGTGTTTTGTCTTCGTCAACATTGTACGTAAATCCAATTCTTGGAGAAACTAATGCTGTACTGAAAAAGTTGTTTTTAATCTGACTTAAGGGAGTGTAGGAGTAAGTGTTACCGTAATTTGGATCAGCAGGAGAGTTTTGTACCTGCGGACTTAATTTTGGTTTATTAGGCAGGTCTGTGTAGTCTATTCTCACACCGGGAGTAACTTTAAGTTTGTTGCCAATTCTAATTTCATCCTGTACATAAACACTGTAAAGATTTACTTTGAACTGTGCATAAGGATTGTTGAAGATTTGGTCTCTTGAAGAACCATCAAAAGGATAGGTTCCGCGAACACGGGTAGGAAGTTTGTTGTAGAAATCTGCCAGAGATTTGTAGGATACTCTTCCGTTAAGGGCATTTACGAATCCGTAATTGATGTCGTAGAACTCATTGTGCGTACCGAACAACAAGGTATGATTTCCGGTTTTGTAGGTAAGGTTATCTGTGATTTCGGCAGTATTTTGTTTCATGTTAAATACGGTTGCCTCACGATCATTCCCTAAAAAGATGGTTCCGCCGTTATATCCAATTTCGGTTTGTGGAAACATGATATTACCTGATTTTGGATCGCGATAATCTTTGATAGCCGAGTAACTGGCGATGAACGAGTTAGACCACTGGCTGTTAAAATGACTTTTAAGTTCTAAAACGGTACTGATAGATTGGTTTTTTTGCGTGAAATCCATGCTGGAGAATCTGAAATTTGCCGCATCACGCTCTAAGTTGGAAGCTTGTGAGATCACGGTGTTGTTTCGCAACGATAACGAATGTTTTTCGTTAATTTTCCAGTCTAATTTGTTGAAGAATTTTTGACTTTTTGCAAAGTTGTTGTACCCACCGAAAGTTCCAGTATCAAATCCGTAGTTTGTTTTTACGAAGTCTGAGATTTGCTGCGCGGTAGTGTTGTCTACCAATGAAGTCAGTTTTCCGTTAGAATCGGTTTGTCCTGCATTGTAAAATATAGGATCAGTTCTTTCGGCATATTCCATATTCGTAAAGAAGAACAACTTATCTTTTACGATCGGTAAACCCAATCGGAATCCAATTTGATAATCACCAAAAGAATTTGGCATTTTAGAACCGTCACCGGCATTGTTACGGCCTGTAATAGCTGCGTTTCTTCCGTAACTGTAAATCGATCCCGTAACATTGTTGCTGCCGCTTCTGGTAACAGCATTAACGCTTCCTCCTAAAAAGTTCCCTAATTTAATATCGTAAGGAGCAATATACACCTGAATGTCCTGTATAGCATCAAGACTTATAGAGTTGGAACGTGTACTGCTTCCCGGCATTCCTGAAGTTCCTGATTGTCCTCCTAAAGACGGACTAAAACCGATTGCATCATTGTTGATCGAACCGTCGATCGTGACGTTGTTGTATCTGAAATTGGTACCGGCAAAAGAGTTGTTGGAACTTTGCGGAACTAATTTTGTCACATCCTGAATCCCGCGATTGATTAACGGAAGACCATTGACCTGTTTTTCATTAATATTCGTTCCGTTATTTTTAGAAGAGGGTTTAGAACTTGTAATCACAACTTCTTCCAGTACATTGTTGTCTGCTTTGCCAACCACTATCACCGGCAGGTCATTATCGCCAAGTGCTAAGTGTATTTGTGCGTTGGAGTAGTCTTTAGTAGCAGAACTTTTAATTTCTAATTCGTAAGGTCCGCCGGCATTTAAATTTTCGAAACTAAATCTACCTTGTTTGTCTGTTACAGCTTTGTACACTGCATTAGTAGGCAAATGAGTTAAAGTAACTTCTGCACCCGTAAGCGGGCTTGTACCATCATTAACTTTTGCAGATAATGAAGAGGTAGTAATCTGACCAAAAATGTTTCCCATAACAAGGAGCATTACAGCCGAAAAAATGAGTTTTAGTTTTGTCATTGATTTTTGAGTTTTTATTTGACAAAGAAACTCAGTTTGCTCCGATCGGATTTAACGCTTTTGTTAACTTAAAATGATAAAAATAGTTAGTGTTAACTTAAAATGATCAAGCTGTTAGGTTTGTAGAATCTTTTAGGTCTTTAAAATCAATGATTTGTGTAAATAGTTAAAAATAAACGGATTAGAGTTGTATTTAAAGTAGATTAAAGAAAGATTAGAGTGTTAAGTAAAGGTTACCAACTGCAAAAACAGATTGGATTAAGGTTTGTAAAACAGCAGAGAAACGAATCAGATTATGGAAATACTAAGGTAACAGAGGTACCTTTTCCAACTTCAGAATCTACTCTAACATGAATATGATGCAGTTTGAGTATCTGCATGGTAATGAAGAGACCTAAGCCTTGTCCTTGTATGTGGCGGGTATGATCGCTTCTGAAAAAAAGATCAAAAATAGATTCTTTGTCCTGTTCTGAAATTCCGGAGCCCTGATCTGTAATTTGTATTAAAAGTTTATGGTGCTCAGAGAAAGTTAAAACATTTACCGGCTTAGGAGATGAAAACTTAATTGCATTGTCTAAAATATTGTAAAGGGCTATAAAAAGCATATGTTTATTGGCATGAACCGAAAGTAAATTTTCACGATCGGCCAAAGCACTTAGATCTACTGATACTTTAGATTCGGGGTATTCAATTGCTTTTTTCTCCAGTACATTCCATAGTATTTCATCAATTCTTATGGTTTCCATTTGTTGAGGTTCAGACAGCTGAAGTCCCGATAGTACCAGAAGACCATCTAAGGTTGATTTTAAATGCAGTGTGTCTTTTTTAAGAGATTTTAAAATTTCTTCATATTGCTCGTTGGTTCTGGGTTGTTGCAGGGATACGTCAATATCACCAATGATGATGGTCAAGGGAGTTTTGAGCTCGTGTGAGGCGTTTTTTAGAAAATTTTTCTGCGTCATCACACCGGTTTCAAGTCTTTCTAAGAGATAATTGAAAGTGGTTACAAGTTCTTTAATTTCATCTTTTTCCTGAGCTTGCTGCACTTCTAATCTCGAATGCAGATTTTCGGTGGTGATGGTATTTACTTTTGCAATGACTTCTTTAAAAGGACGGAAGGTTTGTTTGGCTAAAAATGTCCCCAAAAGATAGTTTAGAGGAATACCTGCCAGGTAAAAAAGGATAAACATTAGACCCAAAATCTCAAGCTGTCGGTTACCGGTGTGATTGATACCGGAGACTACAATTATAAAATCCCCTTGATTGTCTTTGTAAAATAAACCTACAAACTGCCTGTTTTTTATGGTAAACGATTCTATTTTATTTTTTACAATACTATTCAGTTCATGGTCGCTAAGCTCAATATCAATTGAATCTTTTAAGTATAATTTTTTGGTTTTAGCATCGTAAACCCGAATGGATTCATTGTTGATTCGGTGGTACTGAACTTCAATCTGATGGTATCGTTCGTTTGTGAATTCTTTTATTTCATCCTTCTTAAAATAAAATAAAGCAGCAGTCAAGGCATGATCTTCGAGATTGTCATAGTAAAGGTCTTTCATATGACTTCTGAAAAGCAGGAATGATCCGGTCATGAGTAATCCGACGATAAAAGCAAAAAGCAACGTAGAATTTACTGCTAATTTTTTTTTTAGATTCATAACGCTTTAGGGCTGTTTTTAATATATGGGAACATAATTCAAAATAAGTGGGTATTTATTTCCTCTCGCAGATTGCTTCGCCTGTTCGCTATCGCTCGGGTTAGCAGATTCAGCAGATTTTTACTCTTTACTCTTTACTCTTTGCTCTTTGCTCTTTGCTCTTTACTCTTTGCTCTTTACTCTTTGCTCTTTACTCTTTGCTCTTTGCTCTTTACTCTTTGCTCTTTACTCTTTGCTCTTTACTCTTTACTCTTTACTCTTTACTCTTTACTCTTTACTCTTTACTCTTTACTCTTTACTCTTTGCTCTTTGCTCTTTACTCTTCACTCTTTACTCTTCACTCTTTACTCTTCACTCTTCACTCTTTACTCTTTCAGCTCTTCTGCTTCAACATATACCCCGTTCCTTTTATGGTATGAATGAGCGGAGTGGGGAAGTTCTTGTCGATTTTATTTCGCAGATAATTAATGTACACGTCAACAGTATTGGAGGTACTGTCAAAATCAATGTTCCAGACCGCTTGTGCAATGGCCACTCTTGACAAGGCAGTTTCGCGATTTTTCATAAAGAAAATCAGGAGTTTGAGTTCTCTTGATGAAAGGTTGAGCTCTTTGCCGTCTCTTGTGGCACTTTGTTCTTTCATATTGATTTCGATTCCGGCATAGGACTGAAAATCGAGAATTCCGGTACTGAATTCGGCACGACGAAGCTGTGCATTAATTCGGGCCAAAAGTTCTTCAAACAAAAAGGGTTTGGCGAGATAATCGTCGGCTCCGGATTGTAAACCTTTTACTTTTTCCTGTGGTGTATCAAGTGCACTTAAAATAAGTATGGGTACAATAATTTTTCTGCTTCGTAAAACTTCGCAAACTTCAAAGCCGGTAATGTCCGGAAGCATGATATCAAGGATAATGATATTGTACTCGTTTTGCATGACCTCTTTGATGGCTTCAAAACCTTTGGTAATGGTTTTAACTTCATACAAATGTTCTTCTAATCCTCTTGTGATAAATGATGCCACTCTGGGATCATCTTCAACTAATAACACTCTGTTCATATTCGAAATATAATGGAGGAGTGACTCCTCTTTTAGGTAATAAAGTAATCCTTAAGATGCGTTACCGGATTTATTTTTTTATCGTTTAATTCTAATAAGGTGTTTTCGATCATTTCAGACATTGCATCCAGAGCAAGATCGTTAGGCTGCAGGCCAAATGGATTTTCAAGTTCGTCTGCAATGGCTTCCAACGCCACAAAAGTATAGGCAATAAAAACAATGATAAACGGTGTAATCCAGCCCATAGTTTCGACAAAACCAAAGGACAATAAAAAGCAATAAATATAAACCGTTCTGTGTAATAATACACTGTAGGTGTAGGGGATAGGTGTGCTGGCAATTCGTTCGCATCCGCCAACAATATCGGACAGTTTATTTAAATTTTCTTCAAAAGCCAGTTGTGTAACACTGTCTATTTTATTTTCAGCTTTAGCGTCTTTTACCCAAAGACCTAATTCTCTTAAAAGGAGTATGGGTTTGTAGCGAGTTTCTTTTAATTGGTCGGCAAACTCTTTGGGTAGTAATCGACTCATATCGGCATCAGAATTGGTTTCCCGAAGCTGATGTTTGAGACTGTATACAAATGCAATAAGCAAATTAGTGAATTTTTCGCGTTGGACTTCGTATTCTCTATCAGGAACAAGAGTGATGCTTTGTCGGGCAAGAGATCGGGTATCATTGAGCAATGCACCCCAAAGTTTTCGCCCTTCCCAAAAACGATCGTAACTCACACTGTTTCTGAAACCGAGGAAAATGGCCAGCGCAATTCCAAACAATGTAAAAATAGCAGGATTGATGTGCAGATTATATTGAAGGAGCCAGGGTTTAAAATAAACCACGACAAAGGAAAACAGCAGTAATAATAAAAGCCTTGGAAGCAGCTGTGGCAAAACGGAACCTCGCCATTCAAAGAGCATTTTAAACCAGGTATTCTTTTTCTTTATAATCATTGATGCTGATTAGATTTAATACCATAAAAGTAATTAAAAGTGCGGCCTCAAACAAAAAATGATAGAAATATATGAGGATTAAACGAGATCAGGCGTATAGATTGGAGTTTACTCTTTCGCCCTTACAGGACTTTGATAGATGGTTTATTTATTTCATAATACGATACACTATGCTTTTGCCTTTGGATTTTCAGCCCATCTTTGAGATTTAAATAAAAGTATTGAGAATATTATTCGAAGCTGCAATATTTTTTACAATGCAGTCTGATCTAAAAGAGATCACTTTTCCAAACCAGCTCTGAAAGAGCTTAAGCAACAGTATAGTGCAATGCACTATGCAGTAAATTAACATTAATTACCCTGAAAGGGAAAAAGCAAGCCTAGTTATACAGGCGTTTGCTCATCGAGAAATCAGTTTAAATTTGAATCAGTTACTAATTTGATTGTTTATCTGGAGATTACTCTTCCGTCCTTATTGAGACTTTGTCATTCAGAAATCAATTTGAAAACACTGAAAAATTAGTATTTCTGGCTCCTGAAATTTTGGTTTGTTATAAATTGAAAGTTTAATCTTATAAAAATGTATTTACGATTAATATTTTGTAGTACATTTACCCTTATTTGTAGTAGTTTTCGAATGTACTTGTAAGGGTATATGTATAAATAAGAAAAGAATATCAATTAAACAACGCCTGAAATTATGTTATTAGCCAACAATCACTTGACCATTGTGGTCGGGATAGATATTCATTTTACTACTTTACCGCCATTTAATCCTTTTCATCCTTATATAGGTATTGTAATTGACCCTGCAGATTATACTCCGTTTTTAGGTACCAGTGTGTATGTTAATGGTTTAAAAAGGGGTAACTCAGATACCAGCGGAATTATAATTCCTTTGGTGCATATTCCGCTTTTTAGCCCTCCCTGGCTTATGGCTCCCATTATTGGTCATGAAAGTGTGAACTTTTTTGCCTCACAAACCGTTTTTTCAGACAGTACCCGAATGAGCCCCAAAGGCCATATGCTAATGACCTGCAACGATATCGGAATCCCGATCTCGATGGGAAAAACAACCAAAGTAGGTCAAAAAAAGCTTCCCTTTGCCCCGACATTATTTGCCCCAACATCATTTTCTTTGCCTATTCCTACCGGAAAGCCCGTGATACTGGGCGGTCCTTATGTTCCCGATTTGGGAGGTATGCCTACCGGACTGATTGCCAGTATGGGTTTTGGTACCCTGATGAAAGAGAGGAGGAAAGCATTCAATAAATTTCTAAAAGGTGCTATTGGGCCTAATAAACTCAGTAAATTATTGTGTAAGGCAGGTTTTGAGCCTGTAAACCTGATCAACGGAGCGGTGATATATGAAGGCAGTGATTTTGATATTGCAAGTCCTATAACCCTGAATTGGGAGCGCAACTGGTATTCCGATTCAGACTATTTAGGCTGGCTCGGACATGGTGTACACAGTGTTTATGACAGAGCCGTAGAGTTGTATCCTGAAGATGATGCTTTAGGACTTCGTATGGACGATGGACGCCTGGTCGCTTTTCCTGCTTTACTACCCGGTGAAGAATTTTACCTGCGCCAGGAAAAAACCACTTTAAAAAGAACCCCAATCGGTTATCAGGCCTATGATCATAGCGGTAAACGGTATTATGATTTTGCCCTTTTTGACGGCAAAAAATACCAACTCACCCAAATAAGCAATCCCGATGGACTTTCTATCTTTTTTGAATTTTCGGGATATATCCTAAACAAAATCATCGATGCCTGTGGCCGAATCATAAAAGTAAGTAACAAAGACGGATTCATTCAGAAACTTGAACTGGAAGGGCCTGAGCAGGACGAGCTTTTAGTGGCCTATGAATATGATGAGTTACATAACATAATCGCTATTGTGGATGGCTTAGGCAAAGCCAGCCGAATCGTGTACGAGGATCATCTGATGGTGGAGAAAACGGATCGTAACGGACAAACCTTTTATTGGGAATACGATACTGAGAACCGTTGTGTACACACCTGGGGTGACGGAGGCTGGCAGGAAGGCCGGATAGAATATCATACTGAAGAAGGGTATAACCTGGTAACCGATGCCAACGGAGCGGTAACTACTTATTATTATGAACCTGATCAGCTCATTACCCGGATCAAAGACCCGTTGGGCAATAGTATCTATAACACTTATACCGAGTTTATGGAATTGTATCGCCAGATCGATCAGGAAGACCGTATCTTAGGATTCACTTATGATGAGATGGGCAATAAAATCAGTACCACTTATCCTGACGGCACTCAGGAAATGATGTTATTTGATGAGGAAAACCGTCCTTCCATAGCCATAGATCCGGAAGGACATAAAACCATTTATCTCTATAATGATCAAAAAACACATCAGCTCAAAACCATTATTGCACCCGATAAAACCTATACCAGTTTTACGTATTATGAAAACGGGCTATTGTCCGGCGTTGCTAAAAATAATAACGCACTTGAATTGGTTTATGATCAGCAGTATAATCTTATTGAATGGCGCGAAAACGACCAAAAACTAAAGAGTTGGGAATACGACCATCGTGGACGTGTAAAAGCCATTTACACCCCTATGCAAATGGCCGATTACTTTACCTATGATGCATTGGACAGAGTACAGCAAATTATAGAAAAAGACAGTAACATCATTGAGTTTGCGTATAATAATTATGAGGAAGTAATCGCTTTAAAAGACAATAAAAATCATATAAAATTCAGCTATACCCCAATGGGAAGCCTTGCCGTAAGAGAGCAAAACGGGGTAAAAGTACGTTTTGACTACGACAAGATGGAGCAGTTGACCAGTATAAAAAATGAAGACAACGAAAGTTATAGTTTTAGGAGAGACAAAGCCGGATACATCATGTGTGAAACCGCTTTTGACGGGATCATTAAAAAATACCATCGCAATCTGGCCGGTGAAGTAACCCGAATCGATCAAGGAGAGGGAAAATTTACCGACTATGAACGGGATGCACTCGGGCGAATTATCAGAGCCGATTACCATGATGGTACCTGGGAAACCTATACCTACAACAAAAACGGATTACTGACAGAAGCCAACAACCAAAACGTAAGCATTTGTCTGGAACGCGATGCTGTTGGACGCATCGTAAAAGAAACCCAAAAACAACAACTTGACAGTCCCGAAAATGCTATAACGCTGATTTCAACTTATAACACCTTAGGACAGCGTACCCATATCGAAACAAGTCTTGGCGCCAACATCAACACCCACTACACCCCAAAAGGACAGCTCGAACGTATAGAAGCTCAAAGCAACGAACTCAAGGAACGACATCAGGCTTGGGAAACTACTCTGAAAAGAGATGATTTAGGGCGCGAGATAGAACGTTTTGCTACAGGAGGATTGCACATCAAAACCAGTTATAACAGCAGTGGGAAGCAAAAAGAACAGGAAGTTTTTGTCAATGGTAAACGTACCGGTTCCCGTTTCTATAATTGGGATACCAACGGACAGCTTCGCAGTGCTGTAAATCAGCTAACCCAAAACATGACCTACTTTGATTATGATGATTTTGGGAATTTGGCTAAAAGTTATAATGGCACTGAAGAACTCTATAGAACACCTGATGTCGTAGGAAACCTTTACAAAACCCTGGATCACAGCGATCGTAAATACGGTAAAGGAGGTAAACTACTCAAAGACGAAACCTACCATTACAAGTATGATGAACTGGGGAATCTGATTCACAAAAGTCCTCGTGATATTACAAAACCGTTAGTTTTTGAAAAACCAACCAATCTCTTTGATAAACTTATAGGCAACAAAAAAGAAGAAAAAAAGCTACAACAAGAACACGAGCAGTGGCAACAAGGCGATACCATTTACCGCTGGCTGGCCAATGGCATGCTCGAGAGTTTACAAAACCCTGATGGTAAAGTGGTACGCTTTGAATATGATGCACTGGGGAGACGTACGGCAAAAATTGCCGACCAACAAATAAATCGCTATTTTTGGGACGGTAACGTTCTTATTCATGAGTGGAAATACGATCTGAAAGAAAGACCCCGGTTAATCGCCATAGATGAAGACGGAGACTTTCTGATATACGATAAACCTGAGCCAACAGGCAATCTGATAACCTGGGTATATCAGGAAGGAAGTTTTACACCGAGTGCAAAAATAATGGGGGAAGAAAAATTCTCCATTATTAATGATTATATCGGTCGTCCTGTGCAGGTTTACAATGATACTGGTAATCTTATTTGGGAGACTGATTATGACATTTATGGTGCTTTAAAAGGTTTAAAAGGGGATAGGAACTTCGTCCAATTCAGACAGCTCGGGCAATTTGAGGATGTAGAGACGGGCTTGTACTACAACCGATATCGTTATTACTCGCCGGACACAGGAACTTATCTGAGTCAGGACAGAATAGGACTGCTGGGAAATAACCCGAATTTCTATGCTTACGTGCATGACTCTAATGGATGGGTGGATCCGTTTGGGTTGAGTGCGGGACAATTGACTATTTATGCAGATGCTCCGGACAATACCTTTGTCGGCCATGCTTTTATTGGCGTGAATACAACCGGGGATACTGAAGTATATCTGGGCCACTGGCCCGGACAAGGACGTGGTCTTCAAAAATCGGAGGCATGCCCTTTTATATTTTTCGGAATGCCGGGAATGTTAGTTGTAGATGATAAATCTCATTTAAGAAGTCCCGATTTGGTTTCAAGAACTTATCAACTTGATTTTAATCAAATGTCCCGTCTTTCAAATTATATAAGAGATTTTAATAGTGGGAATTCAGACACCTCCGGTTATCATTATCGCAGACAATGCGCCACTTTTGCGTATGGAGCTGCACAGGCAGTTGGTATAGAAGAAATGAGGTTGCCTTGTTATAAGTGGGTTACACCTGAAACTTTGGCAAATAAAATGATATATTTAAACAAAAGGGACCATATAAAATGTGTTTAGCAATTGCAATAGGCATATCAATCATTTAATTTATTATTTATGTTTTCAATATTATCCAGACCAACTATAGTTTCTTATGAAGAAGATCAGGATTCATGTATGTTAAATGTCTATTTAAAATCTCGTAAATGTGGCTTCATTTGCATATCCCAAAAACATGTCGTTTTTCATCTTTCTTGTGGATGGAGTAAAATTGGAAAAGGCGCATCAGATATCAAAAGTGTATTTTTAAAGTATGCAAACAATCAGATGATTATTTTTAGAGTTTATGATAATAAAGAAATACTTGTTATAAAATGTGATCAGATTATATATGAAAAAGCATTATATTTTTTAAAAAATAAACAAAGAGAAATGAATGTGTTTATTTAGGTATGGCATTCGGGTTAAGAACTAATCTTAATTTTAAAGCTTAAATCAGTCTGGAAATAATCCAATTTGTATTCTTAATATTCATAATGGCAATGATTGGATTGATATTTTTGGATGAACTGAGATTCCTCAAAAAAAAAAGCCGATTTCCCCCAAGAAACCGACTTTTTTAATTTTTCCCGAGCGAGAAAAGTAGTTATTTAAGATTTTTGTTTGTTAATTAACGTAAAGCAAATCTCAGTTTAAGTCCGTAAGAAACCAGTCTGACATTGTGTACGGATGG